>CAZYKI010000051.1:0-12932 GCA_964648035.1 uncultured Candidatus Puniceispirillum sp. | reverse complement strand
TCGATATCGGCGATGATATCGTCATAATGTTCGATACCGATCGACAGCCGCACATACCCTGGTGTGACCCCGGCTTTAAGCTGGTCTTCGGCCGACAGTTGCGAATGGGTCGTTGATGCCGGATGGATTGCCAAACTGCGGGCGTCACCAATATTGGCGACATGATAGATCATCTGCAAACTGTCGATGAATTTCCGGCCAGCCGCCTCGCCGCCTTTTAGTTCAATACCGACAATCGGCCCGTAACCGGTTTGCAAATATTTGTCGGCTTTGGCCTTTTCAGCGCCGCTAAAAAGCCCCGGATAAATGACCGCTTCGATATCGGCGTGGGTGCTTAAATGCGCCGCCACACGGCTGGCATTGTCCTGATGCACGCGATAGCGCAATGGCAAAGTCTCAAGGCCTTGGATCAGCTGAAACGCGTTTGCAGGCGAAATCGCCGCGCCAAGATCGCGAAGCAGGACCACCCGTGCCCGAATGGCATAGGCGATCGGCGCGCCCAACGCCTCGGGGACAAGGCTGCCCCAGACCGCACCGTGATAGCTTGGGTCAGGTGTATTGAACAGCGGCTGGCGTGCCGGGTTGCGGGTCCAGTCAAACTGCCCACTATCGATGATAATGCCGCCAATCGAGGTGCCATGACCGCCAATATATTTGGTCAGGGAATGTACCACGATGCTGGCCCCATGGTCGATTGGCCGGCAGGTGATTGGCGCGGTGGTATTGTCAACCACCAGCGGAATATCAAGGCTTTTGCCAATTGCCGCCACTTCGGCAAGCGGAAACAGACTCAATTTCGGGTTGGGCAGGGTTTCGGCAAAATAGGCCCGGGTTTTATCGTCGGTCAAGGCGCGGAAACTCTCAGGATTGTCGGCGTCGGCAAACCGGACCTCGATTCCCAGCTGCT
Organism: uncultured Candidatus Puniceispirillum sp.; assembly: GCA_964648035.1. Lineage (GTDB taxonomy): Bacteria > Pseudomonadota > Alphaproteobacteria > Puniceispirillales > Puniceispirillaceae > UBA3439. The sequence goes on along the minus strand of CAZYKI010000051.1, from coordinate 12,025 downwards.
TGAAGGTATTGGCAAACAGATTCCATGTGCCGCCATAAAGATGCGGTGATGACACAATATTGTCGCCGGCGCTGCAAAGATTTTGCAGGCTTAACGCCACCGCGGATGATCCTGACGCTACCGCCAGCGCGGCCATCCCACCCTCAAGGGCGGCGAGGCGTTCTTCCAAAACCGCATTGGTCGGGTTCATGATGCGCGTATAGATATTGCCAAGCTCGCGGAGGCCAAACAGGTTGCCAGCATGTTCGGTGCTGTTGAACTGATAGCTGGTGGTTTGATAGATCGGCACCGCCACCGCATTCGTGGCGCTGTCGCTGCGATAGCTGCCGCCATGCAACACGATGGTTTCCGGATGTCGTGACGATGTGGTCATGATGCTGTACCCTTCAATAAATGTTCAATTGGGCTTAGCTTTACAAAATTATTCTTGAATTTGGACTAAAAATTAGCAAAAAAGCAAAATATTTCTTCTTATCGTCAATGCACGCAAAATACGCGGCGAAACCCGTGATGGTGGCGCATATAGCTTTGCAATAAGCCCAAGGGCGCGTGGCCAAGACCTGTGACTAAGGCGGGTGGCTAGGACCTGTGGCTAAGACGGGTGGATCAGCTGTCAGTTTTGGCATTGCCGGTATAGGGGATCGTCTTGTCGACAAGGTCCCATATGGTGCGGCCGGCCGGGTTTTGCTGTTCTTCCATCACATGCGCGACAAGACCGGCGGCCCGCGATATCACAGCAAAGCCGCGCATAATGCCAACCGGAATACCGGCGCCCATCAACACCGCCGCGGTCGCGCCTGTCGCGTTGATTGTCAGATGTTTGCCATAGGCCTTGTCAACAGCGCGCCCCAATATCTGGATCATCTCGATCGGCGATTGATCGATATCGTCATGGGCGGCGGCGATCGCAAATAATTTTGGGGTGCGCGGGTCATCAGGGCGGTGAAGATGGTGCCCAAAACCGGGCATATATGTGCCGGCAGCGCGATACCGCTGGACGATGGTTGCGGCGGCATGCTCGGCCCCGTCCGGGCTGGCCTTTATTTCGGCAAGCAAGGTGGCGGCATTTTCCATGGTGCCGATAAATTGGCTGGCCACATTCAGCAGCCCGGCGGCGACCGCCGCCTGCATAGCCTCGGGGGCTGATAGATATGTCAGGCGGGTGCTGATGGCGCTCGGGGTAAAACCATGTTCCATCAAGGTGACCAAAACCGCGTCAAGGATCGCGGTCTGGCCGGGGCTCGGTGCGGTGCCGATAATGTGATAGAACATCGCTTCGGTGAAGGTCATTTTCCCCATCACATCATCGACCAAATTCATGTCGCGCAGGAACAGCGCATCAAGCCGGTGTGTTGATAGTTTGGTTTCGGCCATCGGTGAGTCTCCGGTTGTGTGGGGGCGTTACAGCCCTGGTTCGATCTGCATCAACAGGCCGGCAAACATCCGGCCGCGCATCGCAAGGCTGTCAATGTCGATATGTTCTTCAAGCGTGTGATATTTGTCACCGGCAACGCCAAGCCCGTCTAGCGTTGGTACCCCCATCGCGCCGGTAAAATTGCCATCACTGCCGCCGCCTGAACTTTCATGCCGGAAAGGCTGGCCAAGGGCTGTCGCAAGTGATTCGGCAAGCGCGACAAGTTTCAGTGTCGCGGCATTAGCCGTCCAGACCGGCCGTGTCAAGCCAACCTCAACGCGTGTCGCGACCTCGGCATCTGGATCATTCAAGGCCAGCATTTTCTTGATACCCGCATCAAGGTCTTGCTGTTCTTTGGCCATCGACAGCACCTCGGCATTGGCTTCAGAGGACACGCAATTGACCCACCTACCGGCCTTTACAACGCCAACCGAAAAGGTGCAGTCGTCAGTGGTCAGCGCTTCAATGGCAATAATATTGTCGGCCATTTTACGGATCGCCGACCGTCCCTCGGCAAGGCGCAAGCCGGCATGGCTTGGTCGGCCATGGGTGGTGACATGATAGCGCGCGACCGCATAGCGCCCGGAGGTAACGCCATTGCCTTTACGGGCTGGCTCTGGCACCAGAACGGCGGCGGCGCGACGGGCCTCGGCCTCGATCAACTGGCGGGTATAGGGTGATCCAATCTCTTCATCGGCGGTGAATAGCACGGTAAGTGGCAACGGTGTTGTGGCGCCGATCCGCTGAATCTGCCGGATTGCTTCAAGCGCCAGATAATTTCCACCTTTCATATCACAAATGCCAGGGCCATAGCAGCGATTGCCATCGCGCTGGAATGGCAATTTATCCAGCGTGCCAAGCGGATGGACGGTATCCATATGGCCAAGGATCAAAATGCCCGGCTGGTCAGCATGCGGGTGGGCAAAGCGGGCGCGGATACAATCACCGGTATCGGGATGCGGCGAAATCCTTTCAACCGTGGCCCCCATAACGGCAAGATCATGCGCGGCGATATCCTGCATACGGTTGAGGGCGGCGGCATCATAGCTTGGGCTTTCACACAAGACCCAGGGCTGCAGACCGGCAAGCATGGCCTCGGCATCAAAATCAAGTTGGGTAAAATCCATCACTGGTCACTCTTTCATTGTTATTCGCGATTGTTGCCGCCATTTTTATCTGCGGGCGTCACTGATCGCTTAAAGGCTAAACCGTGCCATTGGGTGACGACAAGGTACAAAACGCATCCGCCGCTGATAGTCGTGACTGGTATAACGTCGTGACTGGTATAAATGGGCCAAACCTGTTTATGCTGATCGCTGTTGTGACTGACAAAAGGGCAAACGGATGCATGGTAAGGGAGCGTGTCGATGCCAGACTGTATGATTTCGGCGCCACAGCCTGAGGCGGTGGAGGCGGGGCTTGAGGTGTTCAAGGCCGGTGGAAATGTGATGGATGCGGCCATTGCGGCGGCGATGGTGCAAACGGTGGTAGACCCGCAAATGTGTGGCATTGCCGGTTTTGGGGCGATGCAGATCATGATGCCCGAAAAGGGTGTCAATGGCTTTGTCGATTTTCATGGCCGGGCCCCACTGGCCACAACGCCCGATATGTGGACGCATCTGATCGAACGGGAATGCGATGACGGGTTTGGCTTTGTGCTGACCGGGCGGGTCAATGAATTCGGGTATCAGTCAATGACCTCGCCCATGACCTTATGCGCTTTTGACCATGCCTTGAAACAATATGGGACGATGTCGCTTGGACAGGTGATGACGCCGGCGATTGACTATTGTGTGAATGGTTTTGCGGTCCGGCCACGGGTTCACGCCTTTTGGATGCAGCCAGCGCAGGCCGGGCGCATGGAACGGGTGGCGGTGGTCAATAAATTGCCGGCTGCCCGCAAGATATATCTGGATGCCCAAGGTGAACTTCTGAAAATCGGCGATATCTTGAAAAACCCTGATCTTGGACGCACCTATCAACGCATTGCTGACGAGGGGATTGACCTATTTTACAGCGGTGCAATCGCCGATCAGATCGAGGCTGATATGAAAGCTAATGGCGGGCTGCTGACCAAACAGGATCTTGCTGCCTGCACCCCGATCGAAACCCCGCCGCTGACCGGTACTTATCGCGGTTTTGATATTGCCACCAACCAGTTGCCCGGCGGCGGTTTGATGGTGCTGGAGATGCTTAATATTCTGGAAAATTTTGACCTTGCCAGTATGGGCCATAACACAGCGGCCTATATTGCCACCGTCGCCGAAGCGATGAAATATGCGACCATCGACAAGGGCCGGCATATGGGCGATCCGGCCTTTGTCAAGGTGCCGGTAGCCGAATTGGCGTCTAAACCCTATGCTGCCGCACTGGCCGCCCGTATTCGCGCCGGCGACAAGGCGCATGTTGAACGGTTGAACAGCGGCGCCCCGGAAAGCAAGGATACAACGCATCTTGTGGTCGCCGATCGCGATGGCAATATCGTCAATCTGACCCATTCGCTTGGGTCCAGTTCCGGGGTGATTACCGACGGCCTTGGCTTTATGTATAACAACTGCATGATGGTGTTTGACCCGCGGCCTGGTCATGCCGGGTCATTGGCGCCGGGCAAGGCGCGCTTTACCGCCTTATGCCCGACCATTTTGTCGCAGAACGGGCGGCCAAGGCTGGCGCTTGGTGCGCCCGGTGGCACCACCATCACCATGGGGGTTCTGCAAACAATCTTGAACGTGGTCGATTTTGGCATGACCGCACATGAGGCGGTTTCGGCACCGCGTTTTTGCGTGACCTCGGACCGGATCGAATTGACCAACCGTATTTTCAGGTCGGTAGAGGCCGATCTGAATGCTGCCGGCTATGAAACGGTGCGCTATGCGGCAAGTTATGTTACCCCCTTGCTGCATGCAATCCGGATGACCGATAGCGGGCTTGATGGCGGGGCCGACCCGGCCGGCGACGGGATGGCTGCCGCCTGCTGACGGGCGCCGGTCTAAAGGCCACTTTTGGTTGGTGCCTTGGCAAGCGCCAGAATGGTGCGGGCAATGAAGCGGGCGCGTTCGGCAAGGCTGTCGATCTGCATCCATTCATCAGGCCGGTGGTAATTGCCGCCAACCGGACCGACCCCGCAAATGACCGGGGTGCCGGCCGCTGCAATAAACCCGCTATCCGCGCATCCGCCCGAATGTTCGCCGGCAACGCTGACGTTATCACGTGCCGCCGCGTCCTGATAAAGTGCGAACAATTCGGCTGATTGGGCCGATGGGTTCAACGGGTGAAACTCGCCTCTGATCGCCAGTGATGACGTTGTGCCGTCAGTTGTCGTGGTCTCGCAAATCGCCCGTACCTTGTTCAAAATTTGGTCGCGGTCGCCACTGTCCCGATAGCGGATATCGATGCCACAACTGGCCTCGGCAGCTACGGTGTTGACCGATTGTCCACCGCTGACAAGACCGACATTGACGGTGATCCCGCGGCCAAGATCGGTCAGCGCATGCAGGGCCTGAACTTTGCGCGCCAGCTCTTCGATGGCGCTTCGCCCGTCTTCGAAAAATCCCCCGGAATGCGCGGCGACCCCAGCAATCTCGCAATGGCAAAAAATGCCGCCCTTGCGCCGGGTCACGATATTACCGTTTGGGCGGCTTGGCTCGCTGTTAAAGGCAAGACGCGCCTTTTCCGCTTCGGCAATGATCACATCTTTTGAACTTGGCGAGCCGATTTCCTCATCGCCAGTGAAAAGACCAACAAGCGGGTTCGGGTGGCCGCCAAATTTATGGAACGCTGCTAGGACAAATGCATTGATCACTAGCCCGGGTTTCATATCGGCAACACCGGGCCCAAACGCCTTGCCGTCTTCGGTGCGAAACGGCCGCTTGGCAACCTCGCCGGTCGGGAACACCGTATCGCGATGCCCGCACAGTAAAATTGGCCGGTTGCCATCGCCACCCGCAACAATGGCCCGTATCGCATCACCATGCGTGTCCAGCCCGATCGTTTCATGTGGGATGTCATGCGACTCAAAAAAGGCGATCAGCTGTGCGCCGACCCGGTCAACGCCGGCCTTATCAAAGCTGTTGCTGTCGATATCGACAAGCGTGCCAAGCAGCGCCAGCATATTGTCTTGTTGCGAATCAAGCCAATCAATTAGCGGTTCAGTCATGGTCTATCCTTTTTCTGGCAGGGGTACAGGCCCGGCATTGCCGGCGCGCGCCTCGCGCCGTTCACGCCGGATCACATAAAATGACGAGGCAAAAATAATGCTGGCGCCAACCCAGGTCCAAAGGTCGGACAATTCGCCAAACATCAGCCAGCCAAACAGCACCGCAAACGGCAAACGGGCGTAATCGATGCCGGCAACGAAAGACGCATCAGCCAGCTTGTAGGCCTTGACCAAGGTGATATGGCCGATTACAGCCGCCGGTCCGGTGCCAATAAGAATCAACCAGACGGTGCTGTCCGGCCATTCCCAGACAAACAATGCCGGCACCAGTGCCATTGGCATCATGATCAGATGCGATATGAACACGATCACCAACGGGTTGTCGCGGCGGGTCAGATGCTTGATGATCAGCGCCGAGCAGCCCATAGCGACGGCTGAAAAAATGGCGACCATATGGCCAAGGGTGATCTCGACAATGCCCGGGCGAATGATAATCAGCGCCCCGGCAAAGCCAACTGCAATCGCCAGCCAGCGGCGAATCCTGACCGTTTCACCAAGCACCAGCGCTGCCCCTATTGTGGTGAATAATGGCGCCAGAAAGCTGAGCGCGGTTTGCTCGCCAATCGGGATCAATGTGACCGCGTAGAACCACGTCCACATTGCAATAATGCCGGATACAGAGCGCAGGAAATATGTTTTGAGCTGGGTGGTTGACAGGCTGCCAATGCCAGCATGAAGCACCATCGGCAGCATCACCAGAAAGGCGAAAAACAGACGGCAAAACACCGTCTGTAGCGCATTCACCTCATACTGGCCAAGAAGACGCCCCATGCCGGCCAGAAGCGATAGCGCAACACACGAAATCAGCATCCAGAATGCTGATTGTATCGCGGTGTCTTGCGCCAAAAAGCGGCCGATAATCTGATGCTTATGATGCTCAGGTGAAGGCATTTCACGGTTCCAGTCGGAATGATTTGGTGAGTTTGATCGGCTGGACAGAGTTAAATGAACAGCGTGAATTATGTTTTGAAATGCGAGATCACGCAAGTTTATTGCTTTTTAAAAGAGAGACAAGCCCCTTGGCAATCAAGAGACCGTATGCTTAAATTTTTAAAACATTAACTGTTCGTTGAACGGTTAAGCTTCTGCCGGGAGGAGAAAATGAAAAAATATTATCTGTTACCGCTTGCTTCAGTTATCGTGGGGCTTAGTCTGTCATCTGTTGCTCAAGCAGGAAAATCTGACGATACGCTCAACGTTGCAATTGATCGTGAGCTAGAGTCGATTGATAACTATTATAATACGGCTCGTGAAGGTATTGTCATTTCACGCATGGTCTGGGACGCGCTTTTATATCGCGATCCCAAAACGAACGAATATCTGCCAAATTTGGCAACGGCTTACAAGTGGGTTGACTCCAAGACATTGGAATTTGATCTTCGCAAAGGGGTGAAATTTCACAATGGTGAGAAGTTTGATGCCGATGATGTGGTCTTCACCCTAAACTACGTCGCAGACCCAAAGAATGGCGCTAAACCAGCGCGGAATGTTAATTGGTGGCAAAGTGCTGAAAAGCTTGGTGAATACAAAGTTAGGCTTAACCTCAAAAAAGAATTTCCAGCTGCGCTAGAGTTTTTGTCCGGCCCACTTGTTATCTATCCAAATGATTATTACGGTAAGGTCGGCCCAGAGGGAATGGCGCTGAAGCCGGTTGGCACAGGCCCTTATGCGGTCACAAGTGTTGAGCCGGGTAAGCGTTATCGGTTTAAGAAATACGATGGTCATCATGACGGCAGTCCAAAAGGCAAGGCCAATATTGGAAATGTTGTCATCCGTACAATTGCTGAAAGCAATACCCAGCTAGCTGAGCTGTTCTCTGGTGGTATTGACTGGATCTGGAAAGTAAAGCCTGATCAGGCCGAGCGTATCAAGGCGCAAGGGGCATTTACGGTAAAAAATTCGTCGACGATGCGCATTGGCTATCTGAATTTTGATGCCATGGGGCGCCACAGCAAGAACCCGATGAATGATGTCCGCGTTCGCAAGGCAATCGCCCATGCGATTGACCGTGAAGGCATCGTTAAGGCGCTCGTCAAGGGAGAGTCGATTGTAGTGAATTCTCTGTGCTTCCCATCTCAGTTTGGCTGTACACAGGACGTACCAAAATATGACTACAATCCTGAAAAGGCGAAAAAATTGCTTGCTGAAGCGGGGTACCCAGACGGTTTTGAGACACCGTTTCTTGCCTATCGGAACCGGGATTACGCCGAGGCCATGATTAACAATCTGAACGCAATCGGCATCAAGACAAAGTTTGAATATTTGAAATATGCCGCGTTCCGCGACAAGGTGCAGGATGGTGGTTCACCATTCAACTTTGGTACCTGGGGTTCATATTCGATCAATGATGTGTCAGCGATTACTAGCCACTTCCAGTCTGGTGGCAAGGATGATTACTCAAAGGATCCCGAGGTGATCAAACAGCTTGGAATTGGTGATACTAACGTTGATCCAAAGGTGCGCAAAGATGCCTATAAGGCAGCATTGTCGCGCATTTCAGAGGAGGTGTTTATGTTCCCACTGTGGTCATACAACACATGGTATGCGTTTTCCAAAGATGTTGATTTCAACCCAACACCGGATGAAATTCCACGCTTCTTTACGGCAAAATGGCTGTAATCCATTGCTGCGCGTCTTCGGGCGCGCAGCTTTTCCCACTGTTACTCCGACAGGTATATCCTAATGCTTTTTTACACGATTAAGCGGTTCGGCCTTGCCTCATTGGTCGCACTGACTGTGTCATTTATCAGTTTTGGGCTGCTGTACTTGTCAAGTGACCCTGCCATTGCGATGGCGGGTGAGACCGCCTCGGATGCAGATATTGAGGCGATACGCAAGCTATACGGATTTGATCGACCCATTCTTGTTCAATATCTGGATTGGTTACAGCGCGCCCTCGGGGGTGATCTTGGTAAGAGCTATTATTTCCGCACTGATGTCAGTGCCCTGATTGGCGAAAGACTGCCAACCACGATGATGCTCGGGGTCAGCGCCATTTCCTTTGCCATTCTTTTCTCGGTGCCGCTTGGCGTTGCTGCTGCAATCCGGCCAAACAGCATCATCGACCGGTTTGCCCTGTTCTTATCGGTTATGGGGCAGGCGCTGCCAAGCTTCTGGTTTGCCCTGATGTTGATTGTTCTGCTGTCGGTGAATTTGCGGCTATTGCCAACATCCGGATCTGACAGCTGGTTACATTTTGTGATGCCGACTGTCGTTCTTGGATATTATGCTGCACCTGCGATCATGCGGTTGACACGGACCGGTATGCTTGAGGTTCTGAGTACTGATTACATCAGAACAGCGCGGGCAAAGGGATTGCGGCCAACCGTCGTGTTGTTCAAGCACGCACTTCGTAATGCAATCATTCCTGTGGTCAGTCTCGCGGCTGTACAGTTTGGATTTATGCTTGGCGGCTCGATTGTGGTTGAAACGATTTTTGCTCTGCACGGAGCCGGCTTTTTGGCGTGGGAATCAATCACCCGGAATGATCTTCCAACGGTGCAGGGGCTTATTCTTGTCTTTTCTCTCTTTTACATCGTGCTGACCTTCTTTGCCGATTTGTTAAATGCGTGGCTTGATCCACGAATCAGGATTAGCTGATGTCAGTACCAGAAGATGCAAAAATGACACCGTCAGGAAAATGGGGGTTTTTGACAAAAAAGGTCAAAGGCCATCAGGGGATGATTATCGGGTCGGCAATTGTGATTTCCGTGATTGCCATTGCTTTGCTTGCCCCGCTGCTGGCACCACATGACCCGTATCATCAAGATCTGATGAAACGTCTGGTGCCACCGGTTTGGGATAGCCGGGGTAGTTGGGAGCATATCCTTGGAACTGATCATCTTGGGCGTGATTATCTGTCGCGGTTGATTTACGGCGCGCGGATTTCCCTGCTGATCGGTATTGGTGCTGCCGTCATTTCCGGTCTTATTGGAACCTTGATGGGGGTCATGGCGGGCTATTTTGGTGGGCGTGTCGATATGGTTGTGACATTCCTGATCACCGTGCGCCTGTCGATGCCTGTTGTCCTTGTTGCTCTTGCCGTTGTTGCAATTGTTGGTGGTTCACTTCAAGTTGTCATCACGGTTCTGGGGCTGTTGTTGTGGGATCGTTTTGCCGTTGTTATGCGCTCATCAACGCTACAAATTCGATCAATGGATTATGTAGCCGCGGCACAGGCAGTCGGGTGTTCGATCTCGCGTGTTCTGATTGCCGAGGTCATGCCAAATGTGGTCAATAACCTTATAGTGATCACGACCATTGAGATCGCCCATGCCATTATTTTGGAGGCAGCGCTGTCGTTCCTCGGTCTTGGGGTGCAGCCCCCCTTGCCATCATGGGGGCTGATGGTGTCGGAAGGCAAAGACATGATGCTGTTTGAACCCTGGCTGATCACCATTCCGGGTGTTGCGTTGTTCCTGCTGGTTCTGGCGATTAACCTGATGGGTGACGGTGTTCGGGATATCACCGCGCCGGAAAACAGGAACTAGGGGTTGTAGATGTCTGATCGTGTGCTGGAAGTGAAAAACTTGTCTGTTGATATTCCATTGGCCGAGGGGGTTCTTCACGCGGTTGATGGACTCAATATCCATGTCGATAAGGGTGAAACGCTGTGCATTGTTGGCGAGTCTGGCTGTGGAAAATCATTGACCTCATTGGCGATTATGGATTTGCTGCCAAAAAAGGCGATCCGGCGGCTTGAACAGCTCGATCTGGGTGGCACCAGCATTCTCGATTATTCAGAACGGCAAATGTCGGATATTCGCGGCAATAAGATGGGCATGATTTTTCAGGAACCAATGACCAGCCTGAATCCCGCTTTTACCATTGGCAACCAAATGGTTGAGACCTTGCACCGGCATCGCAATATTACCGGTGCGGCGGCGCGTGACCTTGCCAAACATATGCTTGAAAAGGTTGGTATCACCGCGGCCGACCAGCGGTTAAATCAATATCCGCATCAGTTGTCTGGTGGGTTGCGACAGCGGGTCATGATCGCCATGACTTTGTTATGTGAACCTGAACTGATCATCGCTGATGAACCGACTACCGCCCTTGATGTTACCATTCAGGCACAGATCCTTTTGCTGTTGCAGGAACTTCAGTCAGAATTTGATATGGGGCTTATCCTGATCACGCATGATCTTGGAGTGGTTGCGCGCATCGCAACGCGTGTTGCGGTGATGTATGCAGGCCAGATTGTAGAGCAGGGCACGGTTCAGCAGATTTTTGAGAATCCTATGCATCCTTACACGCGTGGCCTGATGCGCTGTATTCCGGTGCCGGGCAAGACCAAGCCGGGCGAGCCGCTTGGTTCGATTCCGGGGATGGTGCCATCGCTGGTTGGAAAATTTACCGGCTGTCGGTTTGCTGATCGCTGTAGTCATGCGACAGATATCTGCCGTCAGGGCGATATTGATCTGCGCGCCGAAAGTGGAAAAATGCAGGCATATCGCTGTGTAATTGACCCAAAGAAAATGGCAAAGGTGGCTTGATGTCAGAGGTGATGATAAGCGCGCGCGATGTAACGCGGAATTTTTCCATTTCACGAGGTATGTTCCGGGGCAAGAAGACATTGCGTGCCGTGAACGGGGTTAATTTGACGGTCAAGCGTGGTGAGGTGCTGGCGCTTGTCGGTGAGTCTGGCTGTGGCAAAACGACATTGGCAAAGATCCTGCTTGGGCTTTTGCCGCAGACCAGCGGCATGGTAAGCTTATGCGGTCAGCCAATTAACGCAGTGCCACGCCTGGAATTGGCACGTATGGTGCAGCCCATTTTTCAGGATCCCTATTCATCATTGAATCCCCGTAAATCGATTGGTTCGATCATTGGCTTGCCAATGCGCGTCCAGGGTGTTGAGAGTGCTCAGACAATTCGCCGCCAGGTGGAAACAACGATGGATCTTGTTGGGCTGCCATCACGCCTTTTTGAGTCCTATCCAAACCAACTTTCGGGCGGACAGCGTCAACGTGTTGCGATTGCCCGTGCGCTGGTAAACAGGCCACAGGTCGTTGTCTGTGATGAGCCCACCTCGGCGCTTGATGTGTCGGTTCAATCGCAAATCCTGAATTTGTTGAGCGATCTGCGTAAAGAGCTGAACCTGACTTATATTATTATCAGTCATAATCTGGCGGTTGTTGAACATATCGCAACGCGTGTCGCGGTAATGTATCTTGGGAGGCTTGTTGAAGAGGCAGAAACTGCAGCCCTATTTAACAACCCCCAGCACCCCTATACCGTCGCTCTACTTGAATCAGTGCTGACGCCAGAGCCGCATCTTGGCATACCCAACACCCAGCTTGGCGCCAGCTATCCAAACCCGATTGACCCGCCAAGCGGCTGCGCCTTTCACCCGCGTTGCGTCAACGCCATGCCGCATTGCGCCGCGCGCGCTC
>CAZYKI010000050.1:0-12980 GCA_964648035.1 uncultured Candidatus Puniceispirillum sp. | reverse complement strand
GCCAATAGTGCCGGCTGTTTTCTTGGGTCTGATTACCATTTCCAAATGACCCGCCCCGGAATCGCGCTTTACGGAATCCATCCAGCCGGGCGGCCCGGTGACGGGCTGCAGCCGGTTTTGGGCTGGCGCGCCCGCATCATGCAGGTGCGTGCCGCTGCCGCCGGTGACAAAGTTGGCTATAACGGGACGGTCACCTTGCGCCGTGACTCGCGCATCGCCACCATCGGCGTTGGCTATGCTGATGGCTATCGGCGTCAGCTTGGCGGCAAAGCCAGCGTTCGCATTGGGTCAGCAACCGCGCCGGTAATTGGACGCGTGTCGATGGACAGTATCACCGTTGATGTCACTGACCTGACAGCGGATGATCTTGCCACCGGCCGCGCCGATTTATTGCATGACGCCTATGACATTCATAGCATGGCCATTGATGCGGGCACGATTGGTTATGAACTCATCACCCAGCTTGGTCATCGTCCAGCCCGCCAGTACCTCGGAGGGCCGGCGCTTTGCCAGCCGGCCACGCCCTAACCCGTCACACCGGCATTTTCTATAGCCAAAAACCGGAAATATCGGCATAAACGAACCTGCGCCTTTTCACCGAACCAGAGTGGCTTTTCTGAACTTATGTTGGGTTTCCTGCAAAATATTGGCCATACGGCGATCAATTTTCTGGCCGCTTTCGGGCGCATTGCGTTATTTACCTTTACCGCGCTCCGCTGGGTTGTCACCCCCCCCTATTATTGGCAGCAGCTTGGCCGGCAAATCTTGGATATCGGCTATTTTTCGCTGCCTGTAGTTGGGTTGACCACCTTGTTTTCGGGGATGGTGCTTGCGTTGCAGTCCTATACCGGTTTTGCCCGCTTTTCGGCCGAAGACACGGTGGCCACAGTGGTGGTGTTGTCGGTCACGCGTGAGTTAGGGCCGGTCCTTGCCGGGCTGATGGTGGCTGGCCGCATCGGCGCCTCGATGGCGGCCGAAATTGGCACCATGCGGGTTACCGACCAGATCGACGCGCTTGACACCTTATCAACCCGGCCGATGCAATATTTGGTTGCCCCACGGCTTGTTGCCGGCACGATTTGCCTGCCCTTTCTGGTGCTGATTGGCGACATTATTGGTGTTTTTGGCGGTTATATCGTCGGGGTTTACCGGTTGGGATTTAACCCGTCGATCTATCTGGCACGCACCCTTGAATATCTTGAATTATCAGATGTGACTTTGGGATTGATCAAGGCAGCGGTGTTCGGCTTTTTGATCGCCCTGATGGGCTGTTATCACGGCTATCATTCGGGCCGCGGCGCGCAGGGGGTCGGCCAAGCCACCACCAATGCTGTGGTCGCCGCGTCGATCTTGATTCTGATCGCCAATTACTTGGTCACAGCCCTGTTTTTCGGAGTCTGATCAATGGCCGCACCCGCAAAAATCGAGATGACCGGTGTGAATAAATCATTCGGGGCCAATCATGTATTAAAAGGCATCGATCTGTCGGTTGCACCGCGCGAATCAGTTGCCATTATCGGCACATCGGGCTGTGGTAAATCGGTTACGCTGAAATGTTTGAACGGGCTTGTTACGCCAGAAAGTGGCAGCATCAAGATTGATGGGCAGGAAATTCTGGGCCAAGGCCGCGCTGCCCTTGAAGCCATGCGCCAACGTTTTGGGATGACCTTTCAATTCGGCGCGTTGTTCGATTCGTTGCCGGTCTGGCAAAATGTGACCTTCCGGTTGCGCCAACAGCGCAAATTGCCCAAAAAAGAGGCCCGCGAGATTGCCACCGACACGATCACCCAGCTTGGCCTTGCCCCGCATGTAATCGATCTGTTTCCAGCCGAATTGTCGGGCGGCATGCAAAAGCGGGTGGCTCTTGCCAGGGCGATTGTTGACCGCCCTGAAATCCTCTTATTTGACGAACCAACCTCGGGCCTTGACCCGATCACCGGCGGGGTGATCGACCGGTTGATCATTGACGCGCGCGAACGCCTTGGCGCGACCACGGTGACGATCAGCCATGACATGGCGTCAGTGCGGCGGATCGCCGACAAGGTGGCGATGGTGCATAATGGCGTCATCATCTGGTTCGGACCGGCCAGCGAGATGGAAAAATCCGGTGTTCCCGAAGTCCATCAATTTGTTCTAGGGCTTGCCGATGGCCCGCTAACCAGACCAGCCAGTAGCAAGGCATCGGCGTGATGGCCCGAACCAGCGTTACCTATCTGTGCCAGCAATGTGGCGCCGGATTTGCCAAATGGGCCGGCAAATGTGACGAATGTGGCGCCTGGAACACGCTGGTTGAAGAACGCCGCGAAACACCGGCAGGACCGGGCAAACGGACAACGGGCAAACGGATCGCGCTCGAATCACTCAATAGCCAAAGCGCCGCCGCACCGCCAGCGCGGATGATTACCGGTATTGGCGAATTTGATCGCGTTGCTGGCGGTGGTCTGGTGCCGGGATCGGCCACATTGATCGGCGGCGATCCGGGTATTGGCAAATCGACCCTGCTGTTGCAACTGGTCTGCAAACTGGCCGAATCCGGATTGAAGGCTGCCTATATTTCCGGCGAGGAGTCAGCCGATCAGGTGCGGATGCGGGCCGCCCGCCTTGGCCTGGCCAGCGCGCCTGTGGCGCTTGGCACGGCAACCAATGTCAGTGACATTGCCGCGTCAATGGACGGCAATGACCGCCCTGATGTGCTGGTTATCGATTCGATCCAAACGATGTTTTTGCCAGCCCTTGATTCGGCACCCGGAACCGTGTCGCAAGTGCGTGCCGCGGCACAGGAATTGATCCGCGCCGCCAAAAACCGTCAGGTTGCGCTGTTGATTGTTGGCCATGTCACCAAAGACGGGGCCATTGCCGGCCCCCGGGTGCTGGAACATATGGTCGACTCAGTGTTGTATTTTGAAGGTGACCGGTCGCATCATTTTCGGATCTTGCGTGGCGTCAAGAACCGGTTCGGTGCAACCGACGAGATTGGCGTCTTTGAAATGGTTGAGGCGGGCCTTAGCGAGGTGCCTAACCCGTCGGAGCTGTTCTTGGCCGACCGGCGCGAAGATGTCGCCGGTGCGGTTGTGTTTGCCGGTATCGAGGGCAGCCGGCCGGTGCTTGTCGAAATCGAAGCGCTGGTCGCGCCCTCATCATTGGCCAGCCCCCGCCGCAATGTCGTTGGCTGGGATTCGAGCCGCCTCGCGATGCTAATCGCCGTACTTGAGGCCCGATGCGGCGTTCCGCTGTCAGGCCGCGACATTTTCCTGAATGTCGCTGGCGGGCTGAAAATATCTGAAACCGCTGCCGACATGGCCGTGGCAGCAGCGCTGATTTCATCAGTCACCGGCCGGCCAGCACCACAACGCACCGTGTTTTTCGGCGAGGTGGCCCTGTCTGCCGAAATGCGTCAGGTCGCCCAGGCTGAAGCACGATTAAAAGAAGCCGCAAAGTTGGGATTTGACCACGCCGTCATGCCGCGTCCGCGCAAAGCAGGGCCAAAACCAACCGGCATATCAACGGCAGAACCCGCCAACCTTGGTGATCTGATTGAAATTTTGGGTGGTATAAATTGACCGCTTGACGCATACTCCGTCCAAGCTGGAAACGGGCCGCGCCCGATGGGACTGTCAATGATCGATTTTGCAACATTAACGTTAGTCGATTACGGTGTTGCGCTCGTTCTGATTGTGTCGGCTATTTTAGCCATGCTGCGCGGGATGACCCGCGAACTGCTTGGTTTGGCCGGCTGGATCGCGTCGATTTTAGTGGCCAATTATACCGCACCACGGTTGGAAATTGCGATCAATGACGCCCTCAATCTTGGCGGCTTTGGCAGCGCGCTTGGCTGGGGCATTCCGTTTGCCGCAACCGTCGTCATCAGCTTTATCATTGCCAGCCTTATCGCGCCCGGACTGACCCGGGTCGGGCTTGGTAGTTTTGACCGCTGGCTTGGCGCTCTTTTCGGGGTGATCCGCGGGGTATTGCTGGTGCTAATTATGTTCATTGCGGCGGTGCTGGCGGTCGAGGGCGAAAATCAATTGCCGGACAATATCAAATCGGCACATACAATGCCGCTGATGAGCCGCGGTGCCTATCATCTGGCTGGTTTTTTCCCCGATAAATATCAAGACATGATCATCAGCAATGTGGCATACCGACCGCCTTTTGGCAGCGGCCCAATCGCCGAAACAATCAACGACTCGATCGATGCTGGCAAAAACGCCGTCGGCAATGGCATGAAGCTGTTAAAGGATGAAGAAAACCGCTAACCATGCGATAGATCGCGCCTGTCGGCTGGATGTGCGACAGCGTGATACAGCATAAATATGGCCAGATCATACCACCTGTTGGGCCGCCCTGCTTGTTAGGATTAAGGATTATGGATTTGCTTACCACCCGCCCATTCGACGATGATCATCTCCATGAGGAATGTGCGGTTTTTGGCATTTATGGAACGGCCGAAGCCAGCATCACCACCGCCCTTGGGCTTCACGCGTTGCAACATCGGGGTCAAGAAGCGTCAGGCATTGTCAGCTTTGATGGAAAAACATTTTATGCACGGCGCGGCTTTGGCCATGTTGGGGAAAATTTTGGCGCCGGTTCAGGTATAATCAACGACCTTGCCGGTCATGTGGCGATTGGTCATAACCGCTATTCAACAAGTGGCAAATCCGATGCGACGCTGGAGATTCAGCCTTTTTCATCTGAATTGGCATTTGGCGGCTTTGCCTTGGCCCATAACGGTAATCTGACCAACGCGGCGCGATTGCGGGCCTCGCTTGTCGAAACCGGCAGCCTGTTTCAGTCATCGTCCGACACCGAAATTATTATGCATCTGGTGGCACGCTCGCATCAAACCACCGTGACCGACCGGCTTGTTGACGCGTTGCGCCAAATTGAAGGCGCTTATTCGCTGGTGTGCGTTGCCGATGATATGCTGATCGGGGTGCGGGACCCGCTTGGGGTGCGCCCGCTGGTTCTTGGCAAGCAGGCAGATGCTTATGTTCTGGCCTCGGAAACCTGCGCGCTGGATATTGTCGGGGCGGAATTTGTTCGTGATCTGGATCCCGGCGAATTGGTCGTGATCACCCCAAGCGGCATCACCACACAGCGGCCATTTCAAAAGCAATCAAGTCGCTTTTGCGTGTTTGAATATATCTATTTTGCCCGTCCTGACAGTGTGCTTGAGGGGCGCGGCGTCTACCATGCGCGTAAGGCAATCGGCCAGGAATTGGCACGAGAAGCCCCGGCCCATGCTGACCTTGTTTGCCCGGTTCCCGATTCCGGTGTGCCGGCTGCCTTGGGGTATGCTGAAGCGGCAGGCATTCCGTTCGAGTTGGGTATTATCCGCAACCATTATATTGGCCGGACTTTTATTCAGCCGACCCAGCAGGGCCGCAATGACAGCGTCAAGATGAAGCACAACGCCAATCCCGCAACGGTCAAAGGCAAGAAGGTTGTGCTGGTCGATGATTCAATCGTACGCGGTACAACATCCCGCAAGATTGTCTCGATGATGCGGGCCGCCGGTGCCGCCGAAGTGCATATGCGGATTGCCAGCCCCCCCACCACCAACCCCTGTTTTTACGGGGTCGACACGCCCGACCGCGACCAGCTGATTGCGGCGATGATGGATGTCGACGCGATTGCCCGCGAGATTGGCGCCGATACGCTGGCCTTTATTTCAATTGACGGGCTTTATCGGGCGATGGGCGTTGCCGGACGCAACCATGATAGCCCGCAATTTTGTGATGCCTGCTTTACCGGTGACTATCCAATCCGCTTGGCCTCTGGCCTATCCGCCAAGCAGGTATCGCACGGCAATAGCCGCTAACCACCTTGCAACGGAGATTGTTCGATGACGTTTGATCTTGAAAATCGGCTTGTTCTTGTCACCGGTGCGAGCCGGGGTATTGGCCGTGCTGTGGCTTTGGCCGCCGCTGCTGCTGGCGCCGAGCTGATTATCACTGGCCGGACAATCGGCGCGCTTGAAGAACTGGATGATGACATCAAGGCCATGAACGGATCGGCCACAATCGTCGAATTGGATATGGCCGACTATCCGGCGATGCCACGCCTTGCCGCCGCGATTGCCGAACGCTGGGGCCGCCTCGACGGGTTGCTTGCCAATGCGGCAATGCTTGGGCCATTGACCCCATTGTCACATGTCGATGAAAAACTCTGGGACAATACCCTGTCAGTCAATTTGACCGGTCAATGGCACCTTATCAAAGCGATGGAGTCCCTCCTTATTGCCGCACCGGCCGGACGGGCCGTTCTGGTGTCTTCCGGTGTGGCCGAAGGATCGGCGCCATTCTGGGGCCCCTACGCGATCACCAAGGCGGGCCTTGAATCAATGGGACGGGTCTGGGCCGGGGAAACCGAACAGACCAATTTGCGGATCAATATGATTTCACCGGGCGGCACCGCCACCGGCATGCGCGCGTCGGCCTTTCCCGGCGAGGACCCGGCCAGCTTGCCACAGCCTGCCGATATTGCACCGGCATTTCTGCAATTGCTAAGCCCGCAATGCACCGCACATGGCCAGCGGTTTGAAGCCCGCAAAATGTTGGGCCTATAGGCGACTAGCCCGCATCCGAAACCGAAAGGGATCAATCACCTGCCGGATCGGCCGGTCGATCGTGACCGGCGTTCCAACGATTTCAGCCGCCAGCATATCGCCGAGCAACGGTGCCATTGTCAGGCCGCGCGCCCCAAGCGCCCCAAGCACATAAAGCCCCGCCGCGAGCCGGCCGCAGACCGGGCCGCGATCGGGCGTACTCGCCCGCCGGCTGACCCGTGCCCGATAGCTGGCCGGATCCGGCATGAGGCGTGCCAATGCCGCCGGTAGCCGATCGCGATTGGCGATATCGGCCGCGGCGGACAGCTCGCATAAACCATGTCGGTCAAAACTGGCGCCCAATTCATGCCACCCCGCCACCGCTGGCGTCAGATAGCCACCAAAACTGATACCGGCGCGCAACCCGGCCAGCGCCGCCACCGCCGGCACCTGACTAACCTGACCGGTGGTGATATCGACCGGAATACCGCTGACTGCCAACATCGCATGAAACCGGTCAAGATCGGCCCCGGCAGCCAGCACAATCCGGTCAAAATAAAACGTTCGTTGGTCGGCGGTAATCACCTGAAAGCCGCCATCAGCCCGCGCAATCGCGGCCACATCACAGCCAAGATGACAACCGGACTTTTGTGCCAGATACCGGACCAAAGCCGGCGGGTCAATCACCCGCCCTTGATCATACTGCATACCGCCCGACGGCAGCGCTATGCCGGTGGCCGATGCGGCGGTATCCTGATCGATGGGCCGCATCAATTCATCCGGCCAATATTGCCGGCGGAATTTGGCATGCCTGACGGCCTCGCGATCCGGCCAATCCAGCGCGACAACCTGCGATGCCTGCGCGGCACCAGACCGGTCGCTGCACCAGGCGGCATAGGACAGACAGTCAGCCGACAACCGGCTGAGCGGGTTATGATCCACCGCCAAACGTGGACTTTGCACCCCAAGACGGTTGCCTGATGCACCAGCGGCCAAATGCGTATCCTTGTCGATGATCTGGGCGTCTACCCCGCGCGCCTGCAAACCGGCGGCCACGGCGGCCCCGGCGATCCCGCCGCCGATGACGCCCACCACCCCCGGCGCTGATCGCACCGCCGACTGTATTGCCCCGCGTTTACGGCCAATGATCATATCGCGCTTGCGGCCGAACCCAGGCCGCTTTTCAACATCAAATCCGGCCGCTGCCAAATGCTGGCGGACCAGCCGTGCCGCGGTAAAGCTGGCAACACTGCCGCCAGCGCGTGTGAGCCGCCCGACCTCGCCCAATAAATCGGCTGACCACATCGACGGATTTTTGGCCGGGGTAAACCCGTCAAGAAACCACGCATCGGCCCTAAAATCGGCCTGCCGAAGCGCTGAATCAGCGGCGCCATAGATCAGATGCAGTCGGACCCGCCCATCGGCAAAATTGCGCCGGTGCAGCCCCGGCCAGCGCGGCGGCAACGCATCAATCAAGGCCGCGCTATAGGTCGCCACAGCCGGAAATGCGCGATGTGCCGTAGCCATAACCACCGCATCCAAGGGCCGCGATTCAAAGGAAATGAAATCTATTTCGCGGCCGCTATCCGGGCTGGCGCGCTGTAAATCTTCATATAACGCCAGCACCGCCAAAAAATTCAACCCGGTACCAAAGCCGGTTTCAGCGATGGTAAACCGCTGTTGCGCCGCCAGCCGGGCTGGCAAATCATTGCCGTCAATGAAGACATGCTGTGTCTCGCCAAGCCCATCATCCGCCGAAAAATAGACATCATCGAAATCATCGGCACGCACAACCCCCTGCCGTATCGACAGCGGTGGCGATTCAAGCCGAAAATCTGCATTGTCGTGATGGGATGATGAGGCCATGCCGCTAACTTGCCGCGTTTGGCGGGCGGCGACAAGGCCGTAGCGTGCGCGCCCCAAAAAACCAACGCCTTTTAACGCTTTTTTGATGATTGTCCCGGTATAAATAGTCTATCGGCCATAAGTGGGGAGCGACCTAACATGGTGATCCGCTGCGGCATGTTCCTATTTCGCCAATTCATCGCGATGGGGCGCCTTTCGATTGCGCTGGGCCAAGGCGGTCTCTATCACCTTGACAGTGGTCAAACCGGGCCGCATGTCACCATCCATCTGGCCCATCAGGGTGTTTTTTGGCGCATTCTGTTAAAGCCAGACCTCGCGATCGGTGAGGCCTATATGGACGGCACGCTGGTCATCGGCGATGGCACATTAGACGATTTTATGAATATTCTAATGGCCAGCAACAATCGATGGCAGCGCCACTGGCTTGGCCGGCTGGCACAAGCCGGTCATGCCACCGTGACCTGGTGGCGGTTGACTCTGCCCTATCGCGCCAAAGCCAATGTTGCGCATCATTATGATCTGAAAGACAGTTTGTTCGACCAGTTTTTGGACCCGCGGCGCCAATATTCCTGTGCCTATTTCAACAAACCGGATGACCCGCTTGCCGACGCGCAAATCACCAAGCTGGCGCGCCTTGCTGCCAAGCTGTGCCTTCGCCCTGGGCAACGGGTGCTGGATATTGGGTGCGGCTGGGGTGGGCTGGCAAATGCGTTGTGGGAAATAGAGCCTCGCACCCGCATCACCGGGATCACCTTGTCGGAAAATCAACTAGCCTATGCAAAACAACGCGCCACCGAACAAGGACGCGGCGACCAGATTGATTTTCATCTTCGCGATTATCGCCATCAAACCGGCCAGTTTGAACGGATTGTATCGGTTGGTATGCTTGAACATGTTGGGGCCGCGCATTTCAACAGCTATTTTGCCACGATTTCCCGCCTGTTGACGGCAGACGGGCTGGCGGTGGTGCATGCGATTGGCGTCAATGCAACAAGGCGCCGCTGCAATCGCTGGCTGAACAAATATATTTTTCCGGGTGGCTATTTGCCATCGCTTGAACAGATCGTGGCTTGTTGCAGTCGTCATGGGTTGAAAATCATCGATCTTGAAATCCTACGGGGGCATTATGCCGAAACACTGCGTCAGTGGCGGATTGCTTTTGACGCCAATATTGACCTGATCAAACAAGATTATGATGACCGTTTTGTTCGCATGTGGCGGTTTTATTTGGCGGGGTGCGAATATTTTTTCCGCCATCAGGACGGAATGGTATTCCAGATGCAGGTGGCGCATGATTATAATACGGTGCCCGCGACCCGGCGATATATTGCCGAACAGGAAGATAGCTATCGGACCATATTGTGCAGCGACACGCTTTTTGGACAGACACGCCCCTTGAAAAAATGACGTCATCACAATGGGAATCATTGTGCGATGGGTGTGGTAAATGCTGTGTGTTAAAACTCGAAGATGTCGACACGGGTGTTGTTCACTATACTGATGTTGGTTGCCAACTACTGGATTGCACCACCGCCCGTTGCCGTGACTATAGCCAGCGCAAATCTGTGGTTCCTGATTGCGTGACGCTGACAGCCGACAGCCTGCATAAATTGGCATGGATGCCATCCACTTGTGCGTACCGGTTATTATTCGAGGGCAAAGACCTGCCTGAATGGCACCCGCTTGTTACCGGCGACAGGGACAGCCCACGACGCGCCGGCCATTCCGTGGCCGGACGAATCTTTCCTGAATCGGATATTGACGAAGACGATCTGCCCGACCATATCACTGAGTGGTAAATCGTTAATGAGGATCTGATGAACCGAACCATGTGGATATTGCTGGCGCTTGTTGCCGCGCTGTCCTTGGCCGCTATATGGCGTGACCAGCAAGGGCTTCCTGCGCCAAGCTGGACAAATTGCAAGGAATCCCTCTTCACACAGGTATTTACCGGCAATTGCACGCTACGCTTTAAGGGTGATACCACACCGTCATAGGGCATAGATTTCCGGGCTAGCCCGCTTTCCGGCACCGCGCCCCCACACAGCCACTGGCCCCGCGCCACCCCCGATAACAGGAGTTTTGATTATGTATTTTCGTCCCGGCGCCCATCAACAGGCAGGCCTTGCCTTCAGCCCGTTAAAAGCCATCATATCACCCCGCCCGATCGGTTGGATTTCCAGCCGTGGACAAGATGGGAGTGTGAACCTTGCGCCCTATAGCTATTTCAACGCTATTTCAGAATTCCCCCCCATGGTCATTTTCAGCAGCGCCCCCGGCCCCGGACTGCCACATAAGGATTCGCTGCGTAACGTGATCGAAACCAAGGAATTTGTGGTTAATATTGTCAGCAGCGCCCTTGGCGATGCAATGAATGTCAGTTCTGCAGCCCTGCCCTATGGAACCAATGAATTTGAGGCGGCCGGGTTAGAAATGGCCGATTGCCACGCGGTATCCGTGCCGCGCGTTGCTAGCGCGCCGGCGGCGCTTGAATGCCACCTATGGAAAACGGTCGAGCTGCCCAAACCAGATGATATGGAGCCAACAATCATGGTGATTGGTACTGTTGTTGGCATTCATATTGACGATGCGGTGGTGGTAGACGGCAAAGTTGACGTAACGCGCTACCAGCCTCTGGCCCGGCTGGGTTATATGGATTATGCGCGGGTCACCGAGGTGTTTGCGATGCCGCGCCCTACGGTCAAATAATCTTTAGAGCCACCAGCTGCCTTTAGCGCGGCACACAGCTTTTGATGGTGACTTTGATATAACCCAGCAGTTCAACCTGTTCAAAATGCAGCAGCAAAACCCAGCTGTCACCGGGAATCACCGCATCAAAGGGCAATGTGCCAGACAACAGCTTTTCACCACCAAGAAAGGCCAACCGCACCGATAGCGGTTGCGCCGGGTCGAATATGGTTATGTTCCGGCGTGACTTGCGGTCTTCCTTGCCTTCAACAAACAGGTTCAATCCGCCATTGAACAAGGTCAATTTTGACTCTTGTCCGGCATAAATTGGCGTGGCGACAGCGACATCATGACTTTCCAGCACGCGACAATTGACCGGCTTTCCAAGCCGCTGGATCGACTGGCTGATTTGTTCCGGCCTGACGCCACCGGCAATTTTTTTCACAATCAGGCTTCGCAAACGTTCACCGCTCGCATTTGACGCCGCATTGGTCAGCGCCGCCGCTTTTGATTCGGCGAGTGCTTTTTTCAGCCCCTGAATTTCGTTGCTCAATTGGGTGATCTGGATATTGTTCTGATAGATGACCAGATCAGCCTCGGCTTTCAGGCTGGCCTGTTCCGCCTGTCCCCATAGCCAGCCAACCCATAACACGCCACCAACCACCACAATGCGGGTGAACAGTCGCACCCAACCGCGCATTTCGCGGCGGCGATACCGTTCTTGTGTTTCGAAGAAATCCATCGCGTGGGTCCCATAGCCGGTAGCCATATATGGTGATGCGTTAAATATCTGATACAACAATGCAATCGAAAGGCCAAGGCTTGTTGACGCCGCCGCCATCACTGGTCATCCTAGCCCATAGCCGATCACTGAACGACAGCTTGTCAGCGTTGTTAGTTGCCGTGTCCCGCGCCAGCCACGCCGGGCATGACAGCAAAGCAGGATAAACCCATGGTCTTGAAATCAGCATCATCGTCTCGTGCCGGAAAGGCGGCCTCGTCCCCCACTAGCAGCGCGGCGGCAAGAGGTGATAAAAAAAGCCCCATAGGGAATGAGGCACCCCGCGCGTGGCAACGCATGTTAAGTGGTCGGCGCCTTGACATCTTGGACCCATCGCCATTGGATATAGAGATTGAAGATATCGCCCATGGGTTGGCCCGGGTCAGCCGGTGGAACGGCCAAACGCGCGGCAAATACAGCCTGTCGGTCGCCCAGCATTCGGTGATTGTTGAAAAGCTGGTGCGCATGAACGCCCCCAAACTTGATCAAAAATGGTACCTTGCCGCCCTGCTTCATGATGCGCCGGAATATGTGATCGGCGATATGATTACCCCCTTCAAACATGTGCTTGGCGGCATTTATCGAGACATTGAGTCGCGGCTTGATGCGGCGGTCAATATCCGGTTTGGCTTGCCAGCCAAGTTGCCGGACCCGGTGCAGCGGACAATCAAACGTGCCGACCGGATGGCGGCGTGGCTGGAAGCAACGCAACTGGCGGGCTTTTCAGAAGATGAAGCACGGAAAATCTTTGTCAAACCCGCCGGCACGCCGGCCAAACTGCGCATCAAACCCGAATCCGCTGAAGACGCCGCGGCGGCTTTTTTGCGCCGTTTTGCCATCCTCGGCGGTGACAAGACCCGATCTGGACGCTGACCTAGGGACGGTTTGGGCGCCGTATTGATGCGGCAGCGCGTTGCCGTTGGCGTGCCTTGCGGGCCCGTATCATCGATTTCGCGGTGCCCGCCGTCAGACAATCCGGGCAAACACATTGGCCCGCAAGGTCAAAGCTGCCGCGCAAATTTGGCAAATCCATGCACCAACAGCGGTCCTTGCCGGCCGGCGCACCGCAATTGAAGCGTACGCCACAGTCCTCACAAA
>CAZYKI010000049.1:4681-13519 GCA_964648035.1 uncultured Candidatus Puniceispirillum sp. | reverse complement strand
CGTGGATCAACAAGGCCGTTGAAAAGGCCCAGACCAAGGTCGAGGCGCGCAATTTCGAGATCCGCAAACAGCTGCTGAAATATGATGATGTGATGAATGATCAGCGTCAGGTTATCTTTGACCAGCGCAAAGATATCATGCGGGCCGATGATGTGCATGACACGGTCATCGACATGCGGCATGAAGCGGCGGCGTTGATTGTTGAACGGGCGATTCCGGCCGGCAGCTATAACGACCAATGGGATGCCCGCCAATTGGATCAGGACGCACAGCGTGTGCTTGGCGTGGCCGCGCCGATCGATGCGTGGTTTGCCGAGGACGGGATTGCTGACCCCGAAATCACCCAGCGTTTGATCGATTTGGCCGATCGCCATATGGCGGAAAAGGCGGTGCGGCTTGGCCCCGATATCATGCGGATGGCGGAAAAGAATCTGTTGTTGCAGGTACTTGACCAGCAGTGGAAAGAGCATTTGTTCGGGCTGGACCAGCTGCGCCAGGGCATTTCCTTGCGGGCCTATGCGCAAAAGGACCCGTTGAACGAATATAAGCGCGAAGCCTTTATGATGTTCGAGACCATGCTTGCCACCATGCGCGAAACCACCAGCATGGTGCTGGCGCATGTCGAGTTGCGGCAGGACCAAGATGAGGCCGCCGAAGACGCGGCCAGCCCGGCGCCACCGGCCGCTGATGCCGGACAAAAAGTGCCGCGCAACGCCCCTTGCCCGTGCGGGTCTGGCAAAAAATACAAACATTGTCACGGGGCGCTCTAGCCACAAGACGCAGATGGCTGTTCCGGCGGAGCGATACTTGAATCTTCGCGGCTTGGTGCTTATTTTTGCGGTAAGCAAGACAGCCGTTCCGGCGGCGTGATCATGAGACAGAGACGATGATCAAATACCGATTGGTATGTGGACAAGCGCATGAATTTGAAGGCTGGTTCCAGACCAGCCATGCGTTTGATGCGCAAAGCAAGGATGGTCTTGTCAGTTGCCCTATCTGTGACAGCCGTGACGTTCGTCGGGCCCTGATGGCGCCCAATCTGGCTAGCCCAAAGCGCCAAAAGGCGGCGCGCGAGGCGATGCAGCCGATGCCAGCGAAACCAACCCCGCCCGCTACCTCGCCGGTGGCCAGCGGTCAAAAGCCGGTGCCGGCAAAACCGGTCAATGAGGCGGCCGCACTGGCAGCCTATGGGGCGGTGCTGGCCGAATTACGGCAAATCCAACGCAAGATTGAGACTGAATGCCGGTATGTCGGTGACGACTTTGCCGACGAGGTCCGCAAAATCCATTATGGCGAGGCTGAACCAGAAAATATCTATGGCCAATCGACGGTTGAAGAATATGAAGAATTGGCTGATGAAGGCATTGAGGTAACACCGATGCCGTGGTTACCGCCCGAACAGTGATGATCCGTCCAAAGATCACGCATCCCGTGATTGCGCGTCTATTTATCACGCATCTTTTTATAACTGGCCCATCGATGACAGGCCGGTTGATGGTGTCAGGGTCGGTCGGTTAGCGCCCGCCTGCGGCAAAGCCGCCACTTGCCGCGTAATTGACCGCCAGTGACCCGATGGTCATAAAGCCGCCGCCAGGCCGCGGGGCAAAACCGACCATATCGTCAAGCAGAATGCCGGCCGCGGCAAATTCGGCGCGCAGTTCGTCGGGACGAACGAATTTCGTTGGGTCATGCGTGCCTGCCGGTACCAGCCGCACCACATATTCGAGGGCTATTTTCGCCAGTAACAGGGCGCGCAGACTACGATTGATCGTGGTGATCACCACCACGCCGTCGGGTTTTAACATACGCGCAATAGCGGCGATAAAGGCCGGCCTGTTGGCCACATGCTCGATCACCTCCGATGCGTAAATCACGTCAAACTGGGCATCGGTGGCGGCCAAATCCTCGGCGGTGATTGTGTGGTAATCGATCGCCAGATGCATCGCGGCGGCGTGGGCGCTGGCCGCCGCAATCGCGGGGGCGGTGACATCAATGCCAGTGACGCTGGCCCCAAGCCGGGCCATTGGTTCGGCCAATAATCCGCCACCACAGCCAATATCCAGCACCCTTAGTCCGGTTAGCGGTTTTGGCCCGCTCGTGGTGGCCGGAAAAAACCGCCGGATTGCCGCCAGAATATAGTCAATCCGCACCGGTGTGAAGGCGTGGAGCGGCGCCATCGGGCCGGCCTGATCCCACCATTGGCCTGACAAGGCGGCAAAATTTTCTATTTCTTTCCTGTCAGCGGTACTCATGATGGGCTTGCCCCAGCGGCCTGTTGCCGTTATAGCTGCGTTCGAATTTCGGTTTTCGGGAACATCATACTTAAAAATGGCACGGATTGTTCAAAAATTTGGCGGCACATCGGTAGCCGACCTTGATCGCATTCGCAATGTGGCCGCGCGCGTCAAAGCCGAGGTCGATGCGGGGAACGAGGTGGCGGTGGTGGTTTCGGCGATGGCCGGTACCACCAACCAGCTGGTTGACTGGGCGACCAATGTCGGGTCCATCCATGACGCCCGCGAATATGATGCGATTGTCGCAACCGGCGAACAGGTGACCGTTGGTCTGCTGGCGATTGCGTTACAGAATCTGGGCGTTGATGCGCGATCGTGGCTTGGCTGGCAGGTGCCGGTCCATACCGATGACGTGCATGGCGCGGCGCGGATCGAACGGATTGATGCTGATGCAATCAGCGCCCGGCTGGCGGCCGGTCAGGTCGCCGTGATCGCCGGATTTCAGGGGATCGGACCAGATGGCCGTATCACCACTTTGGGGCGTGGCGGGTCGGACACTTCGGCGGTGGCGATGGCGGCGGCCTTGAAGGCGGATCGCTGTGACATCTATACCGATGTCGATGGGGTCTATACGACCGATCCGCGGATTGCGCCGAAAGCCCAAAAACTGTCGCAGATCACATTCGAGGAAATGCTGGAAATGGCGTCATCAGGCGCCAAGGTCCTGCAAACCCGGTCGGTCGCCATGGCGATGCGGCATAATGTTAATTTACAGGTGCTGTCGAGCTTTACCCATGCCGAAGGCACATTTGTCGTGAGTGAGGATTCAGTCGTGGAACAAGAAACCATCAGCGGTATCGCCTATAGCCCTGACGAAGCAAAATTGACCATCGTCGGCCTTGCCGACAAGCCGGGCGTGGCGGCCATTGTTTTCGGGGCTTTGGCCAATCATCATGTCAATGTTGATATGATTGTGCAAAGCGCGTCCACCAAGACCAAAAAGACCGATATCAGCTTTTCTGTCGGTCGTGCCGATATGGACAAGGCTGTCAAAATTATCAATGAAATCAAAGATCAACTTGCGTTTGACGTGGTTGATGCCGCGCCCAATGTGGCCAAGATATCGGTTGTTGGTACCGCCATGCGTACCCAGCCCGGTGTCGCCAAAACAATGTTTGAAACCTTGGCCGCGAAAGGGGTTAATCTGCATGTGATTTCAACCTCGGAAATCAAGATTTCGGTGCTGATTGATGCTGAATATACCGAACTTGCGGTACGGAGTTTGCATACGGCTTTCGGTCTGGACAGCGATCAGTAGCCGCGGCGCGGGTCGTGTCTTGACGATGCGTGACAAGCCTTGTTGACATTCGCTTTCAAAAAAGCCATGTTATATAGGGCGTTAGCGTAATATCTTTGTGTGCCAGGTTCGCCTGTAAACAACAAAATTCTGAAAACTCTGCCCAATTGAGTGGCAGGGTCTTGTTTGGTGGGGGGTGCCATGCAGGACGTCATGATAGATGTAACACGGCTCGATAGTGCCAAGAAAATTGGCATGGCGCTCAAATCAGCGCGGCGTCAACAAGAGATGTCGCTGGCCGATGTGTCGCGCCGGTTGAATATATCCAGTGATTTTTTGGCAAGCCTTGAAGCGGGGACATTTGACGACCTTCCCGGGCCAACCTATGTGACCGGCTTTTTACGAAGCTATGCGCGGTTGGTTGGCATCGACAGTGATGCGCTTGTCGACAGCTATCGTGGGCTTGAGGGGCAGGCGCCGCTTGTTCAGACCTACAATATGCCGATCACAGCGCGCCCGCCGCAACGGTCGGGGCCGCTGGTGGCGTCGGTTGTGGTGGTGCTGGCGGTACTGGCCTATAGCGGTTGGTATTGGGTGAACGGGACAGCGCAAAACGATGTGCTGACAACCGATCTTGCAACGCCTGAAGTTACAGCGCCGATGCTGGTTGGCGCTGATCTGCCTGATCTTGCGGTGACGCTGCCGGACGCCACAACGCCGTCACCAACAGCACCGGCCACGGTGTCAACCGCGACGGGTGCAAATGTGATAGGCGCAACCGAATCAACCGACGCACCAGTGCCTGTTGATGTTGCTGTTGTGCCGCCACAAATGCCGATCCCGGTTCAAGAGATGGTCCCGGCACAGCCGGCCACCACGCCAGATGCGCTGGCCACAAGCACCGCGCCGGTGCTTGAGCCGCAGTCAACATCGCTGCCCACTAATGCGGCACAGGCAACGTTGCGTGATCCCGGCCAGGAAATCATCATCCGTGCGGTGGCGTCAAGCTGGGTCGAAATTATCCGTAATGATGGTGGCGCGGTGATGACCAAATTGATGCGCGCTGGCGACAGCTATGTCGTTGATGCGGACAGCAGCGTCTATCTTAGCACCGGCAATGCCGGCGGGCTGGTGGTGATTGTTGGCGATGACAAACCGCGCTCGGTTGGGAAGATCGGCGAAATTGTCCGCGATTTGCCATTGACCGCCGAGACATTGCGCGAAACGCTCTAGCCTCTCCCCCCGCGGTTGCTCGTTGCCGCACAGTCTCCGGATAATGCCAAAAGACGGTGTGGCGAAAAACCATGCCCTGAAAAACCATGCAATGATCTGGCGCTTTGGTCCTGAACAGGGTATAGACGGGGGCAGTCGGTACCGGCCGCGTCAGGCTGGTCTGTTGCGGGAGTGTATTTGTGTCGAACGCCTATCGGTCATATCGGACGATCCAGCGCCGCCCCTGCCGTCAAATCATGGTGGGTACGGTGCCAGTTGGCGGTGACGCGCCGATTTCGGTACAAACCATGACCAACAGTCTGACCAGTGATGTGGCGGCAACAATGGCGCAGATCACCGCCGCGGCCAAGGCTGGCGCGGATATTGTGCGGGTGTCTTGTCCTGATGTTGAGAGCACCACGGCCTTGCGGCAGATCTGTGCGGCCAGCCCGGTGCCAATTGTCGCTGATATTCATTTCCATTATCGCCGGGCGATCGAAGCGGCCGAGGCCGGGGCCGCCTGTTTGCGGATCAATCCCGGCAATATCGGCAATGCGGCGCGGGTGCGTGAGGTGGTACAGGCCGCGCGCGATCATAATTGCTCGATGCGGATTGGCGTCAATGCCGGCTCGTTGGAAAAGCATCTGTTGGAAAAATATGGCGAGCCATGCCCCGAAGCCTTGGTCGAGTCGGCGCTTGAACATGCCAAAATCCTGCAAGACAATGATTTTCATGAATTCAAGATTTCGGTTAAGGCCTCTGACGTGTTTCTGGCGGTGGCTGCCTATCATCAATTGGCCGAGGTGATCGACTGCCCGCTTCACATTGGCATTACCGAGGCCGGTGGTTTGCGGGCGGGCACCATTAAATCGGCGATCGGCCTTGGCAATCTGTTGTGGGCCGGGATCGGGGATACGGTCCGGGTGTCGTTGTCGGCCGACCCGGCAGAAGAGGTCAAAGCCGGCTATGAAATGCTGAAATCACTGGGGTTGCGCCGCCGCGGCGTCACGGTGATTTCCTGTCCGTCTTGCGCGCGCCAGCAATTTGACGTGATCAAAACGGTCCAAACCATCGAAGACCGTTTGGAACATATTGACCTGCCCATTACCGTGTCGATTATCGGCTGTGTGGTCAACGGACCTGGCGAGGCGCGTGAAACCGACATCGGTCTGACCGGTGGCGGCAAGGGAACGCACCAGATTTATTTGTCGGGCATGGCCGACCATCGCTTGTCAAACGGTGATATTGTCGAGCATGTTGTTGAACTTGTCGAAGCGCGCGTTGCGGCGATCAAAGCCGCTGATGCAGCATCGGCACAACCCGAAAAAGGCGCATAAAGCCCATGTCACGTTTACAGCCTGTGCGCGGTACCGCCGATTTGTTTCCAGAAGCCATGGCCCGCCATCGTCATGTGATTGATGCCGCGCGTAATGCGGCAGCCCGTTATGGGTTTCAGGAAATGGCCACGCCTATTTTTGAATTTTCCGAGGTGTTTTCGCGGCCGCTTGGCGAAAGCAGCGATATTGTCACCAAGGAGAATTACAGCTTTGCCGACCGTGGCGGCGAAATGCTGACCTTGCGGCCGGAAAACACCGCTGGCGTGGTGCGCGCGATGATTTCAGGCGGCCTCACCCAAAGCCTGCCATTGCGCTTTTTCTATGCCGGGCCGATGTTTCGCTATGAACGGCCACAAAAGGGCCGAATGCGGCAGTTTCATCAGGTCGGTATTGAATATTTGGGGCCAGCCGATGCGCTTGCCGATGCCGAGATTATTGCCTGTGGGGCGCGGTTTCTTGATCAGCTTGGCGTGCTTGATGCGTGTGTGTTGCATCTGAACTCGCTTGGCGATACCGCCAGCCGTCAGGCATACCGCGCGGCATTGATCGATTATTTGACCGGCTTTGCCGACAAGCTGTCCGCAGACAGCCGCACAAGGTTGGCGGTGAACCCGTTGCGTATTCTGGATTCAAAAGATGCGGGTGATCGCGAGATTTTACAAAACGCACCGCGGCTTGAACATTACCTAAACGACAATTCAAAGGCGCATTTTGCGGCGTTAACCGGGGCGCTTGACGCGGCTGATATCAGCTGGACCTATGACCCGCTTCTGGTTCGAGGGCTTGATTATTACTGCCACACGGCATTTGAATTCGTGACCGATGCGCTTGGTGCCCAAGGTACGGTGCTGGGCGGGGGGCGCTATGATGGGCTTGCCGAAATGCTGGGCGGGCCACAAGTCCCCGGTGTTGGCTGGGCGGCGGGCGTTGAACGGCTGGCGATGTTGGGTGAAGCGGGGCCGCCCCCAAGCCCGAAAGTCGCGGTGATTGCCGCCGACAGCGAATCGGACTTGGCCGCGTTTCATTTGGCCGAACAGCTGCGCGATGCTGGCATTGATATTGACCTGCCGACAGCCGGTGCGGTTGGTAAAAAGCTGAAAAAGGCCGACAAGGCGGGAATCCGGCTGGCGTTGATTCTGGGCAGTGACGAGCGTGCCGCGGGCGCGGTTCAACTGCGTGACCTTGCGACCGGCACCCAGTCCACCATACCGGTGGATGACCGGCTTGCCGCCGTGATTGCCGACAGTTTGCAAGCCCCATAGCCCCGCCCGCACAGCCCTTATTTTCCCCTGATGTGTATAGTTTCAAAAGGAGTTCTGGCATGAGCCTTGACTCATCCATGCAAAAAGTTCTCGCCCGCCGGCAAGAGGTCGAGGCGCGGCTTGCCGATTCGGCCCATCTGACCAATAGTGACCTTGCCCAATTTTCCCGTGAATTGGCCGATTTGCGCCCGGTCTGTGACCAAATCGAGCTGGTGTTGCGGATTCAGACCGAACTGGCCGATGCCAAAACCATGGTGGCCGAGGCCGGCGACGACGCCGACATGCAGGCGATGGCACAAGGCGAGGTTGACATGCTGCAAGCCCAACTGCCGGGCGAACAGGAAAAGCTGCAACTGCTTTTATTGCCAAAGGACAAGGATGATTCGCGCAATGCCATTCTTGAGGTGCGGGCCGGCACCGGTGGTGATGAAGCGGCGCTTTTCGCGGCGGATTTATTCTCGATGTATCAGCGCCTTGCCGCGAAACATGGGTGGCGTTTCGAGGTTATGGAAGTCTCGGAAACCGGCATTGGCGGCTATAAGGAAGCCACCGCGACCATTGCCGGCCATGATGTGTTCGCCCGCTTGAAGTTCGAATCCGGCGTGCATCGCGTGCAGCGCGTCCCAGAAACCGAGGGCAGCGGCCGAATCCATACGTCAGCGGCCACCGTTGCGGTCCTTCCCGAGGCCGAGGAAGTCGATATCCAGATCGATGAAGCTGATTTGCGGATCGATGTGTTTCGGGCGTCAGGCCCGGGTGGTCAATCGGTTAACACGACCGATTCGGCGGTGCGGATTACCCACCTGCCGACCGGTATTGTGGTTAGCCAGCAAGATGAGAAGTCTCAGCACAAGAACCGGGCCAAGGCGATGAAAATTTTACGCGCCAGAATTTACGATGCCGAACGGGCGCGCGTTGAGGCCGAGCGCGCCGCCAACCGTAAAGGGCAAGTGGGATCCGGCGACCGGTCCGAACGCATCCGCACCTATAATTTCCCGCAAGGCCGGGTCACCGATCACCGGATCAATTTTACCTTGTATAAATTGGACCGGGTGATTGTCGGTGAAGCGCTTGACGAGGTGATTGACGCGCTGGTGTCGGAAGACCAAGCCCGGCGGCTGGCCGAAGGCAGCTGATTGTGATGCCGGGTGGCAGCCAAGGCGCGTTCCCCCTGTTGCAGGCGATTGAGTCACAGCTTGTTGCTGCGGGAATCGACAGCGCCCGCTCCGATGCCCGCTGTTTGCTGGGGCTGGCGTTGGCGCGCGATGAACCGGTGTTGCCGCATGAGGATCTTGGCCCGCTTGATGCCGCGGCACAAGCACGGCTTGACGCGCTGACCAGCCGGCGGTTGGCAGGCGAGCCGATAAGCCGCATCCGTGGCTGGCGTGAATTCTGGTCATTGCGCTTTGATCTGTCACCGGCAACGCTTGATCCGCGGCCAGATTCGGAAACGCTGGTTGCGGCCGCCTCCGACTGGGCAAAAACACGCGACTGGG
>CAZYKI010000049.1:0-4581 GCA_964648035.1 uncultured Candidatus Puniceispirillum sp. | reverse complement strand
AAAAAAAGATGCCACAGGCGAGGCAAATAGGGGCGGCCACTTGGCGCGCTGTCTTGATCTTGGCACCGGAAGCGGTTGCCTTTTATTGGCGTTTTTGTCGGAAATTCCATCGGCCGCGGGCATTGGGCTGGATATTAACCGACAAGCCGTGGCGATGGCCCGCCATAATGCCGCGCGTTTAGGGTTGGCACCGCGGGCCGAATTTCGCCAGCATGATTTTACCACCGGCCTTGCGGCGTTTGGCCAGTTTGATGTGATTCTGTCCAACCCGCCCTATATTCCGCGTGATGAGATTGCCGGGCTCGCCCCCGATGTGCGGCTCTATGATCCGATGCCGGCGCTTGATGGCGGGGAAGATGGCTTGGCATTATGGCGCGGCCTGATGCCGCAACTGGCGTCTGCATTGGCCACTGATGGCGCCGCTTTTGTCGAGGTCGGTGCCGGCCAAGATGCCGCGGTCAGTGATATAGCGGCGGCGGCCGGCTTGTCTGTGGCGGGCCATTTTGCTGATTTGGCTGGGATTACACGATGTCTTCAATTCGTAAATAAAGTTTAATAAGGCTTATATTTTGCTTGATATTGCCGTAACGCCGTGGGTAAGGTAGCGGCAATTCGCAGCAACTGGACAAAGTTCCAGGCCGTGCCAGCGTCTTTTGCTGAAATGCAGGTGCTTTTGCCGGGTGGCTTGATGTCACTCCTTTTGGCGAACAACGCCCTTAAGAGAACTATGATTAAGTCGGACAAAGCCGTTTTATCAACCGATGTGGTATAAATAATAATGAGACAAGCTCAAAACGCGAAACGTGGCCGCGGTCGTGGTCGGCGTGGAAATAATGGCCATAACCATGTGCCAAATCGAAACACCTCGTATGAATCAAACGGCCCGGATGTAAAGCTCCGCGGAAACGCCCAACAGCTTCACGAGAAATATATGGCCTTGGCGCATGACGCGGCGACCGCTGGTGAACGGATCACAGCGGAAGCCTACACCCAGTTTGCCGACCATTATTTCCGGCTTCATCAGGCGGCTGTCGGCGTTGCGGAAACCAAGCGTTTGCAAGACCAAGCCAACAACGCTGCTGATCATGACAAGGACGATGCCGACAAACCCGCTGCCGATGAATCTGATGCGGTAAACGCGGAAGGCAGTGCCGCAGAAGCCGTTGCTGATGAGGCGGTAGCACCGGTTGCCCCGCCGCGCCGCCAGCGAAGTGCGGGTCGCGGCCGGCCGGCCAACAGCAAGGCCAATGGCAGCGATGCTGACGAGACCAAGCGTGACGAGGCTGACACCCCAGCCGGCGATACCTTGACGGTCGATACCCTGACACCAGCCCAGCTGGCCGAGGCGGTGCAAACCGATCAGGATAAAAAAGAGGCATCCTGACCCCCCCGCTCGCGGCGCGGCTGATTTGGACAGACCGCAGCTCGCCCTATAACGGCAGGTTGCCCTATAAAAGAGTGATTTTGTCGCCGGCTTTGATCTGCCCGCCGCCGGTGATTTCGGCAAAGATGCCAAGGTCCGAATGGCCAAAATGCGTCCGCATCATCGCCAGATGGTCTGGCCCGCGCCGCGCGGTATCCGGATCGACATTGATTGCCGCACAGCGTCCGACCGGTTTTTTAATCGCTAATATAGCGTCACCACATTGCATATGCCGGCCGATTAGTTCGGATTCCTGAAAAGCTGCTACGCCAGATATGACAATATTGATCCGAAACCGCCGGTTGTCGGGCCGGGTACCGCTTGCCGCCGCAAACGCCGCCAGTGACGCGGTACTGGCAAGGCTGACCAACGCGGTCGGCTGGTCGCTATAGGCCCCTGTTGGCATTTCGAATAAACGGGGCCGGCCCGCCAGTCTGGCGCCAAGCCGGTCGGCAAAGAGTTGTTCAAGGGCGGCGCGCTGGTCGGGGTCGGCCGGATTGATCGCAAGGCAGGTACGATCACGGTGTGACAGGGTCAATGTAGCGACGCCATCGACCATGCTATAGCTACACTGGAATGCGGCAAGATCCTCATGCGTCAAAAGTTGTAGGAAATGCGCCTTTTGGAGCCAGGTGCCACTGGCGGTGGCGGCTGATTTGGCATCGCCGGTAGAAATGGCAAAGCGACGGTCATCGGGGAAATGGCGGCCGGCAGCAAGGGTGGCGGCGGCTATTTTGTGGCCGCCTAGCCCTTTTACCGGGAATTGCCATAGCTCTTCGATCTGCATAGGTCGGTCCTGAGTCACGGATGCGCGGGGCGCATGGGCGGGTGATTAGTCGGCTTGGGCAAACCGGCTCACGCCGCGCGATAACAGTTCGTTGTCAACGCGTTCAACCACCTTGGCAAACGCTTGATGATATGATGGATCGATGCGTTTGCCGGTTGGCAGCCTGACCGTCATCGGATTGACCTGCCGGTTGTTGACCATCACTTCATAATGAAGATGGGCGCCGGTTACCCGGCCGGTAGAGCCGACATAGCCGATCACCTGCCCTTG
Organism: uncultured Candidatus Puniceispirillum sp.; assembly: GCA_964648035.1. GTDB lineage: Bacteria > Pseudomonadota > Alphaproteobacteria > Puniceispirillales > Puniceispirillaceae > UBA3439. The sequence goes on along the minus strand of CAZYKI010000049.1, from coordinate 2,101 downwards.
GGCGACGCGGCTGCCACGGCTGATACCGGGGGCCAACCGCGACATATGGGCATAGGCGGTATCATAAGTCCCATTATGCCTGATTCGCACATAGCGCCCATAGCTGCCTTTCCAGCCGGCTTCAGTAATAATGCCATCGCCGGCCGCGATGATTGGTGTGCCGCGCGGTGCGGCAAAATCGACGCCTTTATGCATAGCGTTATAGCCGCTGACCGGATGCCGGCGGTTACCAAAAGATGAGGACAGGCGCGCCCCGGAAATTGGGGTGCGGATCAAGGTGCGGGCGGCCGAATTGCCATTTTCGTCATACCAGCCAACGCTATTGTCAGTTTCAAGGCTGAAATAGCCAAGCTTGTCGCCAGACAGGGTCAGGCCGGCATAGAGCAGCTTGCTGCCAACCGCATCGCCCGACAGCCGGTCGCGGCTGACTTCATAGAGCAGCTCAAAACTGTCGCCAGCCCGAATTTCGCGTTGGAAATCGACCGAGAACCCCATCACGCGAACATAGTCGTTAAAAGCCGATTCGCTGACGCCAGCAGCCATCGCCGCATTATAGATAGACCCGTCAATGACCCCGGCGGCAAATTTCATATAAGTATCGACCGGGCGAATCGCGGTGAGCGTCAGCCAGCCGCTGTCCGGATGGTTGATCACATAGATGTCACGCCCTGATTTTACCGAAAAACGAAAGCCATGTTCGGCGATCTGGAAGCGGGTGCCAATTTGTAAGCGGCGCAAATTCACCTTGTCCTTCATCGCACTGACAATGGTGGCAATGGTGCGGGCCGGATAGCCGCCCCGCTTCAGCACAGCGGCGATGCCTTCGCCCGGCTTCAAGGTCAAGGTGGTTTCGTCCGTGCTGTCGCGGCCGGTTTGCTGGCGAATCATCTCGCCGATGGTGATCGTCGATTTTGGTAAAACGTCTTCAATTTTCGGGCGTGGCGCGGGCACGGTGATTTCGACCGGGTCGGCAGGGAAATATAAAGCCGGATCTGGACGACTTTTCGGCAATGGCACTGTGGTGCTGAAACCCGGATCTGCCGGTGTAAAGGCGGCCGGTACCAGCTGCAGCTGATCACGGTTACGCGTTGCCGCGACCCCGGCCAAGGCGCTGAATGTCAGGCCAAGCGCGACTAAAGGCAGGCCAATCAAACGCGCCACCGGTCTGGAAAAACCTTTATTACTCATGCGTTCCGATCGATTCTGTTCCCGGTCATTGACGCTTGGCTCGTTACCATACTGCCGCCTCAGTCTTGCCTATACATGGCTGAAGCGGGTTGTGAAGTCAATCTTTTCGGTAGGCTGTGGCTGTTGAATTTCTTTTTGAATCATAGTTTTACTCAGGGTGATCTACACCGTTTTTAAGGTTTTACCGGGCGCCAAGGGTGCGTGGTCAGCACCAGCAAGGCCGGTACCGCCTGTGCAAATTACCGGCCAATGTGTCGCGACAACGGCGTAATAACGGCCAAAATGGCGCAACCGAGGCGAACCAAGGCAAAAGATTTAACTATCAATCACCGGGTATTGGTGCTATAGATTAGGGGTCTTTTGATGCGATAGCCGGTTGGTTCTGGCTAACTTGGGTCACGATGCGAGCTGTCAGGCTGGCGGGTCGGGCGAAAAAAAGACAAAAGCGTACTTTTAGGGCTAGACAGCCTGCAGCTGCAGGCTTATAACCCGCCTCCGTTGCCCCGCTACCGGGGCGGCAGAGCCGACACCGCAAGGCAAGTCTTTCGGGGCCGGAAAATAAAGTCGAAAAAAATGAATTTTAGGGCTAGACAGCCTGCAGCTGCAGGCTTATAACCCGCCTCCGTTGCCGTGAATACGGGAACGATTACTGGGATGACGGCACCCGCCGGAACACCAGGCGCTGTTTGAAAAAGTTGGAAGCATTTTGGAAGAGATTCGCGGGCAGCGGTGCGTGATAACGTGTCGTTCTTTGTGATATAAAGTCAGCCTGTTGAATTTCATAAAACGCTAATTTTGAACAAAAGTTAACGAACATGGATTGAATAGGATGACATGTTTGACGGATTTATCCGTTCAAACCAGTCTAACCTAAGAGTTTGATCCTGGCTCAGAACGAACGCTGGCGGCATGC
>CAZYKI010000048.1:6491-13923 GCA_964648035.1 uncultured Candidatus Puniceispirillum sp. | reverse complement strand
TTGTGGTGCCGCTGAAACAGCGCGGTCGCGGCCGGACTAAAGCCGCTGGTCCCAGATTGGAGGTCATGCGCCAGCTGTTTTCCAAGCTCGACCCCCGGCTGGTCAAAACTGTTCACGCCCCATATAAAGCCGCAACTGATGGTCGCATTTTCATAAAGTGCGGCCAGCTGTCCGACAGTAAAAGGGGTGGTTTGCGGCCAGCTGATGATACTGCTTGGACGATTGCCGGGAAACTGCCGGTGCGGGTCATCGGCGTCTTTTTTGCCGGTTGCCAGCAATTCGGCCTGTGCCAGTGCGTTGGCGACTAGGCTTGTATGATTGGTGCGTTGGTTTTGATCCGGATGGTCTTTGGCTACCGGTGCTAAGGGCAATAGAAAATCGACCGGCACGATATGGTCGGCCTGATGCAGATATTGAAAAAAGCTGTGCTGGGCATTGCTGCCCGCCTCACCCCAAATCAGGCTGCTCGCCGGTTGGGTGAGGCGCGTGCCATCACGGCTAACCTGCTTGCCGTTACTTTCCATTTCCAGCTGTTGGACCCAGGCCGGAAAGCGGGCCAGCCGTTGGGCATAGGGCATGACCCCATGTGTTGCAAAGCCCAGAAAATTGCGGTTCCAGATTCGGACAAGCGCCATCAGCACCGGCAGGTTTTTCGCCAGTGGCGTGGTAAAAAAATGCTGGTCCATATTGTGGGCACCGGCAAGAAGTGCCGCAAAGGACTGTTTGCCAATCGCACATAATATGCCCAGACCAGCCGCTGACCACAGGCTGTAGCGGCCACCAACACCCATGTCCATTGGCAGAATATGCGTGTCGATAAATCCGGCAGCGGCGGCTTTTTCCGGGCTGGCGGTAACGGCGCACATGGTGTCGTTCCAGGTCACGCCGGCCGCGGTTAGCCAGTCACCGGCGCGGGCTGCATTGGCCAGAGTTTCGGCTGTGGTAAAGCTTTTTGACGTGACGATAAAGCCGGTGCGGTGCGGGTTCGACCGTGCTAACACATCGCCCAGATCGGCCGGGTCGAAATTTGATACAAAGGCGATATCCGGGCCGTCATGAAACGGGCGCAAGGCGCGTGTTACCATCGCTGGGCCAAGGTCAGATCCGCCGATGCCAATATTAACGATACGGTCAAACCGGTTGCGGTCACGGAACATGGCGGCGGCAGCGGTCAGCTGGTCCCACTCTGCCATAGTCTGGCGCACCGGGTCGCGCAGCGCATGATGCGTGACTGCCCGGTTTTCGGCAGTGTTGACCGGTTCGCCGGCCCGCATCCTGTCACGCCAGTTTTCAAGGCCGGCCGCATGCGCCAGCTTGACAAGGCCAGCCAACGCTTCTTGACTAAGCAGCTGCCGGGTCACGTCAAGTTCCATCCCGTCATGCATAAACACCAAATCTTTGGCCCGCTGCGGGTCGGTCACCAAATCGCCAAGACACAGGTTATTATGCGCCATAGCGGTTTTGTTGAGCGCATCAAAATAGGGGTTGTCAGACAGTTGCATCACCGCCCCTTATGGGTTTGTTGCGGCAGCGCCGCGCCGATCATCGGCATGTCACAAGGTCTGATCATACGCACCTACCAACGGCTCGGTCCGAATGATCGCGTCAAGGTCGGCAAAAATTTGCCGCAATTCAGCATCGCTTTCCGGGCTTTCGCAGACCACGACAAGATTGGGCGTGTTGGATGAGGCGCGCACCAATCCCCAAGCACCATTATCAAGCATGATGCGGGCACCATTGACGGTCAGCACCGAGTCGATGCGGCGTCCGGCAAAGGTTTCGCCGTTGGCGGCTTTGTCTTGGATGCGGGCGATGATACGGTCAAGCACGTCATATTTATCGGTGTCAGGACAATAGGGCGACATCGTCGGTGAGGCATAGGTCAGGGGCAAGGCACGATGCAGATCAGCCATGGTTTTGTCCGGATTGCGATCCAGCAATTTGCAGATTTCGACCGCCACCCGTAAGCCACAATCATAGCCGCGTCCCAATGGTGCGGCGAAAAAATAATGGCCTGATTTTTCAAAGCCGGCGAGGGCGCCAATTTCTTTGACCCGCCGTTTCATATGGCTGTGACCGGTTTTCCAATAATCCGCCTTGATGTTATGGCGTTTTAGCTCTGGGTCGCTGGCAAAAAGACCGGTCGATTTGACGTCGGCCACAAAGGTGGCACCGGGATAGAGTCTGGCCAGATCGCGGGCCAAAATGGCCCCCACCTTGTCGGCGAAAATTTCGCCTCCCTCATTGTCGACCACGCCGCAACGGTCACCATCACCATCAAAACCAAGCGCCAGATCGGCCCCCGATTGGGTGACCATCCGCGCCATATCATGCAGCATTTCCAGCGATTCCGGGTTCGGGTTATAATGCGGGAAATGATAATCAAGGGCGGTGTGAAGGCCGACAACCTCGACACCAATCCGGTCCAGCAATTGGGGCGCAAAGGCTGACGCGGTGCCATTACCGGTCGCGCATACGACTTTTAGTTTGCGCCGCATTCTGAAATCGCCGGCAAGATCATCAAGATAGGCCGCGCCGACGCCATCGACATATTCGAGCGCGCCGCCGGGCCGGGCAACGCTCTGTCCGGCCAGCACAATATCGCGCAGCTCGGCCATTTCATCAGGCCCATGCGTCAGCGGCCGCTCAAACCCCATCTTGACGCCGGTCCAGCCATTTGGGTTATGGCTTGCTGTCACCATCGCCACCGCCGGCACATCGAGATGAAACTGGCTAAAATAGGCCATTGGTGACAGGGCCGGACCAATGTCTTTAACGGTGATTCCGGCCTGCATCAGGCCGATCGTCAGCGCCTGTTTAATAGCCAGCGAATAGTCGCGATAATCATTGGCAACAACAATTTGCGGGGCAATGCCACGCCGGTGCATTTGGGTGCCGATGCCTTGGCCAAGGGCGGTGATGCCCGGCAGATTGATCTCGCTTGGATATTGCCACCGTGCATCATATTCGCGAAACCCGGTTGGGGTGATCATCGGTTCACGCAAAAAATCCCAACAATTTTCGGTAACGGATAGGCGCGGCTGTGTCATCAAACTGGCCCCGATTTTTAGGTCATCATGCGGTCAAGAAAGGCGCGGTAATCAGCCCCGAATGTCTCTGATTGCAGGGCCATGGCGGTGATCGCCTGTAAATAGCCCAGCTTGTCACCACAATCATAGCGTGTACCGGTCAATTCCAACGCTTGCACAGCGCCTTGTTCTGCCAGACTATTGATCGCATCAACAAGTTGAATTTCGCCGCCCTTGCCCGGCTTGGTGTTTTCTAAAATTGAAAAAATCGACCCATCAAGAATATAGCGCCCATAGGAGGCCAGTTGTGATGGTGCAACATCAGGGTCGGGCTTTTCAACAATCCCGCGCACATCAATGCCGGCCGCACCGGTCGATGGGCCAGGATCGATAATCCCATATTTGCTGATCTGATCGGTGGCGACCCGATCGACGCACAGGATCGATTTACCGCTTGCCATATAGGCATCAACCATCGCTTTGGTGAATGATCCATTCTTGCCAATGATAAAATCATCAGCCAACAGAACAGCAAAGGGATCATCCCCCACAACTGGCCGCGCGCACAGCACCGCATGGCCAAGCCCTAACTGTTCGGGCTGGCGGACAAACACGCATTTCACATGCGGTGGTACAATATCATGGACCATCCGTGCTTCATCCAGCTTGCCCTTGCTAGCAAGCGCATGTTCAAGTTCAAAATTTGAGTCAAAATGATCCTCGACCGACCGTTTGCTGCGCCCGGTCACAAAGACCATCGTATCAATACCGGCGGCGGCGGCTTCTTCCACCGCAAACTGAATGATCGGCTTGTCGATAATGGGCAGCAATTCCTTTGGCATCGCTTTGGTAGCGGGCAAAAAGCGGGTGCCGAACCCGGCTACAGGAAATACAGCTTTTCGAATTTGTTTCACGATATCAGTTGCTTGTTACAAGATGATTTGATCGGCGACCGGGTTTTGTCTGGCCTTGATAGACCATAACACAAGGAATAGGGGAAAGCGGTGTCAAAATCAATCGACAGCGGTGATTTTGCCGCGGGGTTACTGGTCGGGGGTGGCGTTTGTCGCCAAGCGGGTTACTATTAGATGTGACGCGGGTACATGTGATGCGGGCAAGTCGCTGTTGGCGTGCCGCTAGGTGAAAATCAGGTTGAGACAAGAGTGATGATACGGCGATTAACCGTTTCGATGGGCGTTGTGGGGCTTGGCGCCGTTTTGGCATTGTCACCGGCGGTAAAGGCCGATCCGGTTATCGAGGCGATGCAGGATTATATGATGTTTCAGGATTATACGGCCGGCATTATTTTGCCGCAGCAGTTGGACCAATCGGTGTTTGATGCGGCGCTGTTTATCGATACGCGCAGTGAAGACCAATTTGCTGCCGGTACGATCCCTGGCGCCATCAATATTGAATGGCGCGCGGTGCTGGACCGCATCGATGACATTCCCGATAGCCAATTGACGATCCTGTTCTGCAATAGCGGCAGCCTGTCGGCACAGGCGGTCTTTGCGTTGCGGGTGGCGGGTAAAAGTAATGTTGTGGTGCTGCAAACCGGAATCGATGGCTGGCGTCAAACCGGGGCCTATCACCCGGCCCGCTGACGCCGGCTAAAGATCAAAACCGTGGGCACGGATATGCTGGCTAAAGGCCAGCCGGTCGGTATGGGCGGTTTGCCGTGCCTTGTCGGTGGACCAGCCATAATCAGCATCTTGGCCAAAAGTTTCGACATCCCGCTGGGTTTTATACGGGTTTACCGATCGGCGGCGTTTGTCATAATCGGCAATCAAGGCGGCGTCATCGCTATCGTCATAGATGTCTTTATGCACGGTGACCGCCAGCGGCAGGCGGATGCTGAGCGGCGGTTTGACGGCGGCATAGCCAACGCATAAGCCAGCCAGCGGAAACACACCATCCGGAAGGCGGGTCAGCGCGGCAATCTCGGCGGTGATTTCGCGCACCGCACTGATCGGACAACAGCCAAGCCCGGCCGCCTCGGCGGCAAGGATGAAATTCTGCATAACCATCGCGGTGTCGGTGGTGGCATTAAACAGCGCGTCAAGCGGGTCATGCGCGAATTGGGTGTGGTGCCTATCACAAATCTGCCGGATGCGGCGACTGTCACCGCAAAACAGCAAAAATACCGGCGCGCTTGCCACCCACGGCATGGATGGCAGCGCCGCGGCAATCTGGCGGCGGCTGTCGGCATTATCGATATGGATGATGCTGGTTTGCTGCAGGTCGGATTTGCTTGGTGCCGACATGGCGCAGGCAAACAGCAAATCCAGCGTTTCGGCAGGCACCGTCTTGGCGGTGAAGTGGCGGACCGAGCGATGTTGCAATTGCAAAGCATGGGTGCCAAGGGCGGGATGGTTGCCACCGATTTGACTAGTAGTGGCAAACCGTGCCGAGACAAGGTCAGACAGGGTTTCGGTCATGGCGTGATGATCCTTTTTGTCGAATGGCAAGATGATGCTGTTTCGGCCTATATTATGGGTAGCCCGCACGCGCTAGCTTGCCATAAGCACCGGGCCAACAACAAGCGTTGGTCAAAAAGGCAAAACAACGGTAAAATCAACAGAAGGTAAAACCGGCCGCCACGCGCCAAAAAAGGAGCCGCTTATGGGCAGCGACAATTTTTTTCGTCCTGTATCGGGTTTTGATCTGCCGCGATTTGCCGGTGTTCCCAGCTTTATGCGGCTGCCGCATGTTGGTGCTGATGATCCGCAGTTTGCCGTCGTTGATATTGGGCTTGTTGGGGTGCCGTGGGATAGCGGTACCACCAACCGGCCTGGCCCACGCCATGGCCCGCGTCAATTGCGCGATGCGTCAACCATGATCCGGGCCGAGCATCCGGTCAGCGGGGTGCGGCCGTTTGATCTTGTCAATTGCGCCGATCTTGGTGATGTCGGGCCAAATCCGGCGGATATTGCTGACAGCATGAACCGGATCACCAGCTTTTACCACCGGCTGATTGCTGCCGGCATCATGCCGATGACGGCGGGTGGGGATCATTTGACATCATTGCCGGTATTGCGGGCGGTGGCGGCCACCGCGCCGGTTGGGATGATTCATTTCGACAGCCACACCGACCTGTTTCACAGCTATTTTGGCGGCACCCTTTACACCCACGGCACACCGTTTCGGCGCGCCGTTGAAGAGGGGTTGCTGATCCCGCAAAAGGTGGTGCAGATCGGAATCCGCGGCACCCAATATGATCATGAGGATCTGGATTTTGCCAAGGCGGTAGGCATTCGGGTGATCAAGATCGAGGAATTTCACCAGCGCGGTGTAGCCGATGTCATGGCCGAAGCCCGCGACATTGTTGGGACCGAGAGAACCTATATTTCCTATGATATTGATTTTGTGGACCCGACCTTTGCACCGGGCACTGGCACGCCTGAAGTTGGCGGCCCTAACAGTTTTCAGGCGCTTCAGGTGGTGCGTGAACTGGCCGGTGTCACCATTGTCGGGGCTGATCTTGTCGAGGTATCGCCGCCGTTTGATCCGTCAGGGGGGACGGCGTTTTTGGGCGTGTCGATTATGTTTGAACTGATGTGCCAGATGGCGGTTGTGATCGATGCGGGTAAAGATGGGGCCTAACCGCTGGCTGATCGGCGTTGGCGCCGGCTTGTGGGTGATGCTTGGTTTGTCCGGTGCAACAGGGGCGACCATATTGCCGCAAAACCTTGCTTATGAGATTGAATGGGGCCGTCTGGTTTTGGCGCGAAGTCAGGTGGATTTGACGCCGGATGGCCACCGCCTGACGATCGATGCGTCGGTTGAAAGTGGCGGGCTTGCGCGCTTTTTCAAACCGTTCCAAAGCACCGCCCGGGCCGCGTTGGAGGCTGATAATGGGCGCTGGCAATCACGGTTGCTGGCGATGCGGCGCGTTTCTGGTCAGGCGCGCGTTGAAAGCCGGGTTGAATGGACCGCCAACGGCATGCTTCTGGCCCAATCGCGGACCCCGGCGCTTGATCTTGACAAGGTGCATCCGTTGCCGGCCGATATGCCGCCGGCGGTATTAGGCCCCTATGCGGCTATTTTGAACCTTATCGACCAGGTTGCGGCCACCGGAGATTGCAAGGATGGTGACACGGTGCCGGCAGTCGAGATTTTTGATGGACGCCGGTATGCGCGCTTGTCTGTCCAGTCGCGTGGCAGGGTGACGATCGACCGCGATCGACCGGCAGCTTATGCGGGGCCGGCGGTTTTATGCGAGGTGGCGCTGGTCCCACGCGGCGGACACCGACGGAGCAGTAAGCCTGGCAAGCCGTTCACAGTAAAGCTGTTCCTCGCCCGGCCGTTTGGCGACAATATGCTGCCGGTACGCGCCGAGGTCAAAGGCTGGATGGGCCGTGTCATCGGCCGCCTGACCGACGACCGGTTGCGGGCTGGATAAA
>CAZYKI010000048.1:0-6391 GCA_964648035.1 uncultured Candidatus Puniceispirillum sp. | reverse complement strand
TGGATGGGCCGTGTCATCGGCCGCCTGACCGACGACCGGTTGCGGGCTGGATAAAAGACGCCGCACGCCATCGGCCGCGATGTCTGCCCGGGTCGTCTAGATCGGTCAGGTTGGTCAGTCTTGCCGGATAAATTCGAGGAATTTTGGCCGGATATTGTTGCGCCACGCCTTGCCACTAAAGATCCCGTAATGGCCGGCATCTTCTTCAAGAATATAGTGTTTTTGTTGGTCGGACAAACCGCTGAACAGGGCCAAGGCGGCTTTGCATTGGCCGGGTGCCGAAATATCGTCACGCCCCCCCTCGATCACCAACAGGCGGGTGGTGCGCACCGCCCCAAGATCAAGCTTTTGCCCATGATGCACAAAATTGTTGGTCGCAATGTCGCGGTCCTTGAAAATGCGCTGGACGGTATCAAGGAAAAATTCGGCCGGCATATCCATCACCGCCAAATATTCATTATAAAAGCTGTTATGCCGGTCCTCATCATGCGCGGTGCCGTCAGATTCGGCGCCAATCTGCCGCATAAACGCCTCGATATGGGTGGTGGCGTTCATGCTCATAAAGGCGGTCAGCTGCACAAGGCCCGGATAGACAAGACGGCCGGCGCCAGCATATTGGTCGGCTACCGGCATGATAACCGTTGACTGTAACTGCGCAATATCGGTCTTGCGCGCATAATCGGTCACCGCTGACGGGTTGGCGGCAGGGTCTACCGGCCCCCCCATCAAGATCAGTGATTTGGGCATCGCGGCCGGGTTGTCATGCGCCAGACGGGCCGCGGCGGCGGCGGCCAGTGGCGCCGGCTGACAAATCGCAAGCACATGCGTCATTGGCCCAAGGCAGGTGATGAATTCGACCAGATAATCGACAAAATCATCAACGTTGAATGATCCGGCCGTCACCGGCACATCGCGGGCATTCTTCCAATCGGTCACATAGACGTTGCAGTCGGGAACGAGGCTGGCCACCGTGTTGCGCGCCAGCGTCGCATAATGACCTGACATTGGCGCGATGATCAGCACGGTTTCGGCTGATTTTTGTTTTGATGTCGTGGCAAATTTTGTCAGGGTGCAAAAGGGTTTATCGAGAATGATTTCCGGTTTGATCGGCCGCGATCGGCCTGATGTGGTCACCGCCTCGACCGCCCAGTCCGGTTTTGACTCGATTCGGTCCAGCGATTTTTCGGCGACTTTGGACCAGCCATTCATCAATGATCCAAACGGATGCAGGCGGGTGAGCGCCGGGGCTTGGTCAAACAAATGACTGATCTGGCTGGCAAACGCCTTCTGCAATTTGATAGAACTATCCAGAAGCTGGTAGGATGATGTAGTATACATAAATAATAGGTCTCAAAATTGAATTGGGAATAGGGTCCCACATATTTGACCGGAAGAAAAGCGATGTCTGATCACGATATGGCAAAAACGCCCCAGCTTGACGAGCTGAAAGACAATTTCGAGAAAATTGACGCATTAACCAAGCGGCTGATTGCGATCATGGCGCGGCAAAAGGCCGAGCAGCCAGACCAGTCAAATGCCAGTACCGAACTGTTTTTCAAGGCGGCATCCAGCTATTTCGCGCAGATGATGAACAACCCGGCCAAATTGATCGAAAGTCAGGTCCGCTATTATAAAGCCTCAATCGAGGCGTGGTCTGATTTTCAAGCCTCGATGATGGGGGCCGCACAGGACGCCACGCCCAAGGACCGGCGGTTTCGCGATGAAGCGTGGCAAACCAATCCCTATTTCAACATGATCAAACAGCAATATCTGCTGTCCAGCGAAGTGATCAAGGACTCGGTCGCTGAAATCGATGGTTTGTCGGAAGGTGAGGCCCGTCAAATTCAGTTTTTCTCGCAACAGCTGATCAATTTCCTGTCGCCACAAAATTTCTTGGGAACGAACCCCGAAGCATTGAAACATGCGATCGAAACCCAAGGCAAATCGCTGGTCGAAGGGCTGGAAAATCTGGTCAATGATCTGGAAAAAGGCGACGGCCAGCTGTCGGTATCGCTGACCGATGCCAATGCTTTCAAGGTCGGGGAAAATCTGGCTACATCAGCGGGCAGAGTGGTTTTCCGCAATCGGCTGTTTGAATTGATCCACTATCAGCCGACAACCGACACTGTGTTTGAACGGCCGTTGCTGATTGTGCCGCCTTGTATCAACAAATTCTACATTCTGGACCTGACCCCGCAAAACAGCTTTATCCAGTTTGCGCTGGCCGCCGGCCAAGCGGTGTTTTTGGTGTCATGGGTCAACCCGGATGGGGCGATGGCCGATGTCGGGTTTGACGACTATATGACCGAAGGGGTGCAAACCGCATTGGAACAGGTGACCGGCCTGACCGGCCAACCGCAGGCCAATGTGATCGGCTATTGTATCGGCGGGACATTGGTGGCGGTGACGGCCGATTATTTGCGGAAAACCGGCCATGATCTGATCCATTCGGCAACCTTTTTCACCACCTTGACCGATTTTCATGATCCTGGCGAGTTGGCGATTTACACCGGTCCTGACTATGCCAAGAAAATTCATGATCGCATTGCCGAAAGTGGCGTTTTGGACGGCGCATTTCTGGCCCAGACATTCAGTTTCTTGCGCTCGGGTGATTTGGTCTACGGCCCGGCGGTACGGTCCTATCTGATGGGGCAAAAGCCACCGGTGATGGATTTGCTCTATTGGAACAGCGACTCAACCAACCTGCCGGGACGCATGGCACGCGAATATCTTGACAATTTCTATCAGAACAACCGGTTTGCAGCGGGCGCGCTACGGTTTCTTGATACCGATCTGGCGCTGGCCGATGTCGATATACCAATCTGTGCGGTCGCCGCTGAAACCGACCATATTGCCCCCTGGCGGTCGTCATTTGCCGGGATCAGCCAGACCAAAGGACCAAAAACCTATATTTTGGGCGGAAGCGGCCATGTGGCCGGGATTATAAATCCACCCGAAGCCGGGAAATATCATTTCCGCATGGCAGAGAATTTAACCGACTACGCGGCCGATTCCTTCCTTGATTTGCCGGTTACGGCCGGATCTTGGTGGCCGGCATGGGCTTCGTGGATAGCCGGCATGTCAGGAAATAAAGTAAATGCAAACAATATCTTAAAAGATTTTGATGGACCGGATTTAGGGCCTGCGCCAGGACAATATGTGCAGCACCACACCTAATTTTCTGCATTGCGTAATTTTCTCTTGATTTTCTGCATTGCGGTAACTATATTCCGCTTAGCAGAAAAATTTGATCAGGAGACAAACCCATGTTTACTTTTGCTGACTACACTAAAGCGATGGAAAAATTCGTATCGGCGTCACCATTTGAAATGGCTGACAATGTAAAGCCATTCGTTGACTACCAGACCAAGCTGTCACAGGTTGCCTTTGACGCCGCCAAAAAGAATATCGAGATTGGCCAGACTTGGATGAACGAAACCATTGCCGCGCTTGACGCTTTTGCCAAGCCTGTCGAAAAGCCTGCCGATCTGGCGGCAGCCTCGACCGAATTTGCCAAAGCACAGGTTGAAGCGGCCCCAAAGCATCTTGCCAGCATCGCCGATGTTGCCAAAAAGGCACAGGTTGATACCGCCGAGATCATCCTGAAGGCTGGCAAGGATGTCCAAAACAACATCGTCAACGCCTAACAGCACGCACGATAAAAAAAGGGGCGCTCTGGCGCTCCTTTTTGTCTTTATCCAGCATTAAATCGCACATGGCCGCGGGCCAACGGAGGGTATGATGACAAATGTGGTGATTGCATCAGCGGCACGGACGCCGGTTGGCAGTTTTGGGGGCGCCCTGTCAGGCTTGGCAGCGCATGACCTTGGCAAAGCGGCAATCGAGGCGGTTGTGGCGCGCGCCGGAATCGAAAAGGCCGATGTGTCAGAAACCATCATGGGCCAGATTTTGTCTGCCGGTCAGGGGCAAAACCCGGCCCGTCAGGCGCATATCAACGCTGGCTTGCCGCAGGAAAGCGCCGCATGGGGTATCAACCAGCTCTGTGGGTCGGGGTTGCGTGCGGTGGCGATTGGGGCCCAGCATGTGCAGCTTGGGGATGCCGATATCGTGGTGGCCGGTGGTCAGGAAAGCATGTCATTGGCCCCGCATGTGGCGATGTTGCGGACTGGGGCGCGGATGGGCAATGTGGCCTTTGTCGACTCGATGATCATGGACGGGTTAACCGATGCGTTTCATGAGTATCACATGGGCACGACCGCAGAAAACATCGCCACCAAATGGCAGATCAGCCGCGACGAACAAGATGAATTCGCCGTTGCCTCGCAAAACAAGGCCGAGGCGGCGCAAAAAGCCGGTAAATTTGCTGATGAAATTACCCCGGTTCTGGTCAAGACGCGCCGCGACGAGATCACGGTCGATGCTGACGAATATATCAAGCATGGCGTTGACATGGCGGCCTTGCAAAAATTGCGTCCGGCCTTTTCCAAGGATGGCACGGTGACCGCTGGTAATGCATCGGGCATCAATGATGGTGCGGCCGCGGTGTTGTTGATGAGCGAGGCAACCGCCACCGCTAAAAATATTCAGCCAATGGCCCGGATTGTATCTTATGCCACCGCTGGTGTTGACCCGGCGATTATGGGGATCGGGCCGGTTACCGCATCGCGCAAAGCCCTAGCCAAAGCTGGCTGGACGGTTGATGATCTTGACCTTATCGAGGCGAATGAGGCCTTTGCCGCACAGGCGATTGCTGTCAATCGCGACATGGGATGGGACCCTGCCAAGGTGAATGTAAATGGGGGGGCGATTGCGATTGGCCACCCGATTGGGGCGTCTGGGGCGCGCGTATTGAATACGCTGTTGTTTGAAATGCAGCGCCAAAAGGCCCAAAAGGGGCTTGCCACCTTGTGTATCGGCGGCGGCATGGGCGTTGCCATGTGTATTGAACGGCTATAGCCGTCAGCGCCAGAACTAATCTTAGATCTGATCTTGTGAAGAAAGGGACGAACGTTATGTCAAAGACCGCGATTGTGACCGGGGGAACCCGCGGCATCGGTGCCGCCATTTCAAAAATGCTGAAATCTGCCGGCTATCAGGTAGCCGCCAACTATGCCGGCAATGACGAAGCTGCCGCTGCTTTTGCCAAGGACACCGGTATTGACGTGTTCAAATGGTCGGTCGCCTCTTACGAGGATTGTGCGGCCGGTGTTGCCGCGGTTGAGGCCAAATTGGGCCCGGTTGATGTGCTGGTCAATAATGCCGGTATCACCCGCGACAGCGCGTTTCATAAAATGACCCCCCAGCAATGGCAGGAGGTTATCGACACCAATCTGAACGGCTTGTTTAACATGACGCATCAGGTGTGGGGCGGTATGCGCGATCGCAATTTTGGCCGGATCGTCAATATTTCATCGATCAATGGGCAAAAGGGCCAGTTTGGCCAAGCCAATTATTCATCGGCCAAGGCGGGCGATCTTGGCTTTACCAAAGCCTTGGCCCAAGAAGGCGCAGCCAAGGGAATCACCGTCAATGCGGTTTGCCCCGGCTATATCGGCACCGAAATGGTCAATGCAATGGCGGATGACATCATTGCCAAAATTACCGCGCAGATCCCGGTTGGCCGGTTGGGAACGCCTGATGAAATTGCCCGCTGTGTATTGTTCCTGGTGAGCGATGATGCAGCCTTTATCACCGGGTCAACCTTGTCGGCGAATGGTGGACAGTTTTTCGTTTGATCTTTTCGTCTGATCAACGCCGACGCTATCACTAATCTATGTATCACAAAAAGGAGACTGAACCATGTTCCATCCTGATGATTACAAAAAAGCCCTCGATAAAATGGCCGCTGCCACGCCGGCAGATATGGCCGAAGCGATGAAGCCGATGGCCGACTATCAGGCCAAATTGTCGCAAATCACGCTGGATGCGGCAAAAAAGAATCTGGCCGCCGGACAAGCGATGGTCAATGAAACGATGGATGCGCTTGATCGCCTTGCCAAAGCCGGCCCCGCAGCCACCGACCTGGCAGCGGCATCAAGCGAATTCGCCGCCGAACAGGCGAAAGCGATGCCAAAGCATATGGCGGCGTTTGTCGATATCGCCAAGGCAGCACAAGCCGAGGCGATGGATGTGATGCTGTCTGCCGGGCAAGCAGCCGCGGCCGCCGGTAACGATAAATCTGCCCCGCAAACAGCGGTGGCCACCCCGGCTGCGGCCGATGTCAGCACCGGTGATGACGCCGCGGCGATGGCCGATATCAAAAAGGATGTGATGGCCAAAACCGCCAAGAAATAGGCGGTTTGCCGGCCATGCCAATTGAAAAAAGAAGTGGGCTTTCCACTTCTTTTTTGTTTGAATACACGCCTGCCGGATCTGGGAGATTCTGATGCGCGACACTGACAAGCCAAGCCTGACGATCCATCGTTATTCA
>CAZYKI010000047.1:0-14161 GCA_964648035.1 uncultured Candidatus Puniceispirillum sp. | reverse complement strand
TTGGCATTCACATAGAAACCACGGAACCGAAGCAGAGGCTCAAAGCTCATGCCCATTTCCTTGTGGGTTGGGACATCCGCAAATGCCTTTGGCCGCTCGTCAAACACTGTCAAAATTGGCTTGAAATTACCGGCATCGAGGAATTTCCGCACATCGCCAGGCTGTTCAAACAGGGCGTCCACTTGCCCGCCAAGAAGCGCGCCATAGCGTGGGGCACCTTTGTCAAACGAGATCTGCTGGATTTTCATACCAGTGGCGTCGGTGATAAACTTCATCGTCACCCGTTCCATCGAGCCTTCTTTCGACACATTGGCGATGGTGGCTTTGCCGTCTTGGGCCTTGACCCATTTCACAAATGACGGCCAGTCATTATAGCGGGTTTCGTTGCTGCGGATGTAGATCTGCGAGAATGTCACCTGTGAGGTGACAAGCGGGATCAGATCCACGGCTGGATTTGGCTTTGACGAATCTAGCGCATGTGCAGAAGACGCATCATCAATATGTTCCAGCACATTATAGCCGTCAGCTGGCGCCGCCATATAAGCGGTCAATCCAACGGTTCCCGAACCACCAGGCTTGTGGTCACGGTTGATATCAACACCGGTCAGCTCGGTTACCGCCTTGGCCATCGCTGCGGCCACCTGGCCAGAGCCACCACCTGGGCCGTAAGGCACGATCATCGACAACGCACGGTCAGGAAAACCACCAGGTTTGGCCATGCTGTCTTCGCTGACTTTACATTGAAAGCCGTGGCTGCCGGCTAGCGCGGCAGTTGAGGCACCGGCGATCATGCCACCAAGCATAACCGTTGCGGTAAAGGTCTTAAATAGTTTCACAGTTCCCTCCATTTATATTTATGCGTTGAGTGTCGCAAAAACCGGTAAAAATGCAAATGATTCCGGTCCGGTTAGGACATTTTTTTGTTAAATTTCGTGGTGAAAGTTGGCGCCGCTGTTATTGATGCCGCGGTGCAGCTACCATCTGACATGGCGGGCCCATGTGGCGACAGTTTTTTGTCAGCTGACAAGGTCAAGAAGCTTCATCCGCTGCACTTTACCAGATGGTCCCTTTGGCAAATCATCGAGAAAATAGATATGATCTGGTGTCTTGTAGGTGCCAATGCGGTCAGCGCAAAATGCGCGCAAATCGGATTCGCTCACTGTCCGGCCGTCTTTCAGGCGGACACAGGCTTCAACCCGTTGGCCATAATCTTTGCATTCGCGGGCAAAGGCTGCCGCTTCAAGGACGGCGTCATGTTCGAGCAAGGCCTCGTCAATTTCGCGGGGGGCAATGTTTTCGCCGCCCTTGATGATCAATTCCTTGATCCGGCCCGTCACAAACACGAACCCGTCCTTATCCATGCGGCCAAGATCGCCGGTGCGCAGCCAGCCATCGGCGGTGATGGTTTTTGCGGTCTCGTCAGGCCGGTCAAGATAGCCTTGCATCACATTGCTGCCGCGAACCAAAATCTCGCCTTCACAGTCTGGACCAATTAAATTCAAATCGGCGTCAGCAATGGCGATCTCGTTGCCAAAGGCTATGCCGGGTGAGCCGATTTTGCGTTCCGCCGGTGGCAGCGGGTTTGACAGGATCTGTGCGCCGGTTTCGGTTAGCCCCATCGTCTCGATGATCGGAATCGAAAAGCGCTTTTCAAATTGCCGGTGAATTTCCGGCGGCAATGGGGCCGATGCCGAGCGGGCAAAACGCAGCCGGTCACGCCGCAACAGCGGTTCGTTATCATCATTCAGTAGATAGGCAAATAAGGTCGGCACCGCACTAAACCAGCTGCAGTCATGCTGGTGCATCTGGCCCCAGAAATGCCGTGCCGAAAACCGGTGCGGCATCACCAAGCCGCCGCCAGACACCACGCTGCCCATGACGGTCACACAAAGCCCGTTGATATGATAGATCGGCAAAACGCACATGCCGGCATCGCTGGCATCAAGCCCATGTGCGACCGCGACATTGCGTCCTGCCGCGATCAAATTGGCATGCGACAATAGCACGCCCTTGGGCACGCCAGTGGTGCCCGATGTATACATCAACAGGCCGATCGTGTCGGCGCTTGGGTCGGTCAGGTCAGCCGGATCGGCTGGCGTGATCCCGCTGTCATCCCAGCGTGGCCCGTCATCAATATCCATCGAGACGATCCGCGGCATACGAGTCGGTGCTTCGGGCAGGGCTGCCAGCGCATCGTCAACCATCTGGCGGCTGTCATCAGCACATAAGATCAATTCTGTTTTGGAATGCGACAACACAAAGGCCAGCGTTTTAACCCCGGCTACCAAATTCAGCGGCGTTGCCCGAAACCCGCCAAACACGGTCCCCAGAAACGCAAAACTCGCCGCGGCCCCATTGGGTGATGCAATCGCGACCGACGCACCGGGGGTCAGACCGGCGCCTTGAAGATAGCAGGCGATCCGGCGGGCGCGATCACAGCTATCGGCCCAGCTGAAACGATTGCCGGTTTCAGGCGTGGTCAGCCAACTCGCATCGGGGGTAGAGGCGGCGGCATTGGTCAGCAGGTCTTTAATGCTGGTAGGGTTTGTGGGTGTCATGCGAGCCTCGATGTCGGATGGGTCAGCTTTGATTGCTTGCCGTAAAATAATCGGCAAAAATATCATCGACTGTCGGTTCAACCGGCGCAATCTGTCGGGCCACACGAACCCGATTGACAAAATGTGTCCAATTCAGATTGTCATCGATTGAATTGCCACCCCACGAACCGCACCCCATCGACAAAGAAAAGGGAAGGCCATTGTCAAATGAGCCGCCGGTGGCAAAGCAATGGGCCTGATTGACGATCACCCGGCATGTTTCCATATCCATCGCCAATTCGCGCGCGCGGGCATCATTTTCGCTGTGAATACCTAATGAATGGCCGCGCCCCTGATAGGCGTGAATGGCCCGCGCCATCTCCTTGGCCGCGGCAAAATCTTTGGCCCGATAGAGCGCAAAGAACAACGCCATTTTTTCACCTGATATCGGTGCATCCGGTCCAATGCCGGTGGCCGGGGCCACCAGGAATTTGGTGCCGGCCGGGGCGGCATCGGTTAACCCTAATGTTGCCAGCACCGCGTCAATGTCCTTGGCCAGCATGTTGCGGTTTAGATGGCCGTCATGCCAATGCGTGTTAACAAGATGCGCGGTTTGCGCCGCATCTAGCAGCATCCCGCCGGCCCGGCCGATCGCCGCAACAAACCCGTCATAGGCGGCATCGACAACAATCACCGCATTTTCCGACGAACAGGATGTGGCATTATCGAAACATTTCGACCGAGCGATTTTTTGCGCCGCATCATCAAGATTGGCGGTTTCGTCAATAATCGTCACCACATTGCCCATGCCAACGCCAATGGCTGGCGTGCCCGACGAATAGGCTGAACGTACATTGCTTTGTGACCCGGTGACGACCAGCATGTCCGCGCCTTGCATCAGCCGCGCGGTTTTGTCTTTGGATGGCGGGTTTGGCACCATTTGAACCAGATCATGGTCAAGGCCGATCCGGTCAAATTCGGCATAGATATAATCGAGCAGCTTGGCGAGGGGCGCGGCCCCCTTTGGGGACGGGGCGAGAATGATCGCATTACCGGTTTTCAGGGCATTCACAACATTATTGACCGGTGTTGCCAGCGGGTTGGTTGACGGCACAATCGCTGCGACCACGCCTTTGGGGCGCAGATATTCACTCACCCCAAGGGCAGGATCGTCATTCACCAGGCCAAAGCTTGTTTTGCCGCGGATGTCACGAAGCAAGCCCAAGGTCTTGCGATGGTTCTTGGTGATTTTGTCGGCGACATTGCCAAGCCCGGTTTCGGCGACCGCAAACGCTGCCAATTCGGCGTTGCGTTGTGGTTCCATCAACGCCCAGGCTGCCGCCAGGGCGGCCTGGTCAAACCGGTCTTGGCTGCCGGTGGCTTCATAATGTTTCTGGGCGGCGCGTGCCCGCGCGATCATCGCGTCAATGTCTTTTGTGGTATCGCTCATCTCTCGTTCCTAAAATCTGCCAAGGTCCTAAAATATGGCAAGGCGTGGCATAAATGGCGTGTGGTCGTTGACCTGAAAACGCGCGCTGTTCTGTCCAAAGAATGAACAACGCGGCGGGTAAAGTCATGAGTCCAGTTTTCAGGATATTTTGACCGGCAGATCAGCCGCTTTCCAGGCGCTGAATCCACCGTCCATATCCAGAATGTTGGTCATGCCCATATCCTGCAGGGTTTTGGCGGCAAGGGCCGAACGCCAGCTACTGGCGCAAAACAGGATCAAGTCACCGTCAGTGGCAAAAATCTCCTTGTGATACGGGCTGTCTGGATCGGCCCAAAATTCCAGCATGCCGCGCGGGGCATGAAACGCACCATCGATCCGGCCTTCACGGTCCAATTCGCGGATGTCACGAATATCGATCAAGGTTGCGCTGCCGGCATCGGCTTTGGCTTTGGCCGCGGCGGGGGAGATTGCTGTGGTTTCGGCTTTGGCCTCAGCCACGAGCATTTTTATTGTTTTTGTTACCGGCATGCCAGATCTCCTGCATTCATCTGCATTGTCATAAGCTGGCCGCGATGGCGGCCGGCCGCAACAACTCCTTAACATCACGGCGCACGCCAATCCAGCGTAAGTGAATCGAATTGCGCACGATTTCTTCATCATCCTGTTTAAGTTCGTCGGCGATCGGTGCCCAGCGGAAAACCGCATCCGAACTGGCCTGAAACGCGGCTGGTCCGGTTGCGATAAAGGCCCAGTCGGCACTGTCAGCGCGTTGCTGACCGCGCGCCAGCATTTTGTCAAATTCGGATTTTTCTATGTCTTGCTGATCATAGTTATGCAAAATTGCATACATTAGCTGTTTGGCGAACTGGCGCGCATCCTGATCGGACAACGGCCCCGATTGGACCATCTGCGCCGCCGAAAACAACGCAAGGTCAGCCACTGCCGCCCCGAAAATATGCCAGCGCGCAATGCGTAAAGACGTTAAAAAGGCCTCATTTTCAAACAACTTTGGGTGTTGGGTTCCAGACCGTGCTTTGACATAGGTATAAAGTGTCACTTGGGACACATAAGCCGCCCGACTATCAATAAAATCAATGATCTGCGCCTTTGATTCAAGCGGTGGCGCCTTGCTGAATCCCAGCGTCCGCAACAGTGATTTAATTTTGTCAAGCATAGTATTTTGGCAATATGTTTGTAAAATCAGTTGTCATTCTAGCCTTTTTCATTACCATCCGGCACAAGTCTTGTCGTGAAGAAAAACAATAACGCGACATTTAGGGTGATCCTATGGCGTGACAGGGCCGATTCGGTCTGTTCGGCGTAGGGTCATTGGGGGTGCGGCATCTTGGAGAGGATCGCCGCGTTAAATCGGAGGGAGATTTGATGGCTAATCAATCACCAAGTTCCTCGAGTCACTGGGAAAAGACCAAAAGCCTGCTGTTTAAGACACTGGCCGTATGGGCTTTTTTCGCGTTTGTAATCCATTGGTTTGGTAGCGCCTTAAACGGTGCGCCAGGATCATTCCCAGGTGGTTATTTTATGGCCGGTCAGGGAGCTCAGATTGCGTTTGCGATCCTTATCTTCTGGTATGTGAATAAGCAGAACCAGATCGATGAGGACCACGGCGTAGCAGAAGAGTAGGAGAACTGATATGCGACTTGAGGGTGGTTTTATTCAAAATCTGGGACGCGTTTATGGGATTTATACCCTTGGCTTCCTCGGTTTTGTCATTCTTATGGCGATTCTTGAACAGGCCGGTGTCAGCGCTGATGCGATCGGCTGGATGTTCGTTGGTTTCACCATTGCAATTTATGCCCTGATCGGGGTGTTGTCCCGGACAATGGAATCGGGGCAATATTATGTGGCTGGCCGTGAAGTGCCGGCGGTCTATAACGGGATGGCGACCGCTGCCGACTGGATGTCGGGTGCGTCGTTTATCGCGATGGCCGGCGGGATTTATCTTAAAGGCTATCCGTACATGGCGTTCTTGGTCGGCTGGACCGGCGGTTATGTGCTTGTGGCAAGTCTGCTGGCACCATATCTGCGCAAGTTCGGCTGTTACACGGTGCCTGACTTTATCGGGACCCGCTATGGCGGCAACTTGGCGCGCCTTTGTGCGGTGATCATTCTGGTGGTGGCGTCGTTCACATACGTGACCGCGCAAATCACCGGTACCGGTATTGTGGCATCACGGGCGTTGGCGATTCCGTTCAACGTTGCTGTGTGGATCGGTCTTGCCGGTATCTTGTTCTGTTCGATGCTTGGCGGCATGCGGGCGGTGACCTGGACTCAGGTGGCGCAATATATCGTGTTGATTATTGCCTATCTGTTGCCGGTGTTCTGGATGTCCAACAAGCTAGGCTATGGCCTGATCCCGCATTTCGCGCAGTTTGATGCGGTGTTGCGGGTACAAGAACTGGAACAGCTTCATCAGGTTGGCGCATTAAAGCCGGTTGATAAAGTACCTGGTCTTGCCGCATTGACGGTGGGGATCAATGATGCCAGCGATACATTGATGGCCAAGTGGAAGTTCTTCACGCTTGTCCTGTGTATGATGGCCGGTACCGCGTCATTGCCGCATGTTCTGATGCGTTATTTCACAACCGCGTCAGTAAAGGCCGCAAGACAGTCTGTTGGCTGGTCATTGGTCTTTATCTGCCTGTTGTATCTGACCGCGCCAGCATTGGCGACCTTTACCAAGCTGTCTCTGCTGGATCCAAATCTAGCGACCGGTATCATTGGCAAGTCGATTGCCGATGCGCAGTCGCTTGACTGGGTACAAAAGTGGAGTGACGTTGGCTTCTTGAAGCTGATCGACGGCAATGGTGACGGCCTGTTGCAAATCAACGAGTTCTTCATGAAGGGCGATATCGTTGTGTTGGCGACACCGGAAATTGCGGGTCTGCCTTATGTGATTTCAGGCCTGGTTGCCGCGGGTGGCCTTGCGGCTGCCATGTCAACCGCTGACGGTCTGTTGTTGGCGATTGCCAATGCGCTGTCACATGACCTGTATTACAAGATCATCGATCCAAAAGCTGATACCAAGACCCGTCTTGTGGTCGCGCGTATCCTGCTTCTTGGTGTGGGTGCGGCTGGTGCCTTTGTGGCATCACAAGGCCTAACCGGGATCTTGGGGGCTGTTGCTTGGGCGTTCTGTTTTGCCAATTCAGGCTTGTTCTTCCCGCTGGTCCTTGGTGTCTGGTGGAAACGGGCCAACCGCGCTGGCGCAATTGCCGGCATGATTGGCGGTTTTGGCGCCGGTGCGTGGTACCTCTATATGGTCCAGTTCGGTGGCATGACCCCATGGGCAGGCATTGACGGTCTTCGCTTTGGCATGATCGGTATGCCGATCAGCTTGATCCTGATGGTTGTCGTTTCATTGGCAACCGAGGCACCGGATGAAGAAACCATGAAAATGGTTGATGAAATCCGTGTTCCAAAGGGCAAGGCTGTGCTGGATGCCTAAATCCACACTGCTTGTTGTTTGACAAGCGCAAATTATCTGGAGCAGGGGCTTTCCCCTGCTCCATTTTTTTGTAAACTTTCTGACCAATAGAGTCTGACCAAGAGATGTGGCGCGGGCTGGCAAAAGCAGCGCGCCATTTTAGGGGAGTGGCAGATGGACAGCCCGTTCGGCGTTGGCGTTATTTTGCTCGATTATTGCTTGGGGGCCGCGATGTGGACCCTGATTGGCCGGTTTGGCATGTCAATTTTTGTCGCCGAAAATTCAGATTTTTTCTTTATGCGCGCCTTCGTCAAAATCACTGATCCGATGATCCGGGTGATGGCACGATTGACCCCGCCTTTTCTGATTGACCGGTTGAAACCGCTCTATGTGGCGTGGTTTTTATATATGATCAGATTTTATCTGATGCCGCTTGTTCTTGGATATGATGTGATGGGGATGCTGTCCTTTCCGCTGGAATCGGACGCTGCGCTGATTATTTACGATATTGGCAAGATTTTCCGCTAAGCTGCGGTGTTGGGAATGATATGGGGGAAGGATGATCATGGCTGGCTATGCTGATATGTATCGGGCGGCGGTTGCTGATACCGCAAAATTTTGGTTGGACGCGGCTGCCGGCATTGACTGGGTAACCCCGCCACAAACCGGTCTTGATCGCGATAACCCGCCATTTTACCGCTGGTTTCCCGATGGCATGATGAACAGCTGCTATAACGCGGTCGACCGGCATGTGGCAGCCGGACGCGGGGATCAAGATGCGATTATTTATGATTCGCCCATTACCGGCAGCAAATCACGGCTAAGCTTTAGCGCGTTGCAACAACAAACCGCGCAATTTGCCGGTATGTTGCAGCGTCTTGGGGTTGGCACTGGCGACCGGGTGATCATCTATATGCCCATGATCCCGCAAGCGGTGGTGGCGATGCTTGGCTGTGCGCGGCTTGGCGCGGTGCATTCGGTGGTTTTCGGCGGTTTTGCCGCGGCAGAACTGGCCAAGCGGATCAATGATTGTACGCCAAAAGCGATCATCAGCGCGTCTTGCGGGCATGAGCCAGGCCGGATTGTCGAATATAAACCGCTTCTTGACGCGGCGATTGAGATGGCTGAACACAAGCCGTCACATTGCGTTATCTATCAACGTGAGGCGCTGACCGCCGATCTTGTCGACGGCCGCGACCTTGATTGGTATGCGGCGCATGACGGGGTTGATGAACTGGCCCCGGTCACCCTTAAGGCCACCGACCCGCTCTATATCCTCTACACGTCCGGGACGACCGGTCAGCCCAAGGGGGTGGTCCGTGACAATGGGGGGCATGCGGTGGCCCTCAACTGGTCGATGCGGCATATCTACGACATGCAGCCTGGCGATGTCTATTGGGCGGCATCGGATATCGGGTGGGTGGTTGGCCATTCCTATATTGTCTATGCGCCGCTGGTGGCGGGCTGCACCAGTATTTTGTTTGAAGGCAAGCCGATTGGCACGCCGGATGCCGGGGTGTTCTGGCGCATTATCAGCGATTATAATGTAAAGGCGCTCTTTACCGCGCCAACCGCATTTCGGGCGATCAAACGGGCCGATCCGAACGGTGATTTTGTCAAAAAATATGATCTATCCTGTCTGAAATATCTGTTTTTGGCGGGGGAGCGGGCCGATCCTGACACCATCAGCTGGGCGGAATCGCAGCTTGGCGTGCCGGTTATTGATCATTGGTGGCAAACCGAAACCGGCTGGTCAATTTGTGCCAACCCGATGGGGGTCGAGGCACTGCCCGTCAAATTGGGCTCGCCATCGGTGCCGATGCCAGGCTATGAGATTGACATTCTTGATGATACTGGCGCGGTGCTGCCAGCGGGAGAGTTGGGGGCTATTGCGATCAAGCTGCCATTGCCGCCATCATGCCTGGCGACCATATGGGGCGCGGATCAGGCCTTTATCGATAAATATTTAAGCAGCTTTGACGGCTATTACGAAACCGGTGACGCGGGTTATCGTGACGAGGACGGCTATCTCTACATCATGGCGCGCACCGATGATGTGATCAATGTCGCGGGTCATCGTCTGTCAACCGGCCAGTTGGAAGAGGTGTTGGCCGATCATCCGGACATTGCCGAATGCGCGGTGATCGGGGTGGCTGACCAGCTAAAAGGGCAGCTGCCGCTGGGCTTTATCTGCCTTTATCCCAATGGCAACCGCCCCGCCGCGGATATCATTCCCGAGGCGATAGCGCTGGTCAAAGAGCGGGTGGGCCGGGTGTCGGCATTCAATCTTGTGGTCGCGGTCGATCGTCTGCCAAAAACCCGGTCGGGTAAGGTGTTGCGCGGCACGATGGCCAAGATCGCCGATGGCGCCGACTGGTCGATGCCAGCGACGATTGATGACCCGGTGATTTTGGATGAAATTACCGTTGCCCTGCAATCGATCGGCTATGCCGGCGGTGCCGCCAAAGCCTGAGTTGCGAGGATGGTGCGGTCGGGCCATGTGGGTCGGCCGGCGCTGGATAGAAAAACCGTTGCACCACAGACCATAACTGCCGTAAACAGAGGGCAGCCCGTCTGGCCTTTTCGTTAAAGAGATCCCGCTATGTTTGAAAAATTCACGCCTGCCAAAGCCGACCCGATTTTGGGCCTGTCCAAACTGTTTAACGCTGATCCAAGAACCGACAAAATTGACCTAGGCGTTGGTGTTTACAAGGATGACAGCGGTAACACGCCGATCATGCGTGCGGTAAAAAAAGCCGAGGCACGGCTTCACAATGAACAAACCAGCAAAGTCTATACATCGCTGCCCGGGCCTGAATTGTTCCGTGATGCGATGCGCGACCTAGTGCTGGCGGACGCCGTCCCGGCCGAGCGGGTGGCAACCTTGCAAACACCCGGGGGAACCGGGGCGATCCGGCAGGTGTTGGAATCGGTAAAAATGATCAATCCCGATTGTACGGTATGGATCAGTGACCCAAGCTGGCCAACCCATCTGAGCATGGCGACACATATGGGGTTCAAGACACGAACCTATCCCTATTTCGACAATAAAACCGCCGCGGTTGATACGGCGGCGATGATGGCCGCCTTTGCCGAGCTGAAAGCTGGCGATCTTCTGCTGCTTCATGGTTGCTGCCATAACCCGACCGGCGCCAACATCGATATGGATACATGGAAGGCCATTACCGATCTGGTTATCGAAAAGGGCGTCATGCCATTTGTTGATATCGCCTATCAGGGTTTTGGTGACGGGCTTGATGAAGATGCGGCCCCCTTGCGCCATATGGCATCGCGGGTGCCCGAAATGTATGTGGCGGCATCATGCTCGAAAAATTTTGGTCTTTATCGTGACCGGGTCGGGATTGCGATGCTGATTGCCAAGGATGCGGCGACGGCCGCGGTTGTGCAGGGTAATCTGGCGACGTTGAACCGGCTGAACTATTCCTTTGCGCCGGACCATGGCGCGGCGCTGGTGGCGATTATTCTGAATGATCCGGCCTTGCGCGCCGAATGGATGCAAGAGCTTGGCGAAATGCGCGACACCATGCTGACGATCCGGCAAAATCTGGCCGATGCGTTGCGCCAGCAATGCAATTCAGACCGGTTTGATTTTATTGCCGAACATCGGGGTATGTTCTCGCGGTTGGGTTTGGCCCCCGAACTGGTTGACATGTTACGCGACCAACATGGCATGTATGTGGTTGGTGACAGCCGGATCAATATTGCCGGGCTTGCCGGTGGTCGGTATCAACCTTTTGCTAATGCGGTTGCACAGGTCGTATCAGTTTCCTAAGCTGTAGGGATCGGCGGGGCGGTCGCGTCGCCTGTTTCAAAAGACAGTGTTGGGGAAAATAATGGCACCTGAACAAAGAAATGGTGGCGGCCTGTTAATGGACTGCCTGATTGCGCTTGGCGGCACCCGTGGGTTTGGCGTCCCGGGCGAATCCTATCTTGCGGTTCTGGACGCTATGTATGACCGCAATAATCAATTTGCCCTGACCTTGTGCCGCAATGAAGGCGGCGCGGCCTTTATGGCCGAAGCATGGGGAAAGCTGACGGGCGCACCGGGCATTTGCTTTGTAACCCGCGGGCCGGGGGCCACCAACGCCTCGATCGGTATTCATACCGCGATGCAAAATTCGACGCCGATGATTGTATTTGTTGGTCAGGTCGGCACCGGTATGCGTGGCCGTGAGGCGTTTCAGGAAATTGACTACACACATTTTTTCGGGCGGGTGGCGAAATGGAGTTTCGAGATCGACACCCCTGACCGGATCCCGGAAATTGTCTCGCGCGCTTGGACGACGGCGCTCAGCGGGCGTCCAGGGCCGGTTATTGTGGCCCTGCCAGAAGATATGCTGACCACGACAACATCGGCACAGCCCTGTTTGCCGGTCCGCATTCCCGCACCAGATCTATCGGTATCGCAAGCCGCGGAAATGGCCGATATGCTGGCGGCTGCCAAACGGCCGTTGGTGCTGTATGGTGGCAGCGGTTGGACAACCGAAGCGGCGCGCCAGCTTGAATCCTTTGCCGCGGCCAATGATGTGCCGCTGGTTGCCGCATTCCGGTTCCAAGATATTTGTGACAATCATCATGCCTGCTATGTCGGCGATGCCGGGGTTGGCATGCTTGGCTATATCAAGACATTGATTGGCGAAGCGGATCTGATACTGGCGATCAATGTGCGCTTTGGTGAATGCACAACTGACGGCTACAGCCTTTTTGACAGCCCAAATATGAAGGCCAAATTGATTCATTGCCACCCATCGGATGATGAAATCGGCAAGATTTACGCCCCCACCCTGCCATTGCAAGCAAGCCCGAATGCGGTGGCGGCCGCGCTGACCAGCATCAGCCTGCCAGCCGATGCCGGACGTGCCGACTGGGTCGCGGCGGCAAAAACCGCGTTTGATGCCAGCTTTGCCATCAAACCGCAGCCCGGAAATCTGGATATGGGGGCGGTCCTAGCGCATATCCGTGACCAGTTGCCTGATGATGCGATCATCACCAACGGGGCAGGTAATTTTGCTATTTGGCCAAGCAAGTTTCTGAAATATGGTAAGAAAATGCGGCTCGTGGCGCCACAAAGTGGGGCTATGGGCTATGGCATTCCGGCGGCGGTTGCCGCCAAGGCGGCCGCACCTGACCGGTTTGTGCTATGTTTTGCCGGTGACGGTGATTTCCAGATGAATGGTAATGAGTTGGGTACCGCGATGCAGTCGGGCTTGCAACCGGTGATTCTAGTTATCAATAACGGCAGCTATGGCACCATCAGGATGCATCAGGAACGTGAATATCCGGCGCGTGTATCTGGCACTGAATTGGTTAATCCAGACTTTGTGACACTGGCCAAGGCCTATGGTTTTTATGGGGAACGGGTCGAAAATACCGCCGATTTCGCCGGTGCATTTGCGCGCGCCCGCGACTCAAAAACCGGTGCGTTACTCGAACTTGTGCTGGCCACCGAAGCGATCACCCCGCGCCAGACAATCGACGATTTGCGGGCCTTGTCACAATAGGCACCGCGATAACGGCACGGCGCATAGGAGCGGTCAGCATGAGCTTTAATTTTGACGAGGTTATCTCCCGCATCGGCACCCATTCGTCAAAATGGGACATGATGGAAGCCCGCTATGGCGTGTCGCCCGATGATGGGTTGGCGATGTGGGTGGCCGATATGGATTTTCGCGCCCCACCGGCGGTCGAGGCAGCCTTGGCCGGGGCGCTTGATCATGGGGTTCATGGCTATTTCGGCGATGACAGCGCCTATCGGGCGGCCCTTGTGGGCTGGATGCAACGGCGGCATGGCTGGGATGTAGACCCGAAATGGATCATCAACGCGCATGGGCTTGGCTATGGGGTTAGCTTATGTGTTCAAGCCTTCAGCCAACCCGGCGACGGCGTGATCGTGTTTTCACCGGTTTATCATGCTTTTGCGCGTATCGTGCGGGCCACCGACCGGCGGCTTGTTGAATCGCCGCTGGTCCAGCGCGATGGCCGCTATCATATGGATCTTGACGCGCTCGCAGCCAGCCTGACCGGCGATGAAAAAATGATCATTTTCTGCTCGCCGCATAATCCGGGCGGGCGTGTCTGGACCGATCAGGAATTACGCGAACTGGCGGCATTTTGTGAAACGCATAATTTGATGCTGATCAGTGACGAGGTTCATAACGACCTTGTTTTCAAGGATCAGACGCATCATGTCTTGGCCAAATTGATGCCGGAAATGGAACACCGGCTTGTCACGCTTGTCGCGACCACCAAAACCTTCAACCTTGCCGGCTGTATGATTGGCAGTATTGTCGCGTCTGACCCGGCGGTCTATGCCAAATTGATGAAAGTGGCAGCGGCCAATTCAGGGCTGTCATTCAATCGGATCGGTATGTTGATGTGCACTGCCGCATGGCAGGATGGCGATGACTGGCTTGACGATCTTCTCGATTATCTCGCCATCAACCGCGGTATATTCGCCGCCGCGATTGACCAGATCCCGGGCCTTACGATGATGCCGATGGACGCCACCTATCTATGTTGGGTTGATTTCAGCGGCACCGGCATGTCGGCCGAGGATTGTATCCAACGTGTTGAACAGGACGCCCGAATCGCGGTTAATCATGGCGCAACCTTTGGCCAAGGTGGCGAGACGTTTTTGCGTTTTAATATCGCCTGCCGCCGTGCGATGGTCGAAGAAGCGGTGGACCGGTTGAAACAGGCCTTTGCCGA
>CAZYKI010000046.1:8184-14368 GCA_964648035.1 uncultured Candidatus Puniceispirillum sp. | reverse complement strand
GCGCATTCGTGAAAATCTATGAACCGTTGTAGTGCGTGTGGAGAGTTTTGATAGGCAAATCGATACACGATGGGCTCACCCGCGTCGTCTCGCTTGGCCATACCAGACGCACTGTTTGCACTTTTGGCATTTAGATTTTTGAATTTAACGGTTTCTCCCAAATTATTTATGCAGCTTGGTGGAGATATTATTGCGTGTTTTTGGGAGTCATTATTTGCCCACGCCGTCCACGCCGCGACAAACAGGATTAAGGCGATCTCAAAAGCACAGCCGAGAAATAGGGTGAATTTGCGGGTCATCTGTGGAGGTCCTCCCGCAAAAATGTTGCCACAAAATCAGGCCAGCGCAAAGGCTGGCCTGATTGCGATATTGCAGTCTTGTTGGCTAGGCACCGGGTGCACGGTACGCTCCGGTAATTTTGTTTGCCCGACCAGCTATGTCGTTCATATCGATATATTCCAGCACCTCTAATTCGTCCAAAGCGCCAGATGCAGCCACCAGAACCTTAACGGCTGCTGCGTCCTCAAAGCTCGACACCTCTGCAACAACCGCGATATCGTATTTTCCCCTCAGGAATTGAAGGTCAATGAATTTACCACCCGATTTTTCTACCATTGCAGATATTGCAGCACGCCGATCATCAGTCGGGTTTTTCAAAAAGCCTGCAAGCCCGTTATTTGAGTACGTCCCAAGAAACAAAAACTTCATCTTTTCCTCCTTTTTTGCAGTGAGAGCGTGCCACAAACAAAAGGCCAGCGCAAAGGCTGGCCGAGTTTAGGGAGGAAATGCGTTAGGTTCGCCATTAACGGCCCGTATTGTGACGGGTTTATGGCTGGAATGGTGTCTTTTTGTGTGTTTTCCAGTGAAAATTGTACGTAAAATTGTACGTAAATTTACGTCAATATAATTAAAATATAATGATTTCAGTAATTTGAAAAAGGAAATGGCGGAGAGGGTGGGATTCGAACCCACGAAGGGCTCGCACCCTTGCCGGTTTTCAAGACCGGTGCATTCAACCGCTCTGCCACCTCTCCGATGTCGTTGGGATTAGCGGAAATATGGCGGTGCTGTCAATAAGGTTTGCGTTGCTTTTTGCCCTTTGGACGGTTTTTATCGAAAAGATATGGCCTTCGATGAATCATTCGCTTGTAGCGGCGTAAGAAACGGATCATAGTGTCGTTTACTAATAGTCGTTTGTTCATCGCTAGGATAACGGCCGTAGCTGTCATAAGCCGGTCAAATCCGAATAGAGATATGCAAGTGATGTTGCGTTTTTTGGAGTCCTACCCCAATGCCCTTGTCTCGTTTTGCTGTCGGTTTTGACAGCATGTGCGCCGTGGCGCGTTCTGTATTGACCGCAATTTCCACCTGTTTTTTGCGTGCCGTGGTGATGATCACCCTGTGTTTGCCGTTGTTTTCATCCGCGGTAACGCCGGCGATGGCCCAACGGGCCGGCGGACAAAATCGGGCAACAAAGGTCGGTGTTGAGGTTATTGAAACCCGGATCTTGGCCGATTTTACGGATGTTCAGGCGCGCATTGTTGCGGCGCCGGCGGATACGATCACCGCGACAACAAATGCTATTACCGAGATTCGCAACTGGCGGCTTGGGGACATGGTTGCACCGGGCGATGTGATTGCCCGTCAAGACCGGTCACGCCTTGACCTGAAGCTAAGCCAATTAAAGGCCAAGCTGGCCGAGGCCAAGATTAAACTTGCCGACAGTGAGGCCGAAATCACTGCTGAAGCCGGACTTTTGGCGGTCGCCAGAACGCAAGCTAAGCTGCTGACCGGAAAAGCTGATCGGGCGCGCGGATTGGCGGCGAATAACGCGCTGCCCATTGATGCCGCCGAGACCGCGCAAAATGCCAGCCTGACCGCCAATCTGGCGGTGCTGGCCCGCGAATCGGCGATTGCCCGCAAATCCGCACAAGTGGAAATCGCCAAGGTCAGCATGGCACAGCTTGAAGACGAGATTGCGCAAACCACAAAAGACGTGAAAGCCACCAACCTGACGTCACGCGTCAGCGGCCAGATTGTGTTTCTGGCGGATTATCGCCGCGGCTATGCGCGGGAAGGGGAGATGATCGCCAAAATTATGGATCTCGACAAGTTTGAGATCGAGGCCGAAATTCCTGTTGGCTATCTGCCGTTGTTAGAGTCTGCCAAAAAGGTGAATGGACGCGGTCTTGATGGCAAGACGGTTGATTTGTCGATGCGGGTCGCGCTGCCTGTCCAAAATACCCGCACCGCCACCCGTACTATTCGCTTTCACCCCGATAGCGAATTGCCGGCCTCGATGCGGGCGGTGAATGCGGTTGTTGTTGTTCAGGTGCCGGTCACCAGCCCGGCCGCACAGGTCATTGTGCCGAAAGATGCGGTGCTTCCGGTCACCGGTGGCCATATGGTGTATCTGGCAGTCGAGGGCAAAGCCCGCCGTCAGATCATTCAGCTTGGTGGACCGGTCGCTGGCGGGTTTATCGTCAAAAAGGGCCTTGCTGCCGGCCAAACCGTTATTGTTCGCGGCAATGAGCAGTTGTCTGACGGCAAAGATATCGAAACCGGGGGTAAATCCAAGGGCGACAAATCTAAAGGTGATAAGTCCAAGGGCGACAAGTCCAATGGCGGTAAAAGCGGCAAACCGGCAGCGGTTGATGCGGCTGGTTCGGCATCCGAACCCACAACCGGGAAAGGCGGCACAAACTGATGGGCGGCCTTATTAAACAGGCTATTGAGCGGCCGGTGGCCGTTATGGCCTTGATCTTGATGTGTATCATTTTTGGCGGTGTGGCCTTACAAACCATTCCGATCCAGATGAGCCCAGATATTGAAAAGCCGGTACTGGATGTGCGGGTGCGCTGGACCGGGGCGGCGCCAGAAGATGTCGATCGTGAAATCGTTGGGCGGCTTGAGGCGGAATTGGCCTCGCTGAATGGGGTGCAAGAAATTTCCTCTCGGTCAACGCGCGGTTATGCGCGTGTCACCCTGACCTATGCTGTCGGGCAGGATATGGACAAGGCGTTGGTCCTGCTATTAAGCAAATTATCGGCGGTCAGTGGTTTGCCGGATGATGCGACAACGCCAACCGTGCGGACCTCGAATTCAGAAGATAGCCCGATTGCGCGTCTTGCGCTTGTTGCGCGTGAAGGCGCTGATGTCGATCTTGAAGCGCTTGGCCAATATCTTGATACCAACATTGTCGAACCATTGGCCCGTGTCGATGGTATTGCCGAGGTCGATTATCGAGGTGGCGGGCGGCGCGAAATGCGGGTGTTCATCGATCCGGACAAGTTGATCCAATATCAGATAACTTTGGCCGAGGTGATTGACGCGCTGAAAACGTCATCCTCGATGATGAGTGTTGGCATGGTCACCGAAGGCAAACGGTCCTATACGGTGCGTACCGAGGCACTGAATTATACGCCGGAAACGGCCGGCAACATCGTTGTGCGGACCGATATGTCGCCCACTGGCACCATCGTACCGATCCTGCTGGCGGATATTGCCACGCTGGAAGTCAAAGTGCAAAAGCGAACCAGTTTCCGGCGCCTGAACGGCAAGCCGGCGGTGACGTTGAGCGCGATCCGTGAACAGGGCAGTAATGTTGTTGCGACGATGGTGCGGTTGCGTGAGGTCGTCGATAGTTTGAACGCGAATGAACTGACCGCACGCGGGCTTAATTTGCGCGTTGTGTATGATGAAACAGGCTATATTTCATCAGCCATTTCACTGGTGCAGCAAAATATATGGATCGGCGGGATTTTGGCGCTGACCATCTTGATGTTGTTTTTACGCAACATTATGCCCACGGCCATCGTATTTGCGGCGATTCCGGTATCGGTGATCGGTACCTTTGTCGCGATTGCCGGCCTTGGCTTGTCGATCAATGTGATTTCGCTGGCTGGCTTGGCGTTTGCTGTGGGGATGGTCGTTGATGCGTCGATCGTCTCGCTCGAAAATATCTTTAGATTACGACAACGCGGCATTGACGCGCATAATGCCGCCTATCACGGGGCGCGCCAAGTATGGGCGCCTATTCTGGGTTCGGCACTGACCACAGTGATTGTGTTTATCCCGGTGTTGATGCTTGATCTGCCGGTGGGGCAACTGTTCCGCGATATCGGGATCGCCATTTCGGTTTCGGTGTTGATTTCGGTGGTGGTGTCGGTGACCGTGATCCCAACCTTGTCGGCGCGATTGCTTGGTGGCGCAGCGGACCGTTTCTCGACATTGCCGTCACTGCCGGTTATCGACCCGATTGCTCGCCGCTTTGCTGGTTTCTTTACAGCTTATGCGGCTTTAGTTGTGCGCCGTAAAAAGACCGGGGTGGGCATTGTCGCTATGGTTTTGGCGGTCAGTGTTGGTGCCAGCGTGGCGCTGATGCCGAAACTTGATTATCTTCCCGATGGGAATGCCAATTTCATGTTTGGCCGGATCAGTGTGCCAGCGGGCTATTCAATGGATGAAACCCTGCGGATTGCCGAACGGATGGAAAAGGCGGCCCGGCCCTTATGGTCGGGCGAGGATACCGACGGCCCGGCCATCGACCGGTTCTTTTTCGTTGCCTATTCGGGCGGTGCCTTTGCTGGCGCGTCGGCTGTCGATCCGGCCCGCGTTGGCGACCTTCGGATGGTGTTGATGCGGCCAATTTTTGCCGAGCCTGGTGCGCGGGCCTTTGTGCAGCAGGCGTCTCTGTTTGGGCGGTCGGTTGGCGGTTCGCGCGTCGTGTCGGTTGATATTGTCGGGCCGAATGCGGATGATGTGTTGCCGGTGGCGGTGCAGGTCAATGAGGCGTTAAGCCAAAAATTTCCCCGCCGAGACGGCAACCAGATCAGAACATTGCCAGGACTTGATTCCGGCGCACCGCAAATCCGCATTACGCCGGATTTGACCGCCTTGGCACGGGCTGGGGTGTCGGTCCGGGAATTTGCCGCGGCGATCGATGTGTTCAATGATGGTGCAAATGTGATTCAGGTGCCAATCGAAGGGCAGTTGATCGATATGGTGCTATCGGGAACAGATGCTGAAAATTTAACCGCCAGTGACTTGCGTGATATCCCGGTTATCACCCGGGCCGGTAATATTTTGCGTGTTGGCCAGCTTGGAACCGTCGAGGTGATCAGCGCGCCAGAGCAGGTTCGCCGTCTTGGCGGCCAGCAGGCAGTATCGATCCAGTTACGCCCGCTTGAAAGCCTGCCGCTTGAGGATGTGGTTCAAATCATCGACAACGATATCCTGCCATCTATTCGGGCTGACGCCGCCAGCAATGGTGTGACCATCAAATTGGAAGGGGCGGCCAGCGCGCTTGCGGAAACATGGACGGCGATGAAATCCAATGTGATGACCGCTATTTTGATTATTTTTCTGCTGCTGGTGATTTTGCTGCGCAATTTCATTTTGCCGATGATCATTATCTTGGCGATCCCGGTATCGGTGGCAGGCGGCATTGGCGGGCTGGCCTTGCTGAATTTGTTTGTACGCCAGCCACTGGATATGCTGACAATGCTTGGCTTTGTTATTTTGACCGGGGTGGTGGTCAACAACGCGATCTTGATGATCGAGCAAACGACCTTGCATATGCGGGAAGAGGGGCTTAGTGCAAATGACGCGATCATGGAAGCCACGCGCAACCGTATCCGGCCGATTTTTATGTCAACATTGACGTCATTGTTTGGCTTGGTCCCGTTAGTGGTGTTTCCGGGGGCCGGGTCTGAACTTTACCGTGGGATCGGGGTGGTTGTGTTTGGCGGGCTGGCCTTGTCGACCCTCGCGACCCTGATCATCGTGCCGCCATTGCTGGGGATTACGCTTGGCAGCCGTTTTGGGCAGTCATCCGTTGCACAATCAACATTACGCGAGGATATTACCGCGGCGACAAATTGACAGTTGCCGGATGCCGTTTTTCCGCTTTACCATCAAGCCAACAGGCGCGTTATGCGAATGCCGCATAATCGTGTGATTTGGTGTGATGTTTGGACAGGACGGTCAATCATGAGGTTTGCCATAAAGTTAATCAGTTTAAGCCTGTTGTTGATGGCGGTATCAATTGGCCATGCTGGTGCCAGTGATGCCAGTTTTGATAGCTGGTTGGTTGATCTTCGTGCCGAGGCCAAATCGCGTGGTATTTCTGACAATGTGCTTGACGCCGCGCTTGGGGGCGCCAAGCCGATCAAGCGAGTGATCG
>CAZYKI010000046.1:4312-8084 GCA_964648035.1 uncultured Candidatus Puniceispirillum sp. | reverse complement strand
GACAATGTGCTTGACGCCGCGCTTGGGGGCGCCAAGCCGATCAAGCGAGTGATCGAGCTTGACCGCAAACAGCCCGAATTTACGATGACGTTTGCGCAATATCTGAACAAGATAGTCTCGGACCGCCGGGTGCGAAAGGCGCAGGAAAAATTGCGCGAACATGACAAGATTCTAACCGAAATTTCCAAGAAATACGGCGTTCAAAAGCGGTTCATTGTCACCTTTTGGGGCGTTGAAACCAATTTTGGCCAGTATCTTGGTTCATTCAATGTGCCGCATGCGCTGGCAACGTTGGCGCATGACGGGCGGCGAAGCGCCTATTTCCGCAAGGAGTTGCTAAATGCGCTGAAGATTCTTGAAGACGGGCATATTGCGCCGGACAAAATGAAGGGGTCCTGGGCCGGTGCAATGGGACAAAGTCAATTCATGCCGTCCAGCTTCTTGTCCTATGCCGTCGATTGGGATGGTGACGGCAAGCGCGATATTTGGGGTACCAAGCCCGATGTGTTTGCCTCGACCGCCTATTATCTAGCCAAGGCGGGGTGGCGCGACGATATCACCTGGGGGCGCGCCGTCACTGTGCCGACGGGCTTTACCCTTGATGGTAAAAATGCCAAAGCGCTGGCTGATAAAAAGACCAAGATGAAATTGAATGAATGGGCAAAACACGGCATACGGTCAAAGGATGGCAGTGCCTTGCCCACGGCCGATTTGACAGCGCGGCTGGTCATGCCGGCGGGAAATGATGGGCCGGCGTTTCTGGTGTACAGCAATTTTGATTCGATCCTTGACTGGAACCGGTCCAATTACTATGCGTTAGCGATCGGGCATTTGTCTGACCAATTACGTTAATCAAATGCCGAAGAGGTTGCCCATGTATCGCCAGGCGGCAAAATCCCTGTTTCTTCTGTCGGTGACGGCGCTGGTGCTACATGGCTGTTCGACAGCTGAGCTGGCCATAGATCTGTTGAAAAAACCGGCCCAAAAGCAAGCCAAGGAAGTGGCAAAAGATGTGACCGCGGCACCGGTCTATAAAATCGGCGATCCCTATAATATCGCCGGCATATGGTATTACCCGGAACGGGATTTGACCTATGATGAAACCGGTATAGGGTCTTGGTATGGCGATGAATTTGCCGGCCGCTTGACTGCCAATGGCGAAATTTTTGACCCTGCCAAGGTGACGGCGGCCCATAAAACCCTGCCGATGCCCAGTGTTGTGCGCGTTACCAACCTAGATAATGGTAAATCACTGGTCGTGCGGGTGAATGACCGGGGGCCATTTGTCAGCGGACGCATTATCGACTTGTCGCGCGAGGCGGCGCGGTTAATTGGCTACAAAAAAGCCGGTATTGCGCGGGTGCGGGTTCAGGTTTTGGCCGAACAGAGCCTGCGGCTTGAAACCTTGGCGCGTAAAGGCGATTTCTCCGATATTGACGGGTCGGGCCAGATATTGATGCCCGAGGTGAATCCTGCCGCCAAGCCAAGCGTCAATCTGACCGCAAAATCGAATACCGCCGCATCAAAATTTGCCGCAACAAAGTCGCAATCAGCGTTGGATCTGTTGTCGCAATCGCGGGTTGGCGAGGTGATTTCGGTCGCACCGGTTGAAACCCAGATTTGGGTGCAAGTTGGTGCGTTTCATGCTGAAACAAGCGCGAATGCCGTGTTAAAAAAGGTGGGGGTTGTTGGTGCCGGAGAGGTGTCATCGGTCAACAGACTTGGCAAAACACTATACCGGGTACGGCTTGGACCGGTTGCCGACGTTGCTGCGGCCGACAGTTTGCTCGATAAGGTCGTCAATATCGGCTTTGGGGGCGCCCGGATTGTGGTCGATTGACAAGGGGCATTTTTTTGCCGTTTTTTAACGCGATATATCGAATCAAGCAGACTGAAGGAATGGCGGCAAAGAGTCCCGCGACCAAAATTAAGGTGAGGAATATGATAGCAAAATGGGCGTCGGTCATTGGGCTTGGTGTTATTAGTTGTCTGACGATAGCGGTGCAGGCGGCCGAAATAAAAACATCCGCCATTCAGGCGCATATTACCGATTTTGAAAGCGGTAAGATTTTGTTTAGCAAAAACGCCGACGAGCCCATGAAACCGGCATCGATGGCTAAAATCATGACGGTGTTTGTCGCGTTCCAAAGGATAGCCGACGGATCGCTAAAAATGACTGACGAGATGACCGTATCAAAAAAGGCGTGGCGTAAAGGGGGGTCGCGCAGTTTTGTCGAGGTGGGGTCGAAAGTGTCGGTGCATGATCTTTTGCACGGTATCATCATTCAGTCCGGCAATGACGCGGCGATTGTGATCGCCGAGGGGATTTCTGGAACCGAGGAAGCCTTTGCCGATGAAATGAATTTCTGGGCGCAGAAAATCGGCATGACCAATACTAATTTTCGCAATGCAACCGGGTGGCCTGACCCGGAGCTGACAACAACCGCCGCCGATATGAGTCTTTTGGCAACGGAAATGTTGCGGCGCTTTCCGGCTGATAAATATCCTGACCTCTATCCGATCTTTGGCAAGCGTGACTTTACCTATAATAAAATCAAGCAGCCAAACCGCAACCCGCTGGTCTATGGCAGTGTCGGGGCGGACGGGCTGAAAACCGGCCATACCGAAGAGTCAGGCTATGGCCTTGTCGGTTCGGCGATCCGCGATAATCAGCGGGTTGTCATGGTGCTGAACGGCATGAATAGCATGCGGGAACGCGCCACCGAGTCGCGGCGTTTGATGGATCTTGTGTTTCGTGAATTCAAACCCTACCGGTTTTTTGATGCTGGCCAGCCAGTTGATACGGCCAATGTGTGGTTGGGCGCAATGCCCAAGGTTGATCTGGTGCTTGATGCGCCGTTGAAAATGGTTTTGTCCTATAAGGAACGCCGTGACATGAAACTGTCAGTATCATGGCAAGACCCGATCCCGGCGCCGATTAAAGCTGGTGATCAGCTTGGTACAATGACCGTTGAATTGCCCGGTGCGACCCGGACATTGGCGTTACGCGCCGGCCATGACGTTGCGCCGCTTGGCCTATTTAACCGGTTTGGCGCGGCGATCAAATATTTGATCTTTGGGGCGCCGGTCAGCCCTGCGGCTGGGCAATGAGCGCGTCCGGGGCAGGGGTTTTCATAACCTTCGAAGGCGGCGAGGGAAGCGGCAAAACCACACAAATTGCACGGCTGGCAGCGGGTCTTGAGGCCCGTTTTGCTGGCCGGGTGGTGATGACGCGCGAGCCGGGCGGAACCGGCGGGGCGGAACAAATCCGCGACCTGCTGGTCAATGGGGCAGCTAGCCGCTGGCAGCCGGCTACCGAGGCGTTGATGATGTCGGCAGCCCGGCATGAACATGTAACCCATGTGATCCGGCCGGCTTTGGCCCGTGGTGATATTGTGCTGTGTGATCGTTTTATCGATTCGACCCATGTGTATCAGGGGTTTGTCGGCGGTGTGGATAGTGCTTTGCTAACGTCATTGGACCAGCTGTCCTGTGGTGGCGTAATGCCGCATTTGACATTTTTTCTGGATATCGACAGTGATCTTGGTCTTGCCCGCGTTGCGGCGCGGGGCGTTGGTGAAAATCGTTTCGAGACCAAGGGGGCGGTGTTTCACGAACAGGTCAGGCAGGGATTTATTAACCGTGCAACACAAGACCCTGATCGCATTGTCACGATAGATGCCAGCCGGTCAGAAGATGTTGTCGCCGCTGATATCAGCAGCGCCCTTGAGCTGCTGCTGAAAAGCCGGGGGCATGGATAACCGGCATGGAT
>CAZYKI010000046.1:2471-4212 GCA_964648035.1 uncultured Candidatus Puniceispirillum sp. | reverse complement strand
ATCACGAAACAGACCCGCACAGCGCCGATCAGGTCGGCAGGTCAGTCAAAGGGCATAACACCATTACCGCGATGTTGGCGCAAGCTATGGCGTCGGGGCGGATGCATCATGCGTGGTTATTGACCGGGGCCAAGGGCATTGGCAAGGCGACAACGGCGCGTCTTGCTGCGGCGCGTCTGCTGTCAGACGCGTTGCCATCGGCTGGGCTGTTTGGTGATAGCGTCCCCACACTTGATCTAACCCCAGATGATGCGGGGGCAAATTTGGTTCTGGCTGGGGCCCATCCTGATTTTATCGATATCCGACCAAGCCGCGATGACAATAAGTCAGGGCAAATCAAGATTGAACAAATTCGCGATCTGATCCCGTTTATGGCACATAAGCCGGCCCGTGGCGCATGGCGTGTTGCGATTGTCGACTCGCTAGATGATGTAAACCGTAACGGCGCCAATGCCTTGCTTAAAGTTGTTGAAGAACCACCTGAAAAAACGGTTATTTTTCTTATTTCGTCGCGTCCTGGGCGGTTGCCACCAACGATCCGGTCGCGGTGCCGTTTGGTCCATATGGCGCGGTTGGGGGATGATGATTGCCGCCAAGTGCTTGACGATATTTGGCCAGACGCGGACAGCGCCCATATCGACTTGTTGGTCCGTCTTTGCGATGGGGCGCCGGGCCGCGCGGTACAATTGGCCGAAACCGGGGCGGTGGATCTCTATCAAGTGGCCTGTCATCTGCTGGCGGCGCCGGTCGCGGATGTGCCTGCAATGGCAAGCCTGACCGGTAAATGGGGGCGCGGCGGGTCTGATGGTCGGCTAAGCCGGGAGGCGGCCGTTTTTTGTCTTGAACGGTTGCTCTATCATGCGGCGTTGCAGGGACTGGCCACCGATCGTGGCGCACTGACCGATTTTGAAATGCCGGCCAAAGATGCGTTGGCGGCGCGGCACAGCCCGCTTGTTCTGGCTGAAATGCATCGTGCCTTTATCCATGATTCGGGGCGGGCGGACGGCGTTTATCTTGATTTTTCTCAATTTCTGCTGCGGCAATTGATCAAAATGCATGAGAAAACCTTGCCCTGAGACAGATGCTGGGCTACCTCATTTCTGGTAATCACTTGTCCCAAGCGAACGGATCGTCCCATGGCACAAAGCTACTATGTCACCACCCCGATTTATTATGTGAATGACAAGCCGCATATCGGCCATGCCTACACCACGCTTGCTTGTGATGTGCTGGCGCGGTTCAAGCGGCTGGATGGTTATGACGTCACATTTTTAACCGGGACTGACGAGCATGGCCAAAAGGTCGAAAAAGCCGCTGAAACGGCTGGCATATCGCCGCAGGCATTCACCGACGCGGTCAGTCAGAATTTCCGCGATCTGACGCACCGGATGAATTTCTCGAATGACGATTTTATTCGTACCACCGAGGCGCGACACAAGGCAGCCTGTCAGGAAATCTGGCGTCGACTGCAAGCAAAGGGCCATATCACGCTTGGCAAATATGAAGGCTGGTATTCGGTTCGTGACGAAACCTTTTTTACCGAGACCGAGCTGGTTGACGGTAAAGCCCCGACCGGCGCGCCGGTAGAGTGGGTTGAAGAGCCGTCCTATTTTTTCAACCTGTCACAATGGCAGGATAAATTGCTGGCATATTATGAGTCCAACCCTGATTTTGTTGGGCCGGAAAGCCGGTTTAACGAGGTGAAAAGCTTTGTTAAAAGCGGTCTTCGCGATTTGTCGGT
>CAZYKI010000046.1:0-2371 GCA_964648035.1 uncultured Candidatus Puniceispirillum sp. | reverse complement strand
CTGCCACTGCCAAAACGGGTGTTTGCCCATGGCTGGTGGACCAATGAAGGCCAGAAAATTTCAAAATCTCTTGGTAATGCGATTGACCCGAACCAGCTTGCTGATCAGTACGGCCTTGACCAGACGCGGTATTTTCTGCTGCGTGAAGTGCCGTTTGGTAATGATGGCGACTTTTCCGTCAAAGCGATGGTGCAGCGGATGAATGGCGATCTGGCAAATGATTTGGGCAATTTATCACAGCGTGTTCTATCGATGATTTTCAAAAATTGTGCCGGGGTGATGCCAGCCTTGCCAGCCACGCCCAGCGCGCAAGATAAGGCATTGCTTGACGCCGCCGACGCATTGCTTGAAAAGGTTCGCCAGCTGATTGATCGACAGGCGTTTCATGAAGCGTTACGCGACATTTGGCAGGTGATTGCCGATGCCAACCGTTACGTTGATGCGGTCGCGCCCTGGGCTTTGCGTAAAACCGATCCTGATCGCATGAATGAGGTGTTGGCAGTGCTGGCCGAAACCATTCGCCAAGTCGCTATTTTGGTGCAGCCGGTGATGCCTGATGCGGCCTGCCGGATGCTTGACCAGATCGGGGTGCCGCAAGACCAGCGGCATTTTGCCTGTCTTGGCGAATCTGGCCGGCTGGCCGGCGGTCAGGTGATTGGCAAGCCGGAACCGGTGTTCCCTCGCTATGTTGATGACAGTGAATAGGGGGCGCCAGTAAAGCCATGATCATCGACAGTCACGCCCATCTTGACTACCCCCAGCTTGGTGAGGATCTGGACGCGGTTTTAGCGCGTGCCGCCGCCGCGGGTGTTGACCAAGTGATCACCATTGGTGTCAAACTGACGACGGCTGACAAGCCAAAAAAAATTGCCGAAACCTATCCTAATGTCTGGTGTTCGGTTGGGATTCACCCGCATGAGGCCGACAATGAACCAGACGCGGCCAATGTGGATGCCATTTTGGCGGCCGCCGACCATCCAAGATGTGTCGCCATCGGTGAGGCGGGTCTTGATTATTTCTACGATTATGGATCGCCAGCCGCGCAGGCCAAGAGTTTTCGCGCACAAATAGCGGTGGCACGCCAGCTTGGTTTGCCAATCATTGTCCATGCGCGCGATGCCGATGACGATATGGCCGCTATTTTGGAAGATGAAATGGCACAGGGGCCGTTTAGCGGGGTTTTGCATTGCTATAGTTCGGGGCCTGAATTGGCGCGCCGTGCGATCGATATCGGATTTTATCTCAGCTTTTCAGGTATTTTGACCTTTAATAAGGCCGAAGAATTGCGCGCGATTGCCGCCTCTGTGCCCGAGGACCGGCTTCTTGTTGAGACAGATTCGCCCTATTTGGCGCCGGTGCCGCATCGCGGGCAGTCCAACGAGCCCGCCTACACCGCCCACACGCTGGCTAAGTTG
This sequence comes from uncultured Candidatus Puniceispirillum sp., assembly GCA_964648035.1. Lineage (GTDB taxonomy): Bacteria > Pseudomonadota > Alphaproteobacteria > Puniceispirillales > Puniceispirillaceae > UBA3439. Next base: position 956 of record CAZYKI010000046.1, on the reverse strand, counting down.
GCTGATTTGCGCGGACGCACCCAAGCCGAAATGGCGGCCATCACACGGGCCAATACGTTGCGGCTGTTCAACCGGATGGTTGTTCAGGCCGGGGACGGGGCATAATGAAGGTGACGCTGTTGGGATGCGGCACCTCGGTCGGGGTACCGGCTTTAGGGCATGCCGGATGGGGGGCGTGTGACCCGACTGACCCGCGTAACAGGCGGCAGCGCTGTGCGGTTTTGGTGGAAACAGCCGGCAAAACGATCCTGGTCGATGCCGGGCCCGACATTCGCAATCAATTGTTGCCCCTTGGCTTGCAACGGATAGATGCGTTGCTGATCACCCATACACATTCAGATCATGTTGCGGGCCTTGATGATTTGCGGGCGTTTTTTTGGCCGGACAGATCCTATATTCCGGTCTATGCAACGCCGCAACATGGGGCCGATATTCGGTCGCGGTTTCCGTACCTGTTTGATAAAAAGCCGGACTCGCCGTCCTATTTTGTGCCACCGATGAAATTACATGACATTCAGCCAGCAAGCCAGTTGGCGATTGGGGATTGCACAATCGATATTCTGCATCAGGATCATGGCAATAGTTTTTCGCTGGGATTTATGTTTGACCGCAAATTTGCCTATTCAACCGATGTGGTCGGGATGAGTGAGGCGGTGTTCGCCCAGCTGGATCAGATACCGTTATGGATTGTTGAGGCGTTACGCGCCACGCCGCATCAGGCCCATAGTCATTTTGACCAAACCTTTGGGTGGATCGAACGGGTGAAACCGGGGCGCGCGGTGTTGACGCATTTAGGGCTTGAGGCCGATTACCGTGAAGTGGCAGCGGTTTGTCCGGCAAACACCGAACCTGGCGTTGATGGGATGGTGTTTGAATTATAAGCCGTTCCAGTATCGGTTTCAGTATATCGGTTTCAGTATTAAGAATTCCATAATATACATTATGCGACAAAATAT
>CAZYKI010000045.1:0-14407 GCA_964648035.1 uncultured Candidatus Puniceispirillum sp. | reverse complement strand
ACGATGCTGGCGGCCAAATATGGCGATGACTTTCTTGACAAGCCGGAAGACGACTGGCTGCCGACGATCCGGTCCGAGGCCATTACCGCCATTATGGCCGGTATTGAAAAGGATTTGGCCGATCTTGGTATTTCGATGGATCGTTTTTCGTCAGAGCGGGCGCTTGTCGATAGCGGTGCGGTACAGCTAGCGATTGACCGTTTGCAGGCAGCCGGACACCTCTATCATGGTGTGTTACAACCACCAAAAGGCAAAGAGCCAGAAGATTGGGAGCCGCGGGAACAATTATTGTTCAAAGCCACCGCCTTTGGTGATGATACCGACCGGCCGTTGCAGAAATCCGATGGCAGCTGGACCTATTTTGCGGCGGATGTTGCCTATCATTTGAACAAGCTGGACCGCACCAAGGGCAAGCTGATCAATATTTTCGGGGCCGATCACGGCGGCTACGTCAAGCGGATGAAGGCGGCGACTGCCGCGCTCTCTGGTCAAAGTGACATGCTTGATATCAAGCTTTGCCAGCTGGTGCATTTGCTCGATAATGGCCAGCCTGTCAAAATGTCCAAGCGGGCCGGCACATTTGTCACGGTCGAGGATGTGATCAAGGCGGTCGGCGCTGATGTGATCCGCTTTATCATGCTGACCAGACGCAATGACCAGACGTTAGAGTTTGACTTTGCCAAAGTGACCGAGCAATCCCGCGATAATCCGGTATTTTATGTGCAATATGCCCATGCCAGAGCCTGTTCAGTGTTGCGGCAGGCGGCACAACCGATCAGAACCGGACAATCGCTGGAGCTGATCACCAACCCGGCGGAATTGCATCTTGTGAAGACGCTGGCAAGCTGGCCAAAATTGGTCGAATCAGCCGCATTGGCGCATGAACCACATCGCGTTGCTTTTTATCTGGTTGATCTTGCCGGCGCCTTTCATTCATTGTGGAATGCCGGTCGTGATAACCCGGCATTGCGCTTTAATATTGACGGTCAAGATGATCTGACCAATGCACGGTTACAGCTTGTCCAAGCCACAAGTTTCGTTATCCGCGCTGGCTTAAATGTGCTATCGATTGCGGCAGTCGAGGAAATGTAGGGCCTGTTATGGACGAGCAAGACCGCGAGGTCGGAACAATCAATTGGACATGGTTTGGCATTCTTGCCGGTATCGTCATAATGGCCGGCACGGCAACCTATTTTTTGCTGCCGTTATTTTTGCCGACCGCCGATCGTAACGTGGCGATCATCAAGGCCGATCCTGAACCCTTCAAAATCCAGCCCGCTGACAAGGGCGGCAAGACAGTCGATCATCAAAATTTGATGGTGGTTGATATTTTGAAAGGCGAGACGGCGCGTCAAGAACAAGCCGAGACCCTGCGCCCCGGTGCGGCCAGCCCGGAACCACCAGCTTTGGCTGTTGACACGCCTGATGATAAAGCGAATACAGCACCGGCGACCGCAGGCGACACAACCGCTAGCGTGGCAGGAACACAAGACGATAAACCCAAATCTGACGCGGCGGCTGTCGATACCGCATCCAAAACACCACCAAGCGCGGCAGAACCCCCGCCAAAGCCGGTTGCACCGCCAAGTTCTGTTCCGGCGAAAAAGCCGGCACCTCCCGCCAAATCCGCCTCTGGCATTACCAAGCGCGTTGTGGTCATTGAAGGCGACGCACCATTATATATGATCCAGCTAGCGGCGTTTCGGGATCAAAACAAGGCGTTGGAAATTGTCGGGATTCTGACCGAAAAGCATAAAAAACGTCTTGAGTCGCGGCAATTGGAAACGATGCGGGTAGATACCGGCACCAATGGCGTGTTTCACCGTGTTGTCAGTGAACCGCTACCGCGCGATGCGGCGGATCAGCTTTGTGCGGTGTTGCGGCGCGCCGGGCAGGATTGCTTTTTGCGCAAATATGTACCGCCCAAAGAATAAATAATCACATACGTTATCTGGCTGTGGAAATCTGATGACCGAGACCACCGACAATTTCAACAACAGCACGCCAGCAGCCGGCGATGCGCAACTGGCGCTGTTTGTCAATTTAGACGGATTTGAAGGCCCGATCGATCTGTTACTGAGCTTGGCGCGCGACCAAAAGCTCGATTTAACCAAAATTGCGATCTTGCCGCTGGCTGAGCAATATTTGTCCTTCATCAATAATGCCCGCGAACTCGACCTCGAAATCGCCGCCGATTATCTTGTGATGGCGGCGTGGCTGGCTTATCTCAAGTCGCGTTTGCTGTTGCCTGATCCCGAACCGGAACAGGCCGAAGAAATTATCGATATGGCCGATGCATTGCGCTATCAGCTTTTGCGCCTTGAAGCGATGCAACAGGCGGCCAAACGCCTGTCATCATTGCCAAAGCTGGGGCAGCAGCGGTTTGCCCGTGGCGCACCTGAATTTTTTGCGAAAACCAGCGAAGCGATATGGACCGCTTCACTCTATGATTTGCTGTCCTGTTATGGTGATATTCGGTCGATGGCCGATACCGATAGATTGACCATCGCCTCAACCCGTCTTTATTCGGTAGAAGAGGCAGCACGGCGGTTACGAAACCTGATTGGCAGCAGCCCCGACTGGACAATTTTACAGCATTATTTGCCCCCCGGACTGGAAACCGCGATGGACTTTAGGTCAGCGACCGCATCGCATTTTGTCGCATCACTGGAATTGGCGCGGGAGGGCGTGTTAAGACTACGCCAAGACAATCATTTTTCGCCGCTTTATATGAAACTGAGAGACCTGCCATGACCGCGCCTGATCTGCTAGTGATGCATGCTGCCACGGTTGAGGCGCTTATTTTTGCATCGGATAAACCGGTCCGGGAACGGGAATTGCTGGTGCATTTACCGGACGATATAGCCGTTGGCGATGTGTTGGCCCTGGTGGCCAAACGTTATGACAGCAGTAGCGGTGTTGAGTTATGTCAGGTCGGCGACAGCTGGGCCTTTAGAACCCGCCCGGAAATTGCCGAACGGCTAAGTCAGCACAAACAGATCGAGCGCCCCTTATCACGGGCAGCATTGGAAGTACTGGCAATTATTGCCTACCACCAGCCTGTCACCCGCGCCGAAATCGAGGAAATCCGCGGGATCAGCCTGTCCAAGGGAACGATGGACATTTTACTGGAATTGGGCTGGATAAAGCCGCGCGGACGGCGGCGCACCCCCGGTCGGCCACTGACATGGGGCACAAGCCCGGCCTTTCTTGATCATTTCGGCCTTGCCGAGATTACCGATTTGCCCGGCATGGATGATCTGAAGGCGGCTGGCTTGCTGCGCAAAGGACAGATTTTGGGGGCGATGATGGATCATGGCACCGATGATCTTGACGCCGATGCCGATGAGAGCGACGAGGACTTGCTTGAGGACAGTCTTCTTGAGGCCGGGTTTGACGGTGAAGATAATGCTGACCTTTGAAAACATCCGCCACGCCTATAATGGATCGGTATCGGTCGACAATGTCAGCTTTACGGTAAATCCGGGTGAGGTGGTCTCGCTCCTGGGCCCATCGGGTTGCGGCAAAACCACGTTATTGCGGTTGGCAGCAGGGCTAGAAAAACCAACCGAAGGCGCCATCAGCCTGAATGGTACCTTGTTGTCGACCGCTGATATGCTGGTGCCGCCGGAACAGCGTGGTATCGGCTATATGTTTCAGGATTACGCCTTATTTCCCCATCTTAGCGTTTTGCAAAATGTGGTGTTTGGGCTGGCCGAAAAGGGCAGTGCCGCAACAAAACGGGCCCTTGATATTCTTGCCGAGGTCGGTATTGACGATCTTGCCGACATGTTTCCGCATGAACTATCCGGCGGCCAGCAGCAACGCGTCGCTTTGGCCAGAACATTGGCCCCCCGACCACGGGTCATCCTGCTGGACGAGCCTTATGCCGGTCTTGATAGCCGTTTGCGAGAACGTATTCGCGACCAGATGCTGCATGTATTAAAAGCAGCCGGTGCCGCCGCATTGATGGTCACCCATGACGCCGAAGAGGCCATGTTCATGTCTGACCGGATTGTGGTTTTGCGTGACGGGCAGGTTGTGCAGACCGGACGGCCAATCAATCTTTACTGTCAGCCAAAAAGCGCCTTTGTCGCGGAATTTTTTGGCGAGGTAAACCGCGTTGAGGGGATCGTTGAAAATAAACGGGTTATCACCCCGATTGGCCGGTTTGCTGCCCCGCCGGCACTGGCGAATGGCAGTGCAGCCAGTGTTGTGATCCGGCATGAAGCCTTGCTTATCGACCCCGGCAACGATGGTGTCATTGGCGAGGTGATGGAATCGCGTCTTTTAGGACGTGCGTCCTTAATCCATTTGTCCGTGCCGACCGGCACCGACGAATTGCATCTTCACGCGCGCATTCCCGGATTGAACTCGATCGAGGTTGGTAGTCAGGTCCGGATCAAGGTTGATCCGGCACAAAGCTTTGTTTTTGCTGCAACGGACGACACCGCCTGACAGGCACCTACCGCTGGCAGCGCTGTTTTCGGCAAAATACCGGTAATTTATTAAAGCTTCACTGTCGGTTTTTGTGCGGGAAATCTTGTCGGCCGTTCAATGGCTGTCTATAGTGCCAGACAGGCGGGGTTTGGCATGGGCGCCGAACCATAAAACCAGATAATGGGGACCAAAAGATGTTTGGTGGGACTTTCAGTATTTTACATTGGATTGTCGTTTTGGCCGTGGTTCTGCTGCTGTTCGGCGGTCGCGGCAAAATTTCGGCAATCATGGGTGATTTTGGCAAGGGATTGCGGAATTTCAAAACCGGTCTAAAAGGGCCGGAAGGCGATGATTCCGAGGCCGACGCGATTGAAGAGGTCGCGCAACCAGCCCCCAAAAAAGCCGCGCGCAAAGCCGCCCCTAAAAAGGCAGCTGCAAAAAAGAAAGCACCTGCTAAAAAAGCGGGCGCCAAAAAAGCCGCGCGTAAATAAGCGCCAGGAGCCGCGCTATGCTCGATATTGGCGGCTGGGAGTTTCTGGTAGTTGCTTTTGTGCTGATCATGGTGGTTGGCCCGAAAGAACTGCCGGCGATGCTTCGTGGCTTTACCAGATTTATGCGTCAGGTCAGATCAATGGCCGCCGAATTTTCGCGCGGTATGCAGGATATGGCCGATGAAGCCGAACTTGGGGATATCAAGGGAACCCTATCACAAGTAAAGCGCGGTAATCTTTCCGGTGTCGCCGATGCGCTTGACCCTGATGGAAAGCTAAAGGAGTCTGTTGACGAGCTGAAAGACGCGGCGACAGCAGGCACAATGGACGATGACGTAGCGGATATTCGCGATCTGGCCGGAAGTGCAGGTAAAGAAATGGCTGCCACGGTCAACAAACCCGCCGCATCCCAATCCAGCAAAACCAAGTCTGACCGGGCAAAGCCGGCGACCAAACGCAAATCGGCCGCCAAACCGGCGTCGCGCTAGCAGCAGGATATGAACCAGGATGGCCGGTCAAAACACAAATAATTCCCAGCTAGACGACGGACGCATGACGCTGATCGGTCATTTGACCGAACTACGCAACCGTCTTGGCATCGCCTTGGCGGTGTTTCTTGTGGTGTTCCTGATCAGCGTTGCGCCCTTGCCGGGAACGACAAGCAACAGTATCGCCTATCAGGTCTTTGTGTTTTTGCAGGCCCCGTTGGCCGAGATTTTTGAAGCCCGGGGCGGCGGCCGGATGATTTTTACCGCGCTTCATGAAGGGTTTTTTACGCAAATCAAAGTTGGCTTTTTCACCGCATTATGCATCACATTCCCCATTCTTAGCATGCAGATCTGGAAATTTGTCGCACCCGGCCTGTATAAAAATGAACAAAAGGCATTCCTGCCATTCCTGATCGCAACCCCGCTGCTGTTCATGGCTGGCGCGGCAATGGTGTATTACGTTGTCACCCCAATGGCGTGGAATTTTTTCGTGTCGTTTGAAATGGGTAGCGGCGATGGGGCGTTGGCCATTGAACTGGAGCCACGCATAAGCGAATATCTATCCTTGATGATGCGGTTGATATTCGCCTTTGGTTTGGCGTTTGAACTGCCCGTCATTCTGTTATTGCTGGTGCGCGCCGGACTGGTAACGCATCAAGGGTTGGCCGAAAAACGTAAGGTGGCGATTGTGGTCGCTTTTGTTGTTGCGGCCATTCTGACACCGCCTGATGTGATCTCACAGCTGTTATTGGCGATCCCGATTATTCTGCTTTACGAGGTTTCTATTTTCGGTGCGCGCATGGTAACACCGCCGCCAGAAGAATTTGATAATAGTTAGACAAAACAAGGTCCGGTTTGGGCGTCGTTCATGCGACACCTTATGTTTAACAGAATAACAGCCAGAACAAAGCCCGGAACTAAAGGTACGACAATCCCATGCATGATATACGTTTTATTCGCGAGAACCCTGACGCTTTTGACGCTGCGCTGGCCCGGCGGCGCTTGCCGCCTATCGCAGCCGAGATCAACCAGATCGATGCCGATAGACGCGCTTTGCAGGCGCGTATTCAGGACATGCAATCCCGCCGCAACCAAGCGTCCAAGGACATTGGCGCGATTAAGGCCAAAGGCGGTGACGCGGACAGTCTGATCGCTGAAGTCAATGACATCAAGGCACAGTTACCAGCCCTTGAAGCCGCAGAAACAGACCTTGCCGCAAAACTTGAGGCCCATCTGTTGGAATTGCCGAATATTCTTGATGGCTCGGTGCCTGACGGCAATGACGAAGCAGATAATGCGCTGATCCGTACCGTTGGCGATATTCCACAATTCAGCTTTACGCCAAAAGACCATGTCGAAATCGGCGAGGGGCTAGGACAGATGGATTTTGCCTTGGGCGCCAAACTGGCCGGCGCCCGGTTTGTCGTTTTGTCCGGCCAACTCGCCCGCTTGGAACGTGCCATTGCCGCGCTAATGCTTGATACCCATACCGAGGAATTCGGATATCGCGAAACCTTGCCACCAGCCTTGGTCAATAGCACGACAATGACCGGCACCGGCCAGTTGCCAAAATTTGCCGAAGATCTCTATCACACCGGCGATAAATGGTTGATCCCGACCGCCGAAGTGCCGTTAACCAATATTGTCGCCAATGAAATCATCGAGGCCAACCGGCTGCCGTTACGCATGACCGCCTATACACAATGTTTCCGATCCGAGGCTGGGTCGGCAGGGCGCGACACCAGAGGGATGATCCGCCAGCATCAATTTTCCAAGGTCGAGCTGGTATCAATCGTGCATCCGGACGACTCTGCCGCCGAGTTGGAGCGCATGACAGCCTGTGCCGAGACCATCCTACAAAAGCTGGATTTGCCATATCGGGTGTTAAAACTTTGCAGCGGTGATACCGGTTTTTCGGCAGAACAGACCTATGATATTGAGGTCTGGCTTCCGGGTCAGGATGACGGCAAAGGGATGTATCGCGAAATTTCATCCTGTTCAAATTGCGGCCCGTTTCAGGCCCGGCGCATGAAGGCGCGGTTCCGCGACACCAACGACAGCGAAACGCGCTTTCTTCATACATTGAACGGGTCGGGGCTTGCTGTCGGCCGTACATTGATTGCGGTGCTGGAAAATGGACAGCAGGAAGATGGAAGCGTTCTGCTGCCGGCCGCCTTACATGGCTATATGGGCACCGACAGGCTGGTGGCGCAGTCATAATGGCACCCATCGCAGGCAAGCCTGTTGGGCGGATCTTGATCAGCAATGACGATGGGATCGATGCGATTGGCATTACCTTGTTGCGGGACATTGCCGCGCGGCTCAGCGATGATATATGGGTGATTGCGCCGACCGACAACCGGTCGGGTGCCTCGCGGTCGATTACATTGCGCCGTGACGTGGTGATTGATCAGGTCGGCCCACAATCCTATAGCTGTTCAGGAACGCCAAGCGATTGCATTATTTTCGGGATCAGCACGATTATGGACCGCCCGCCGGACCTGGTCTTGACCGGCATTAACCACGGTATGAATGTGGCCGATGACATCCTTTATTCTGGGACCGTTGCCGGGGCTATGGAAGCGGCGATTTTGGGGCTGCCAGCCATCGCTCTGTCGCAGCGTCACGGGCGTGACGACCCGATCGATTATCTGCCTGCCAAACGCTATGCCGAGGATGTTATCCGGCATATCATCGCTTTGGGGATAGCGCCGCGAACCGTTATGAATGTGAATTTTCCAAAAACTGATCCTGACGCCATTCGTGGCATCAAACCCGCCCATCTTGACCGGCATAAGCTTGGCGATGTGATCATCGCGGGAGACGGGCCGGGACATTACCGGCTTGGCCCGTTGAACAGTAACCCTGACACCAATCCTGGTAGTGACCGGGCGGTCCTTAATGACGGCTGGATATCGGTCACACCGCTGGTGATGGATGTGACCGCACAAGAGGTGCTGACCCGTATGACGCCGTTACCGTTCGCGGTTGACGGTGAATTAGGCTAATGGACCCGGATTTTCAGGAACAAAAAGCCCGCCTGATCATGAAATTACGCGGTATGGGCGTGCTGAATGCCCGGGTTCTGGCCGCATTGGAATCGGTGCCGCGTGAATTGTTCGTACCAACCGCCTTACGCCAGCATTCCTATGAAAATGCGTCTCTACCAATTGCCTGTGCGCAAACCATAAGCCAGCCCTATGTGGTCGCACGAATGACGGATGCACTATGCTTGACTGGTCGTGAACGCGTTCTCGAAATTGGCTGTGGCAGTGGGTATCAGGCCGCCATATTGTCGCATTTATGTCGGCGGGTCTATACGATGGAACGGTTGAAACCATTGCTGGTTGACGCCGAAAACAGGCTTCGTGATCTGCGCATTTCGAACATTACCTACCGGCATGGGGATGGTGGTAATGGCTGGCCTGAAGCCGCGCCTTTTGACCGGATCATTATCACATGCGGATGTGATAAAATTCCCGAGATATTGTTGCAGCAACTGAAAATTGGCGGCATCATGGTAGCGCCGGAAGGGCCGGGCAAACAGCAGGAACTTGTGGCCATTACCCGGCACGAAACAGGGTTTGAACGGAACGCGCTTATGCCGGTAACATTTGTGCCATTGATCAGGGATTGACTGATGACGCGATTGCCCCAAACGGGTTTGCTCAAAGCGGATATAATAGCCAAACTGCCGCGCTTTGGTCTGGTTGGCATGGTTATGTTCGTTGCGGCCTGCCAAGCCCCGAACCTGACCATGAACCGAGACAGTAAGGCCCCCGTATTGACAGCACCGTTACGGGAACTGGCCGAGCCTTTGCCGCCAAACGGCATTGTCGAGGTGCGGGCGAATGATACGATCTACAGCATCGCCACCCGCTATGATGTGCCGCCGCTGTCGATTGTTGAAACAAACGGCCTTGCACCACCCTATGACGTGCGGCAAGGGCAGATATTAAAAGTGATCCCGCGCCGTACCCACCGGGTTGGACCAGATGATTCGGTCTATAGCATTTCACAACGTTATGCTGTTAGCCAATACCAGTTGGCGCAGTTGAATGGTTTGGCGCCGCCGTTTGAATTAAAAGTTGGGCAACGTCTGTTGCTTCCCGGCACGCTTGATTTCTCGGTACTTGATACCGGCATACCGGCCGGTGTCAGCAGCACCGGCGCCACCCAACCAAAACCAACGCCCATTGCGGCGGCAAAGCCAACCGTTCCTCGAAAGAAATTCATCGCACCAGCCGCCGGCGCTAGTGGTTTTCGCTGGCCGGTAGAAGGCGAGGTGATCGCGGAATTCGGCCCGTCGGCACGCGGCGTTCACAATGACGGTATCAATATCGCGGCGGCAAGCGGGACCACCGTCACGGCCGCTGCCAAGGGGCGCGTTGCCTTTGTTGGCGATAATATCAAGAGTTTTGGTAAATTGATTTTGGTCAAGCATGATGGGGGCATTATCACGGCCTATGCGCATCTAGACGGTATTGTCGTCAAAGAAGGGGATATCGTTGCCGCCGGTCAAGCCATCGGCGCGGTTGGCATGACTGGGCGCGTTGATACACCGCAGCTTCATTTTGAAATACGAAAATCCCGCCAGCCACTAGATCCACGGCGCTTTATGTCATAGGCCGATTCTACGTGGTTTATTTGCCGCTCAACCTAGTTTTAGTGCGGGCCGCAAGGTCGGTGATAAATTGCCACGCCACGCGGCCGGATCGTGACCCGCGCCCAACCGACCACGCCAAGGCTTCATGGCGAACATCAATGTCGCCTGCTTTGATATTGTAAAATTTTACATATTCATCAATCATAGCCAGATAGGTGTCTTGATCGATGGAATGGAATCCGATCCACAGCCCAAACCGATCCGACAAGGAGACGGTTTCTTCGGTCGTTTCAGACGGGCTAATCGCGGTTGACCGTTCATTTTCCATCATCTGCCGCGGCATCAGGTGTCGGCGATTTGAGGTCGCGTAAAATACGATATTGGCCGGCCGTCCCTCGATACCGCCTTCAAGCGCGGCCTTCAGCGATTTATAGGTGGATTCGCCCCCTTCAAACGCCAAATCATCGGAAAAAATGATAAAATACCGGTCTATCTGCGCCAAAAATGACATCAAGAACGGCAAATCGGCAATATCTTCACGGTGAATTTCAACAAGACCAAGGTCAAACCCCTGATCGATCACACTGCCATGCACCGCCTTGACAAGCGAGGATTTGCCGGTGCCGCGCGCGCCCCATAAAAGGGCGTTATTGGCCGGAAACCCCTGCACAAACCCAATTGTATTGGACAAAAGATTATCACGCTGCTCGTCAATGCCTTTTAGCAGGGAGATATCAAGACCATTCACCTTGCTGACGGGTACCAATTGGCGGATGTCCGACTGCCAGACATAGGCGGTGGCGGCGGGCAGGGCATCCGGTGTCATATTGCCGGGGTGCCGACGCTCCAGCGTATCAGCAATACGGGTGAGTTGGGCAAGAATATCGGCTTTCAACTTTGGCATATCGGTATTTCGCTTGGTTTGTCAGACAATCAACAGGAAAACTGTATAAAAGGGAATATGGGTCATTGCGACAAAGCGCAAGGGCGTTTATGGTCCCCGGTACAAATTTTAACCGCTCTTGGAGATAGTCTAGCGATGTTTATCACACCTGCATATGCGCAAGCCGCTGATGGCGCTGCCGGAGGCCTGTTCCAATTCCTGCCGATCATTCTGGTGATGGTCATTTTCTATTTCTTGTTGATCCGGCCCCAACAAAAGCGCGCCAAGCAACATCGTGAAATGATTGCGGCGGTGCGCCGTGGCGACAAGATTATCACCTCTGGCGGCCTGACCGGTACAGTCACCAAAGTCACCGAGAACAGTGAAACCGTCGAAGTGGAAATTGCCAAGGATGTTAAGGTGCAGGTTGTCCGTGCGATGATTGCCGACATCAAAGGCAAAACGGAACCACAAAAATAACCGATACGCCTGACCAACCATCCCTCAGGATGGGTCAGGCAAAAAGGATCATCTGAAGACCGACGTCAACAACAGCCGAAAAGCGGGCCCCATGTTGCAGTTTCCCCTTTGGAAGAAATGTCTTGTACTTGCGGTTGCAGCGCTTGCGGTGCTGTATGCGCTGCCCAATTTGATACGCGATGATACAGGGGCGGGCATATCTTGGCTGCCCGGCAAGTCGATCAATCTGGGGCTTGATCTGCAAGGCGGGTCACATTTGCTGTTGCGGGTCGATATCAACGCTGTTGAACGTGAACGCCTTGACGACCTCGCCGAAAATGTGCGCCGTGATTTGCGTGAAGCGAGGATTAAATTCAGCGGCCTTCGTGCCACCCAAAACAGCGTGACATTGCAAATCCGCGACACCACCAAACTGGATGCGGCGGCGACCGAATTGGCCGGATTGGGGCAGGATTTTGCGGTAACGTCCGATGGCGCGCAATTCACCATCGGCTTTACCGAAGCTGGACGGATAGCGATGCAAACCCGTGCCGTTGAGCAATCGATCGAAATCATTCGCCGCCGGTTAGATCCGGAAGGCACCAAAGAGCCGATCATTCAACGTCAGGGCCAAGACCGGGTTCTGGTCCAATTGCCGGGCGTCGACGATCCCGAAGCCGTTAAACGGCTTCTTGGCCGTACCGCGAAATTGACATTTCAGCTTGTTGACATGCGGATGACCGCCGATGAGGCGCGGCAACGCGGCCGGACCCCACCAGGCAGCGTACTGATGGAGAGTGCGAGCGGCGATGGGCGGGCCTATCTGATTGAAAAGAGAGTGATGGTGAGTGGCGAGATGCTCGACACAGCATCGGCGACGTTTGACCAAAACAACCGTCCCGCCGTCAGCTTTGTGTTGAATGCGGCCGGCGCAAAACGGTTTGGCAAAGTTACCGGTGACAACATCGGGCGGCCATTCGCGATCATTCTTGATGGGAAAGTGGTCTCGGCGCCAACCATCCAAAGCCAGATTTTTGGCAATGGGCAGATTACCGGCGATTTTTCGGTGGCCGAAACCAACGAACTGGCCTTGGTGCTGCGGGCAGGGGCGTTACCGGCACCGCTGATCGTGATGGAAGAACGCTCAATTGGGCCCGGCCTTGGCGCTGACTCGATTGCGGCAGGCGAGATCGCCGCGCTTGTCGGCCTGTTATTAGTGATTATTTACATGTTGCTCAGCTATGGGCTTTTCGGCGTTTTTGCCGATCTCGCCTTGGGCGTGAACATTGTGCTGATTGTTGCCGCCCTGTCAGCGTTACAGGCAACACTGACCCTGCCCGGAATTGCGGGGATCGTGCTGACAATCGGCATGGCTGTTGACGCGAATGTGCTGATTTTTGAACGTATCCGTGAAGAGCTTGCCAATGGCCGTTCGGTAATCGCCGCTATCGACAGTGGCTATCAGCGGGCGCTGGCAACGATTATCGATTCGAACCTGACCACCTTGTTTGCTGCCTTGTTCCTTTATATTTTCGGCTCTGGGCCGATCAAGGGATTTGCCGTCACCTTGGGCATCGGGATTGCCACATCGTTGTTTTCCGCAGTTATGGTCACGCGCATGTTCATTGCGCTGTGGGTTGCGCGCAAGCGCCCCAAGACCTTGGCGCTTTAGACAGGAATAATTGTCATGCGACTGAAACTCGTACCAAGCCAAACCAACATCAATTTTATGCGGCACCACAAGCTGGCGCTGATTTTTTCATCATTTCTTGTTGCCGCCTCTATTGGTTTGTTTGCGCTCCTTGGTCTTAACCTCGGTATCGATTTCAAAGGCGGCATCCTGATCGAGGCACGCCATAATGCCGGCCCGGCCGATATCGCCACGGTGCGGCAACAACTGCAGCAGCTTGACCTTGGTGATGTCAGCTTGCAAGGATTCGGCACCGAAACCGATATTTTGGTCCGGGTGCAACGCCAAGCGGGTGATGAAAAAGCGCAGATTGCCGCTATTGAAAAAATTGGTCAGACCTTGGGGCAAAATTATGACATCCGGCGCACCGAATTTGTCGGCCCAACGGTGGGGGCGGAATTGGCAGAAAAGGGCATTCTGGCTGTCTTCAGCGCGATTTTGGCGATCATGGTCTATATTTGGTTCCGCTTTGAATGGCAGTTCTCGATTGCGGCGATTATGGCGTTGACGCATGACGTGCTGACTACGATCGGCCTGTTTGCGCTGACAAGTTTTGAATTCAACCTCGCCACAGTGGCGGCGATCCTGACCATTGCCGGTTATTCGATCAATGACACGGTGGTTGTTTTCGATCGGGTGCGCGAAAATTTACGCCGTTACAAATCCTACGAAGTCATGGATGTTTTGAATAAATCCCTCAATGAGACATTGTCGCGCACGGTGATGACATCGGTCACCACGTTGCTGGCGCTTGTGGCAATCGTGGTGTTTGGAGGGGCGGTGTTGCGCGATTTTGCGCTGGCGATGATTTGGGGTGTTGTGATTGGCACCTATTCATCGGTCTTTGTGGCGGTTGGCCTATTGTCGCGTTTCGATTTGAAGCGCAGCAGCCTTGACGATGACGGTATCGACAAACCCGAATATGAACGGCCATAGCATGCCAGCTGATAACAGCGACAGCCTTGTCAAGATTGTCAGTTTTGACGGTGACGGCGATCTCCAGCTTGTCCATGGCTATGACGTGGAGGGGTTTCGGATCAGCGGCACAAGACATAACGGGCCTGTCGTCATTTTGCCGCGCCTGACCCAGCCATGGACCCCACCGCGCGATCCCATCGATGTCGATGCCGGCATAATTTTTCCGCTGCTTGGAGACGCACCACCGCCTTTGTTGATCTTGGGTGCAGGTGCGGCCCCCCAAGACCCGCTGACCGGCCTTGTCGCCGCATGCCGGGCTCGTGCTGTCAGTCTTGAGGTGATGTCGACAGCAGCGGCCTGCCGCACATGGAACGTCCTGATGAGTGAAGGCCGCAACGCGGCAGCCTGCCTATATCTTCAGTCATGACATCT
>CAZYKI010000044.1:0-14505 GCA_964648035.1 uncultured Candidatus Puniceispirillum sp. | reverse complement strand
GGTGACAACCAGCCCATTAGCCCGCTTTTGCCATCGCGGCGTCAGCGGTTAATTGGTCGCCATAAGCAAACAACGCCGCCGAACCACCGGTATGCAAAAACACCACATCCTTGTCCGTTTCAAAAAACCCTTGCCCGACAAGGCCAATTAACCCGGCAAGCCCCTTGCCCGAATAAACCGGGTCAAGCAACACACCCTCGCGCCGGGCAATAAGACTGATCGCATCCAACGTGCCTTGCGTGGGCTGGCCGTACCCAGCCCCAACATAGCCGTCATCAACAATCACTTTTTCAACGCCAAGTGGCGCATCAGTTAGCTGGGCGGCGGTGCTTGCCGCCAACTTGTGAACCACCTGAATTTGTTTGTCAGCCGGATGACGCACACTGATCCCCATGACTGGCAGGTCGGATCCAGCCGCATGCAGGCCAGCGAGCATCCCCGCATGTGTTCCCGCGCTACCCGATGCCAGAACAATCCAGCCAACATCAAGCTGCTGCTGTTTAATCTGATCAAGCAACTCAAAAGCGCAAGATACATAGCCAAGCGCGCCAATCTCATTGGACCCACCGCCGGGAATGAAATAGGGCTTGCGTCCGGCCGCGGCCAACGTTTCAGTCACCGCCAGCGCCTCAGCATTCATATCCAGCCCGGCAGGCCGATATTCCAGGGTTGTGCCAAACAGGTGATCGAACAGCACATTACCGGTGGTTTCATAATCAGGCGCGCGGTCAGGCACCCGCCGTTCAAGCAGCGCATGGCAATCAAGCCCGAATTTACAGGCCGCCGCCGCCGTTTGGCGCACATGATTGGACTGCACCGCCCCTTGTGTCACCACCATATCAGCGCCTTTTTCAAGCGCATCAGCTATTAAAAATTCCAGCTTGCGGGTTTTATTACCACCCGAGGCAAGACCGGTGCAGTCATCCCGCTTGATCCACAGTCGCGGGCCACCCAACGCTGCGCCAAGGCGCGGCATATCCTCAAGTGCGGTTGGCTGATGGCACAGGGAAACGCGGGGAAAATCACTGAGTTGCTTGACCATATCGTCGCATCTTTCTTGTTCATTGTATCAATTGGCGTGGTGAAAAACCTTGACGCGATCAGGCGATAAAAGCCAATGTTTATTTTGCATTCACATGATGCATTTTTTGCATAATAGGGGTTTTGATGAATCTTGCATGGTTTAGTGACTTGGCAGCCTTGCAAGCGACCGGGCATTTTTCGCTGGCCGCGCGCAAATGCAATGTCAGCCAGCCGGCCCTTAGCCGCCGCATCCGAGCTTTGGAAGAGTGGGCCGGATTCGCCTTGGTTGACCGGCGGTCGCGGCCGGTGTGTCTGACCCCGTCTGGCGCGCAATTGCTTGAAGCGGCCTTGGCGAGTTTCAAAAGATTGTCGGATGAGCGTGATATTTTGCGTGATAGTGACCAGATGGATGACAGCTATATTGTGCGTTTTGCCGCCCAGCATTCGGTTGCGTGGCGTTTTTTTCCCGATTGGCTACAGGGATTTGAAAATCAATTTGGTCCGATCAAATCGCGTCTCCGGGCCGATGACCTTGATCATTGTATCGCCAGCTTTCGGGCCGGTGAGGTGGATTTCCTGATTGCCTATAACAGCCCGTTAATCGAAGGCACCCTTCGCGGGGCGCAGGGGGAAGCCCTGATCATCGGGCATGACCGGCTGATCCCCGTTTCCAAACCCGATGATGACGGGGTACCGCTCTACCCGCTTGATGCGCCAAAAGAGCAAATTTTACCCTATGTCGGTTTTTCGGCCCAATCATCGCTTGGTCAGCTATTTTCACGGCATATGAAAGGCCGGCTTGACGCGGGGCGGTTGAAACCGGTTTATCAACATTCAATGGTTGGGGCGATCCGTGTGAGGGCATGGCAGGGGGCCGGCCTTTCATGGCTGCCGGAAAGCGTCGTCAATGCCGATATTGTCAGCGGTGTGCTGGTCCGAGCCGGCCAGCCGGATTGGGATATTGACATGACAATCAACCTGATCCGCACCACCGGCGCGCAAGACCAGCATCTTGTCCGGATCTGGGACCATGTGCGCCAGCACCATACCCCTGACACAAATTCATCCCCCGCCCCTATCACCCCCTCACCCGCTGACGGAAACGCCCATCATGCAATTTGAACGCGATTTCAAAACCAAGACAATTTACCACGGCGATATTGGCATCCATGTACGCTATGCAGGCAGCGGCCCACCATTACTATTGCTTCACGGTTATCCGCAAACCGGATATATGTGGCACAAGATCGCGCCGCGGCTGGCCAAAACATTCAGCGTTGTGATCCCTGATTTGCGCGGCTATGGCGACAGCGACAAGCCGCCAACTGACGCCACGCACGCCCCCTATTCCAAACGGGCGATGGCGGCCGATATGGTAGCGGTGATGCAGGCCTTGGGACATAGCCGCTTTGCCGTTGCCGGCCATGATCGCGGCGGGCGGGTTGCACACCGGCTGGCCCGCGACCATGCGGCGGCGGTCACCCATCTTGCGGTGCTTGATATCGCCCCAACAGCAGCGATGTATGAAGCCACCGATAAAACATTTGCAACCGCTTATTATCATTGGTTTTTTCTAATCCAACCGGCCCCCTATCCGGAAACCATGATCGGCCATGATCCGCAATTTTTCTTAGAGCATAAAACCGGCCAATGGGGCCGTACATCGGGCGCGATTACCGCACCAGCCTTTGCTGAATATCTACGCTGCTTTTCCAATCCGGCCACCATCCATGCCTCCTGCGAGGATTACCGCGCCGCCGCCAGCATTGATCTTGTGCATGACGCGGCCGATGCTGACACGAAATTGGCGATGCCGGTATTGGCATTATGGGGCGAGATCGGCTTTGTCGGCCGCGCCTATGATGTGGTCGCCGAGTGGCAGAAGGTCGCGCATGAGGTGCGCGGTCACAGCATTCCGGGCGGGCATTTTTTGGCCGAGGAATCGCCGGATGAAACCTGCGATGCGCTCATCGCGTTTTTTAGCACGCCACAAGGCTGATCCGGTGCTGCCCGCACCCAAAAGCAGCCCATCCCCCTGGGTCATGGACAGCCTTCAGCATTGGCCTGTTGGCGGCCATCTTCTGGACTATGCCTGTGGGTCTGGGCGCCATAGCACGGCCATAGCGGCCCGCTGGCCGGGGCGGTTCGCGATCACCGCCGTTGACCGGGACCAAGATGCGTTGGCCGGTCTTAACGCCGCCAGCGCTGATGTGACGACGCTTTGCCATGACCTTGAGGCCGCGCCATGGCCGTTTACCAACCAGTCCTTCGATATCGTGCTGGTGACAAATTACCTCTACCGCCCGCGACTGGCGCGGCTATTCGCGCTTGTCAGGCCGGGCGGCTATCTTGTTTATGAGACCTTTGCCAGTGGCCATGCCGCCTTTGGCAGGCCACGCAATCCCGACTATCTGCTTCAAGAGGGCGAGCTTGCCGCCCACCTGCCGCCTGATTTCGACATTCTTGACTATTTTCACGGCCGGGTTGACACGCCAAAACCAGCCATGATCCAACATATACTGGCGCGGCGTCACCCCGCCTGACCACGCTACCGCATGATAAAGGGGTTGGCAGCCGTGGTTTGCTGGGCAATCCATACTGATTTGACCTGCAAAAACTCTTTGATCGATTCCTTGCCGCTTTCACGCCCCTCGCCACTTCGCTTGTAGCCGCCAAATGGCGAGGTAAAGCTGACCGCCCGATAGGTATTCACCCACACGGTGCCGGCTTTCAACCGTTCAGACATACGCAACGCGCGGCCGATATCACTGGTCCAGACCCCAGCCGCAAGGCCATAGACAATATCATTGCCAATCGCCACCGCCTCGTCCTCGTCATCAAACGGGATAATCGACAATACCGGGCCAAACACCTCTTCTTGCGCAATACGCATTTTATTGTTCACGCCGGTGAAAATTGTTGGCTGGACAAATTGTTTGCCTTTGGCCCCGGCACCGCTATAGGCGCCGCCGCCAAGCACGCAATTTGCCCCTTCATTTTTGGCGATATCAATATAGTCCAGAATCTTTTGATATTGGGGGGGCGTTGTCACCGGCCCGACATGGGTATCGGTTGACATCGGGTCGCCAATTTTGGCCGCCCCAGCCACCTCGACCAGTCGCTTAACAAATTTGTCATGGATCGACCGTTGCACCAAAAGCCGCGACCCGGCAATACAAGTCTGGCCCGTCGCCGCAAAAATACCTGAAATCGCGCCCATCACAGCCGCTTCAAAATCGGCATCTTCGAACACGATATTTGGCGATTTGCCGCCAAGTTCCAACGTCACGGGCATAATCTTCTTGGCGGCGGCCTCATAAATTTTCTGGCCGGACACATCCGATCCGGTAAAGGCAATCTTATCAACGTCAGGATGGTCAACAAGCGGGGCGCCAACCTCGAGCCCAAAACCGGTGATCGCATTCACCACCCCGGCCGGAAACCCGGCCTCTTCAATCAGCGCCATAAATTCCAGCGTTGACGCCGAGGTATATTCCGATGGCTTGATCACCGCCGTATTACCCGCCGCCAGGGCCGGGGCCAGCTTCCATGCCAGCAACAACAAGGGCGAATTCCATGCGGTAATCATGCCGATGACGCCAAGCGGTTCATAGCGGGTAAAATTGAAAATGCCCGGCTTATCTGACGGAATCACCGCCCCTTCAATTTTGTCAGCCAAACCACCAAAATACCGATACCATTCAGCCAGATATTTCGTCTGGGCGCCCATTTCGGCAATCAGTTTTCCGTTGTCACGCACCTCGATCTCGCCAAGGCGAACCGCTTCACGCTCGATAATCTCGGCCAACCGCACCAGCAATTTACCGCGTGCTGTTGGCCCTGTTGCGCCCCATTCACCGTCAAACGCCGCCTTGGCGGCGGCAACGGCCGCATCGACATCGGCCGCATTGCCGCGCGCCACTTTGGCCCATACCTCGCCGGTATAGGGGTTTTCACTGTCAAACCAATCACCAGATGCTGGGTCACAATAAGCACCGTTGATATAATGCCGGTAATTTTCCATCGATAAGACACTCCTACTGGTGAAATTATTTGATAGCTGCCGCGCGATAGGGCCGCAATGCGATGCGCTAAGAGTGCCAGCAATTCACCACCCTGCCAATGCTGTTCGAAACATGTCGCAAAAACTTTTATATGATCAGAAATTTTTCGTTTGCTTTTACCGCCGGATCATTTTTTAGTTGTGGCGTGGGGACTGGCGTGAGGTAAAACCGCCTTGGTCGTTCCTGCATCCACCATCCTGCGTCTGCAGCGGTCGCTTCAGAACAACCATCCTGTCCTATTTTTCACGAGTCCTATGATGAA
Organism: uncultured Candidatus Puniceispirillum sp.; assembly: GCA_964648035.1. Classification (GTDB taxonomy): domain Bacteria; phylum Pseudomonadota; class Alphaproteobacteria; order Puniceispirillales; family Puniceispirillaceae; genus UBA3439. The sequence goes on along the minus strand of CAZYKI010000044.1, from coordinate 9,156 downwards.
TGCCGCCACCCCAAGCTGGGAAGATGATATTTTCGATGCCTTCAAATCTGCTGGCGTTAGCCAGGTGCCGTATGTGCCTGATGCCGGCCATGCGCATCTTATTCGCCGGGTCCATGCCGACCCCGCTATGACCCCATTGGTGCTGACCACCGAGGAAGAAGGCGTTGCCTCGTGCTGTGGCGCCTGGCTTGGCGGCAAAAAATCGGTGTTGTTGATGCAGTCAAGCGGTGTTGGCAATTGCGTCAATATGTTGAGCCTTGTCACCAACTGCAACTTTCCGTTTTTGACAATTGTCAGTATGCGCGGCGAATATGGCGAATTCAATTCATGGCAAGTGCCGATGGCGCGTGCCACCCAAACCAGCTTTGAAATGATGGGCGTTGAGGTCATGCGCTGCAACAGCCCGGACGAGGTTGGCCCCACCGTTGATGCCGCCCTCTATTCGGTATTTGCCAGCGAGCAGAAAATTGCAATCTTGTTGTCACAGCGGCTTATCGGCCGCAAGGTATGGTAGCCATGGGTAAGACTGTTACAATTGAACGCCGCAAAGCGGTTGAACATCTGGTCCGTGACCGCGGTGATATGCTTGTCGTTTGCGGCCTTGGATCATCGACATATGATGTGTTTGCGGCGGGTGACCATGACGCCAATTTCTACTTATGGGGTGCCATGGGCGGCGCGGTGATGATTGGCCTTGGCCTGGCTATTGCCGAACCTGACAAACAGGTCATGGTGATCACCGGCGATGGCGAGGCATTGATGGGCGTTGGTGCGCTGGCCAGTGTCGCCGCGCAAAAGCCAGACAATCTATCAATCGTCGTCCTCGATAACGGGCATTTTGGTGAAACCGGCATGCAGCAAAGCCACACGTCCTACGGCGTTGATCTGGCCGATATTGCCAGCGGATGCGGCTTTACCAACACCCAAACGATCTATGATTATGACACGCTTGACGCGTTCCGGAACATGCCGAATGAACCATCCGGGCCGCGCCTTGCCGTGGTGAAAATCACCACCGATAATCCGCCGCGCGCCTTGCCGCATGTCGATGGCATTTATGTCAAAACGCGGTTCCGGCAGTTTTTGGGACATGCGCCCTGCTGATCGGCCTTTTGACGCTCTAGCCCTTTCAATATACGCGGGTTTCGCGTAGGGTATGCCGCGCCTGATCTGCGCCGGCTGTAATGCGGGTGCGAACGGCATCTCATGGCTTTCCGGCCCCTGTGTATAAAATTTGGTAAAACAAGGGCGGAACCCATGAAACCCGACGATCCCCTCAAGCAATCCAACCGCTATGTCAATGATTTGCGGCGCATGGATTATCAGCAAGGGCAAGTCAAAAGCGTTTTCGCCGGTTTTTTGCCCTTTGTTATTTCGGGCATTTTTCTTTGTATTGTCGGTGTTTATGGAAGCCTCAGCCTGAAAGTGGCCAGCGAGGATATCATTATGCTGGTGGCCGCCGCCATCATTGGTGGCTATATGGCCCTAAATATTGGTGCCAATGATGTCGCCAACAATATGGGACCTGCTGTTGGCGGCCGTGTCTTGACCGTTTTGGCGGCGGTAACGATTGCCGCAATCTGCGAAAGTGCCGGGGCTATTCTTGCCGGCGGTGATGTTGTGCAAACGGTGGCCAAAGGCATCATTAAACCGGGCGATGGCGTTGCGGTTGGTGAATTTCGTAATTTGATGCTGGCAGCATTGTTTGCCGCGGCGCTATGGATCAATTTGGCCACCTATCTTAATGCGCCGGTCTCGACAACACATTCGATTGTCGGCGGCGTGATGGGCGCCGGGATTGCTGGTGCCGGCTTTGGCCTGGTAAATTGGGGCACCATGTCAAAGATTGCCGCCAGCTGGGTTATTTCCCCGGTCTTTGGCGGCGTTGTAGCGGCCGCTTTGCTGTTTTTCATCAAGGTCAACATTACCAGCAAAGCCGATCGCAAACAGGCCGCACAGACATGGGTGCCGGTTTTGATCGGTGTTATGGCCAGCGCCTTTTGCGCCTATATGGCTACCAAGGGGCTGAAGAAAATATGGAAGCCATCGGTGGTTGAGATCGTGATCTGGTCGGCGGTTGCCTTTGTGATGTCTTGGCTATTGTCGATTCCCTATATCAAGCGGCGCGCGCGCGGGATCACCAACGCCAAAAAACATATCTATACATTGTTCCATCTGCCGCTGATCATCGGCGTCGCGTTGTTAAGCTTTGCACATGGGGCCAATGATGTGGCCAATGCGGTCGGACCACTAGCCGCCATCGTTTCAACCTTCAGCAATGCCGGCGTTGCCGCCAAAGTGGCGATCCCCCTGTGGGTGATGATTATTGGCGCGGCTGGCCTTGCACTTGGCCTGTTGCTGTTTGGCCCAAAATTGATCACGACCGTTGGCCAGAAAATCACCCGGTTGAACGCGCCACGGGCCTATTGTGTTGCTCTGGCATCGGCGATTACCGTGTTGATTGCCACCACCTTGGGCCTGCCGGTCAGCTCTACCCATATCGCCATTGGTGCGATTTTTGGTGTCGGGTTTTTGCGTGAATATATGGAAAACCCTGACAAACGCCGGCTGAAACCAGGACATAAGCTGAACCATACAGCGCTTGACGCCTTTAATAACGTCAATATTCGTTTGCGGCGCAAACTGGTACGTCGGCGCTTTGTGTTGTCGATTGGTGCGGCGTGGATAATTACTGTGCCAGCATCGGCGATTTTGGCGGCTTTGCTTTTCTATCTTTTGCAGATTTTAATATGAGCGGCTTGAGCGCCGAAAACGCCTTTATCACATGGTGAAAATCCTCGCGGTCGGTGACCCGTGTCGCATCTTCAAGCAAGGCCCAATGGCGTTCGCGCTTGGCTTTTTCAGGCCAGTCGTCATGCTGCTTGGTCACCAGCATCGGATAATAGGTCACCGCCACTTCGGATAGCCCGCCTTGGCCGCTTTTGGTGATGACCATTGTCATTGGCAGCTCTTTTAAGAGTTTGCCCTTGATTCCAGCCTCTTCAAAGGCTTCACGTTTGGCCCCCTTTTTATGGGTTTCGCCCGGTGCCAGATTACCCTTTGGCAAGATCCAGCGCCCGCGACGCTGTGATGTGACAAACATGATAGCAATACGATCACCATCGACATCGAACGGAATAACACCAATCTTATGATCCATAACAAAGCCTTTTTACCAGAATGCCCAGATGCCAATGAGACAATATGCATGCTAAAGCCGACCGGATGGCTCAGCCTGTCATCACTATACTGGCTTGCCGACATTTGAAAAGCACCCAATTACTGGACTGCCTTATGGGCTAGTCACGGTGCCGCATAAACACATCATAGCGGGTGGTTTTACCGGCAATTTGATGCGATGCGGTGGGCACACCCGCCGGTAATGGCAATTTGGCTGGCCATTTCACAACAGCCCGTTTGGTCGCGGCGGCAATCGCCGCGGTGATCAACATGACTTTATCATCATCGGTCCCAACAATGGACCGCACCTGCCGCATCTCGGCTTTGACGAGGGCAGATTTGCCCCGCGGCGGATGCATCGGATCGACCAAAACAACCGCCGGTGCGAGCGTCGGCAACAGGCGGATCGCGTCACCGTGAAGCAAGCGCATCCGCCCCACGATATCGCGGTAGACGCCGCCCGCATCATGGGCGCGGGCCAGCGCGTCGGCCAGCAGCGCATGGATCGCGTCATTGCGTTCGATCATGGTGACCTCGGCCCCCAAGCTTGCCAGCAAAAACGAATCCCGCCCCAGACCAGCCGTCGCATCGACAATCGCCGGTGTGACGCCCGGCTTCATACCCACCGCCCGCGCCAAGGCTTGACCACGCCCACCCCCAAAGCGACGCCGATGCTCGACAGCACCGCTGGTAAAATCAATAAAAAGAGGCGGCCGTTGCGGCAGGTGATCGGACATAGCGATACGATATAGCGGTCTCGAACATAAGGATTAGCAGCAGTCTATCAGCCAGCGCCCCGCAGGAAAATGCTGAAAAAATCACGCATCAAGCGGCGCATGAAGCACGGTTTGTTTAGTTATTACCCCGCCCCGATTACCGATGGTGATATCACCGTAGCGTTGGCGAAACACTGGCGGCAGCGGCCTGTCAACCGGCAGCGACAGCCACAAGCGTAACAAATGGCGGCGTTCGGCCGGATCTTCCCAATCGACAAATCCGGTCCGGTCATGAAGCAGGCTGTGATTATAGACAAATTGCATGTCGCCCGGCCGCAAACGCATTTCAAGATGGATCGCCGGGTCATTGACAATAGCATCAAGCAGGTCAAGGGCCGCCTTTTGCTGGGCGGTCAATTTGGGGGCATCAGCAAAGCGCTGCCCGGAATTGACATAGTTCCGCTGGTAAAGGCAGGTCAGATAACCGGCATGCCAGTTGAACACCGGAATGGTAAAAAACGGGTCTTGGCCTTCCGGCACCTCGCCCCGCCGGTCGGTGGCAACCGGCTCAAACAATGCTGGCACCAAATCGGGGCGTCGACGGCAAATCTCATTATAGGCCGTCACACTCGAGGCCAGCATTGAATCGCCGCCCTCTTCGGCTTCTTTCAGGCACAGGAGTCCGACCACATCGCAGCTGTCAGTATGAAAACTCTGCCGCGCCGTGGTCTGGTAAATCCGCGTTTTGGGGTCATTGATATCAGCCCCGATATCACGAATGTGACCAAGCAGGTGACCGGCCGCATTTTGCGACCGCGCCGACCCAAGATGGGCGCCAATACCGCAAAATATCGTGGCGTAGGTTTCCGCATCATACGCTGCCACCGGCAGCCCGCGTAGCAGGCGAAAGCCAATGCCGTCGCGCAACTCAGACTGCATCTCGGCCAAGAAATCAGCAAAACCGTCCAGCGGAAATGTCTGTTTGCTGATTGTGCCAAGCGGCATGCCGGTCTGGCGAAAGCTGTGCGCTGCCGCCTCCAGCGCGGCAATATCTGCTGCCGACAAATCATAGACCCACAGGTCGGGCCGGGCGGCAAGATCGGGCCCATACCAGGCGGCTTTTATGTCAATATGATCAGGAACAGCCAACGCTCTTACCTCGGACAGAACAGATAAAGATGAAAAAACGGTACCAATTCTCGCGATGATGTCTACTCTAAACAAAAGATAATCCAGCGCATGGTGCCGTGTCGGCCTGTAAAGGCAAGCTTTACCTGCCGCCGCCCAAACGCGACCAGCCGTAACGAAACCACATGACCGAACTTGTATCTTTATCTCTGATCTATTTCGCGGTGATCGATCCGATCGGCACGATCCCGATTTTTTTATCCTTGACCGAGCAATATGACTATAAACAAAAGCAACGGATCGCCCTGCGTGGCTGTTTTGTTGCGTTCTTTGTGCTGATTTTTTTCGGTTTTTTTGGTGATTTAATCCTGTCACATCTGAAAATATCGCCCGATACGTTCAATATCGCCGGCGGGGCTATCCTGTTCATTATTGCCGTTGAAATGGTCAATGGCCGGCGTCAGGCCCGCAAAAGCCGCGCCGCGACCGGCAGCCCGAATGCTGCCGAGGAACTGATCCGCATTTCGTCAAGCCCGCTGGCGGTGCCGCTGCTGGCCGGTCCGGGCGCGATCACATCGATCATGGTGTTTGGTGATTTCACCACGGCTGACACCTCGATGCTGAATTTAACCGCGGTATGTCTGGCCTTGGCGGCATCGGCGATCATCTTGTATCTTGCCAGTTGGGGGTCGCGTTTCATCAATCTGACGATCTCGACGGTGATGTCGCGCCTTGTCGGTATTTTGCTGGCGGCGATTGCAATCCAGACCATTTTGAATGGCCTAAATCATTTGGGTATTATTTCGCTATAATCTACCGATCATGACAGGTGGAAAATTTCATACTTCACGAGGCCAGCGGGGGCGCATCGCCAGATGACACAATCAACAGGGCAATCACCGTGGAAGACAGCGTCTTTTGGTGGCGACAATACCGGTCCGTTAAATGATATCAGGGTGCTTGATATGTCGCGCCTTGTTGCCGGTAATATGGCGTCATTACAACTGGCCGATTTTGGCGCCGAGGTCATTAAAATCGAGCCCTTGCCGGCGGGCGACCCGCTACGGTCATGGAAACAGGGCGGCGAGACAACCTTTTGGAAGGTTTATGCACGCAACAAAAAAAGCATCGGGCTAGACTTCAGATCATCCGATTTTCCTGACATCATGACCGGCCTGATCAAAACCGCCGATGTGATGATTGAAAATTTCCGCCCCGGAACGCTGGAAAAAATGGGGCTTGGGCTTGACCGGCTCCATGCTCTCAATCCGGGCCTGATCCTGTTGCGCGTTTCCGGCTTTGGCCAGACCGGCCCCTATAGCGCGCGGCCGGGCTTTGGAACGCTTGTCGAGTCGATGTCTGGCTTTGCCCATCGTAATGGCGAGCGCGGCGGCGGCCCGTTACTGCCCCCGCTGGCCTTGGCCGACATGATTTCCGGGCTATATGGCGCCAATGCCGTGTCAATGGCGCTGAGGGCGCGCGACCGCACCGGCAAAGGCCAGATGATCGACCTTGCCCTGCTTGACTCGATCGTGTCGGTTCTGGGGCCGGAAGCGCTGGATTTTCAGATCACCGGCACCCCAAAGCCGCGCATCGGCAACCAGTCAAACATCGCCATTCCCCGCAATGTCTATGCAACAAGCGATGGGCATTTCCTGTCGATCTCAGCCTCGACCCCGCAAATGGCGGCGCGGCTGTTTGACACCATCGGCCGGGCGGATATGAATGATGATCCGCGGTTCAACAACAATGAGGCGCGCATGCAGCACCGGGCGATTGTTGACGGCGTTGTTGCCGACTGGATTGCGGCGCGCACGCGTGATGAGGTGATGACGGTGTTCGTTGCGGCCGGGGTGACCATCGCGCCGCTCTATTCGATTGCCGATATTCGCCATGACCCGCATTTTATCGACCGCGAGATTTACAGCGATATTCCGGATGATGATTTAGGGACCATTCCGGTCCATAAGCCGGTCCCCACCCTGTCGGATACGCCGGCAAGCCTGCGCATGGCCGCCCCCAAACTGGGCCAGCATAGCCGTGAAATTTTGCAATCGGCCGGGTTTGACACCAACAGCATCACCAGTTTTTTCGACCGCAACAGCATCAAATAGTCACCCATTTTTTTGAATGAACAGGTAACAACCAATGAGACAGGATCAAACAGCACGGGTCTGGCGTTCGCTTCTTTATATGCCGGCTGACAATCCGAAATTTCTGGCCAAGGCACAGGAGCGCGGCGCCGATGCGCTGATCCTTGATCTTGAAGACAGTGTCGCCCCGCATAACAAGGCCGCCGCCCGCACCACCTGCCGGCAGGCGATTGCCGATCTGGCGCAGGGCCCGGCCGATATTCTGGTGCGGATCAATGCGCCATTGCGGCACGCGATCCGCGATCTGGAAGCGGTGGTCCAGCCCGGGCTCAACGCGCTGTTCCTGCCCAAGACCGAAAGCGCCGGCATGCTGGTCGCGCTCGACGCGGTGGTGGCGTCACTTGAGGCCGAGGCCGGCATGCCCTATGGCACGGTTGGCTTTGTGCCGATGATCGAAACGCCCAAGGCGCTGTTGGCGGCCGAACGCATCGCCGCGGCAACCAGCCGCAATGTGGCGCTCATTCTGGGCGGTGAGGATTTTGCCACCGCGGCGCATTTGACGCCAAGCGCCGAAACCCTGACCCCGCCGAAATTGCAGGTGGCGCTGGCGGCACGCGCCGCCGGGCTGATGCCGATTGGCATTCTGGACACGGTGGCCGATTTTTCCGACCCAGAGGTGATGTATCGCACCGCGCTACGCTCGGCGGCCTTTGGTTTTGTCGGGGCCACATGCATTCACCCGACCATGGTGGCGCCGCTCAACCGGGCCTTTAGCCCTAGCGCCGATGATGTCAGCGCCGCACAGCAGGTTGTGACGGTGATGGAAGCGGCGTGGCAGACCAATGCCGGTGCGGCCCAGATCAATGGCAAAATGATTGATATGCCGGTCTATGAACGCGCCAAGGATGTGCTGGCCCGCGCCACCGCGATAGGCGGCAAAAACGGCTAAAACTGGCGTAACACCGCGGCGATTTGATCCGGTACTTCAAGCGGTGTGAAATGGCGCACATCAGGGATTACCGTCAATGTTGCCCCGGCAATCGCCGCCTGCATCGCGGTAGCCATCGCCACCGGGGTGGCATAATCCTGTTCGCCAACCACAATCCTGCAGGGCACCGCAATGCTGGCCAGCGCATGGCTTTGATTACAGCGCCCCAGCATCCGGCAGGTTTCAAGATACGCATCCGGCTTGTTCGCGACAAACACCGCAATCGCGGCATCAACAACATCGTCATTCTGTGCAACGAATGAGTCGGAAAACCAGCGCGTCTTTTGAAAACCGATCATCGATTCCATGCCGCCGGTAAGCGCCTTTTGGCCGCGCTCTTCCCAGTCATCAATTGCGGTTTCGCCATACCAAGATGTTGTATCGATCAGATACAGCCCGCTGGTGCGACTGGCATGGTGTTCGGCAAATGCCAAGGCCACGCACCCGCCCATCGAGGCACCACCAACCACCGCATCCTGCCAGCCGGCATCATCCATCACCGCCGCCACATCACTGGCAAACAGCGCCACTGAATAGGGGCCAGCCGGCTTATCCGATTGTCCATGCCCGCGGCAATCGACGGCGATAACGTCCCAGTCGGGGCCAAGGGCGGTAACCGTCGGTTCCCAGAATTCGGCGTTCATGGCCAGAGAATGGATCAACACCGCGCGTTTGACCGCGTTTTGGTTGGACCATTTGAGATAACGGATTTTGGTACCGTCGGCGACGGTGATAAACTGTTCCTGCTTCATCAAAAGGCTCCTGATAACGCGACCAATGGCGTGCCAATATATTCCTGACGGACACGCACTTCCAATACAATGGCGGCCCCTGCCTGAAGGCGCGCTAACGCATGGTCAAGCGCGGCGGGGAGTTCGGATAGATCAGTAACCGGCTCTGGTGCCTCAAGCCCAAGCCCCCGTGCCAGTCCGGCAAGGTCGGGCGCTGGCCCCTCCATCCGCTGGCCGATCGGCGCGTTCTCTTCCGCCCGCCCGCGCCGCCGCGCGACTTTGATTTGGTGATCCTCGTCATTGTAATAGGAATGATTGTT
>CAZYKI010000043.1:11376-14643 GCA_964648035.1 uncultured Candidatus Puniceispirillum sp. | reverse complement strand
GGCACCTTTAGATAGGTTTCGCCATTGGGTTCGGCAGGCGGCATATGGCCGGCCCGCATATTGACTTGGATCGACGGCATGATCAGCCGCGGCATCGCAAGGGTTGCGTCGCGCGCCTCACGCATCGCAACAAAATCATCCTCGCTGGCGCCGGCGCCAACATGGATGTTCGATGCCGCCTGCGCACCAACCGTGGTTTCCCACAAAAAAGCCCGCCCATTCGGTGCATAATCATGACAAACAAACATCCGCGTATCTGCTGGCAGGGCCAAAATCTTTTGGATTGAGCGATACAGGGTGCGCGCATCACCGCCTGGGAAATCAGCCCGCGCCGTGCCCCCATCCGGCATAAAGATCGTATCGCCAACAAACACCGCATCGCCAATAAGGTGCGCCATACAGGCCGGGGTATGACCAGGGGTGTGAATCGCCTTGGCGGTAATAGTGCCGATCTGATAGCTATCACCGTCGGTGAACAATTGATCAAACTGGCTGCCATCCCGTTCAAACTCGGTGCCGGCGTTAAAAATTTTGCCAAACACATTCTGCACCGTCACAATATGTTCGGAAATGCCAATCTTGCCACCAAGCTGTTGCTGAATATAGGGCGCAGCTGACAAATGATCGGCATGAACATGTGTTTCAATCAGCCATTCCAGATCAAGGCCGCGGGCTTTAACCTCGGCAATCATCGCATCGGCATGCTCATAACTCATGGTGCCGGACGCATAATCAAAATCGAGCACCGAATCGACAATCGCCGCCTTGTTGGTCGTCGGATCGACAACCAGATAGCTGACAGTATTACTGTCATTGTCAAAAAACCCCTTAACATCAGGCGCTGGTAATTTATCTGCACACATTGCGGACCCCACAAGAAAGTTACATTTGCTCTATAACTATAAACTTATATATTTTATTTAGCTTTACAGTGCAAGCATAAACTTATATAAATTATCTAAGTTTATAGGAGGCCTTATGCGGATCACCAATTACACCACTTATGCGCTTCGCACATTGATGTTTGCGGCGCTTCATGATGACCGTCTTTGTCAGGCGCAAGAAGTCGCCGATGCTTTTGGCATTTCAAAATCGCATCTTGTAAAATGCGTCCATCAATTGGGGCAATGGGGGTTTTTGCAATGCGTGCGTGGGCGCAATGGCGGGTTTCGCCTCGCCATGCCAGCCAGCGAGATTGCTATCGGGGCGGTTGTACGCAAGACCGAGGATACGCTTGATCTTGTCGAATGCTTTGATGCGGCCACCAACTCTTGTCCACTGATTAGCCGCTGTCATCTCTCGCAGGCCCTGCAAAGAGCGACCGCCGCCTTTATCGCCGAGCTGGATTCACTGTCGATTGCCGATGTGACCCGCAATCAAAAGGCGCTGCTGGACTTGCTGGCGGTAGACCCGGTGGCCGCATGACCGGGGGACAAGACCGGCGGCTTCAACAGCTGGAAGAAACAACCGCCCAGATACAGGCCGAACTGGCACAGCTTGGCGATGAGGTCTATGCCCAACAAAAGGAAATCGCGACCTTGTTGCGCCTTGTCGACAGTCTGACGCGCCGCGTTCAGGCCCTGCAATCGGACAGCGGCATTTTGCGTAGCGATGAAGACCGCCCACCGCCGCATTATTAACCCCGTGCGTGGCCACGGGCCGCGGCGATTCAAGGCGCGATTGTCCAATTGATGGCGGCGTGGAAAGCTGCTAGCGTTTTGGCCACTATTGGTGCCTTGTGCATCTCCCCGCTTGTCTCTGTCAGTCACGGACCCGTCTCGCCATGCCCCATACGCCTGACTCGATTTTTGCCCGCAGCAGCCAGTGGCAAGCCTGGCTTGATGTCGAGGCGGCCCTCGCCCGCGTACAAGCCGATATTGGCATGATCCCCGATTGGGCCGCCGCCAAGATCAGCGCCGCAGCCCAGCTGGACGTGATTGGCCATGACGCCCTTGTTGCCGATATCGGTCGGACAATGGCACCGGTTTTGTCGCTGACGCGGTTACTGGCCAAGGCAGCGGGCGATGCGGGTGACTATGTCCATTGGGGGGCCACCACGCAAAATGTGATGCAGACCGGGCGTATTTTGTTATTGCGTACGGCCGATCAGGCCATACGCCACCATTTGTCTGCCGCCGCAACCCGCCTTGGCCAGCTGGCAGAAGACGAAGCTGAAACAATGATGATCGGCCGTACCAACCGGCAATATGCGCTGCCCATTACCTTTGGGTTCAAGGTCGCCGGCTGGATCACCGAATTGGACCGGGCCGAAGCACGCCTGACCGATGCCGCCAAACGGCTGTTTGTGTTGCCATTTGGTGGCGCCATCGGCGCGATGCATGCCTATGGGCCGCAAGGCCGCGAGGTGAACCGGCGGTTGGCGGCCGCGCTGGGGCTGAGCGAAATGCTGGTTCCCGGCCGTACGGTCAATGATGTCTTTGCCGAGTATTTGTTACAGCTATCGTTGCTGGCGATGTTTGTCGAACGGGTGATGACCGAGGCCTATACATTGATTGGTCAGGATTATGCCGAACTTGGCGAACGGCTTGAGGCCGGGGCCATCGGATCATCGACGATGCCGCAAAAGGTCAATCCAAAATATGTGGTACCGGTTGCCGCCCATGCCGCCCAATTGCGGGGCATGGCCGCCCTCGCCCTTGAGTCCGGCCGGACCAGCCATGAAGGCGACCCGTTGTCAAACCAAGTGCTGGCAGCCACCCTTGATCAGGCGGTACCGCTGGCCTGGCGGATGTGTGCTGGCTTTGCTGAAGCGCTTGACCGGTTAACTGTCCGGCGCGATGTAATGGCCGATAATCTAGCCCGCGTTGGCAGTGCGGTATGCGCCGAAAATCTGATGATGACATTGGCACCGCTTGTCGGGCGTGGCCGGGCGCATGACATTGTGCATCATGCGCTTGAAGCCGGCGGACCGGCAGCGCTGTACAGTGACCCCGAAATTAGCCAACATCTGTCGGCCGCCGACATTACGGCTGCACTTGACCCGGCCAATTACCTTGGCGACAGCGCCAGCATTGCCCGGGAAGCGGCACAACTTGCGGTGCGCCTAGCCACACGATTCACAGCAAACGCACAAAAATAAGCAAATCATCATAAACAGCGTTGCCTTGATCGACCGATCAGGCGCAATCTTGACCGACCAAACATGAAACGGGGGAGGCGACAGATGCATATCGGGATTCTGGGGTTTGGCAAGATGGGCCGGGCCATAGCCGAACGGCTGATTGAAAACGGGCATCAAATCACCGC
>CAZYKI010000043.1:2121-11276 GCA_964648035.1 uncultured Candidatus Puniceispirillum sp. | reverse complement strand
AGATGGGCCGGGCCATAGCCGAACGGCTGATTGAAAACGGGCATCAAATCACCGCCTGGAATCGCACCGCCAGCAAAATTGATGCGGTTGATGACGTCACGGCTGTCGCCAATCCGGTGGCACTTGTCGGCCGTTGTGAAATGATCCTGTCGATCTTGGCCAATGATGCGGCGACCGAGGCGGCCTATCATGGGGCTGACGGTCTGTGCAGTGGTGATTTGGCCGGCACCACAATTATCGAAATGTGTACCATGTCGCCTGACCGGGCGGTGGCCTTGGCCGCCGCGGTGACGGCGAAAGGCGGCGCCTTTGTCGAATGTCCGGTTGGCGGCACCGTCAAGCCGGCGCGCGATGGCGCACTGGTTGGCATGGCGGCGGGTGACAAGGCCGACTTTGACCGGGTGCGCCCGCTTTTGGAACAGCTGACACGGCGGCTTGACTATATGGGCGCTGTGGGCAATGGCGCGGCCATGAAGCTGGCGATCAACCTGCCATTGATGGTTTATTGGGGGGCGCTTGGCGAGGCCGTTGGGCTGCTTGGTAACCGGGGCATTCCCTATGAACAGGCCTTTGACATTCTGACCGACAGTTCGGGCGCAATCGGGCCGGCAAAAATGCGCCAAGCGCCAATCATCGATTTGCTGAACACCGGCACATCGGGCGTTTCCAATTTTGCGATCGATCAAGCATTGAAAGACATGGCCTTGATGGCGGCACTGGCGCGCGCCGAATCGATTGACAGCCCCATCATCACCGCCGCCGAAACCACCGCGCAACAGGCAGCTGATGCCGGCTGGGCGGGCAAGGATATCTCGCTGCTGGCGGCATGGCGCAAACACAACGCGTCCTAACCCCGCCCTTTTTGCAGCATTTGATATGAGAGTGAAGATATAAAGGTACCCCCCATGACACGCGATCTTGATACCGAATTTCCGGCCCTGTCTGATTTGCGGCGCCGCGCCCAAAAACGCATTCCGCATTTTGCATTTGAATATCTCGACAGCGCCACTGGCCGCGAAACCGGGGCGCATACCAACCGTGCCGGATTGGACGCGATTCAATTTATGCCGGGTATTTTGAAAGGTGAACAAGCCCCAGATCTGACAACGCGGTTTATGGGGCAGGATTATCACTATCCGTTCGGCATTGCCCCGGTTGGCATGTCAGGGCTGATCTGGCCGCGGGCCGAGATCAAGCTGGCGGCCGGCGCGATGCGGGCGCGGATCCCCTATTGCCTGTCAACCGTGGCCGCCGCCACCCCGGAAGAGGTTGGCCCAGCTGCCGGTGATATGGGCTGGTTCCAGCTATATCCGGCGCGTGATGAAACCGTCTGGCGGGATATATTACGGCGCGCCGAAGCGGCCGGATTCACCAAACTGGCGGTGACCGTTGATGTGCCCGGAGAAAGCCGGCGCGAACGCCAGCGCCGCGCCCGTCTGACCACGCCATTGCAATTGAATGCGGCGATGATTGCGTCCATGATGATGCGTCCTTGCTGGTCTTTGGGCATGGCCGTTGCCGGGCCGCCCCGCATGAAACTGGCCGAGAGCTATATCAATCCCGCGGACAAGGGGGGTGACAGCTTCAAACATGCCGGCCGGGCGATCCGCGGCTATCCTGACTGGGACTATATCGCCGGCATCCGGGCCGCCTGGAAAGGCGATCTTCTGGTCAAAGGGGTGATGCGGCCAGATGATGCTGTGCGGCTGGTGGATATGGGCATTGACGGGATTTGGGTGTCCAATCACAGCGCCCGCCAGTTCGAGGCCGGCCCCGCTGCAGTCAGTCAGGTACCGGCAATCCGCAAGGCGGTTGGCAAGGATGTGCCGATCGTTTTTGATTCAGGTGTTGCCAGTGGGCTTGATGTCTTGCGGGCGCTGGCACTGGGCGCCGATATGGTGTTTCTAGGCCGCGGATGGCATTATGCCTTGGGCGCGCTTGGCGCGGGTGGGGTCGACCATCTTGTGCATATTCTGGCCTCCGACATGATTGCCAATATGCGGCAAATCGGCGTTGACCGCTTTGACCAGCTGGCCGACCAATTGATCGACCAGCCGGGGTAATGAGGGCAGCGCTGTCAGGAAGACAAGGCGCGCTGCATAACGCTGACAAGCCGCTCGGTAAAGGCCCGCGGATCGGCAATGGTCTTGCCCTCTGCAACCAACGCGCTGTCAAAAATCAACTTGGCAAAATGGTCTGCCCCATCGAAATTGCCCGCATCGATTTTACTGTCGATTGATTTGATCAGCGGGTGTTTGGCGTTGACTTCGAGAATCTTCGGCACCCCTTTGAAGTCAGGGTTATGCATCCGCATCATCTGTTCCATCTGCGGGTCCATCCCGTCCTTGTCGGCGACCAGCCTTGCCAGACTGGTTTGCAGATTGGCCGAGCTACGCACATCGGCAACATCGTCGCCAAGCGCCAGCTTGATCTGACCAACAAATCCGGCTGACAAAACCGGTTCAGCCGTATCAGCCGCATCATCTTTCGGTGTGCCGACATTTGAAATATCGATTTCGCCGCGGGTGATTGACTGGAATGATTTGCCGGCAAATTCGCTGACTTGCGACAGCCAGAAATCATCAATCGGATCGGTCAGCAACAACACATCGATACCGCGCGCTTCAAACGCCTCAAGATGCGGTGACCGGCGTGCCAAATCGGCATTTTCCGCTGACAGGTAATAAATGACGTCCTGCCCGTTGGCAAAATTGTCGATATAGTCCTGCAAGGTGATCAGCTTGTCGTCTTTTGTCGACTGAAACAGCGCGATTTCCAGAATCTTGTCCCGGTTGGCTTGGTCCTCATAAAGACCTTCCTTAATCACCCGGCCAAGCGCGTTCCACAAACTGGCATAGTCATCACGCCGTTTGTCGAGGGCTTTTTTGAATTCGCCAAGCACACGTTTCACCAATGCTTTGTTGATCCGCTGCACCGTTGGATTTTGTTGCAGCATCTCACGGCTGACATTGAGGTCGACATCCGGCGTGTCGATCACACCACGCATAAAGCGCAACCATTTTGGCAACAGCCCTTCATAATTGTCGGTGATAAACACCCGGTTCACATAAAGATGCAGGTGCGACCGGCGTTCCGGGTCAAACAAGTCAAACGGTGCCACCGACGGGATAAACAAAAGATTGGTAAATTCCACCGTACCTTCGGTCCGGTTATGCAAGGTGGCAAATGGGGTGTCATAGGCCGCGGCGACTGAAAAATAGAAGCTGTTATAGTCCTCGTCACTCACGTCTTTGGCCGGTTTTGTCCATAGCGCCGTCGAGGAATTCAACTGTTCCCTTTCGCCCTTGGCTCCCATCCAGCTGACCGGCTGGGCAATGTAATCTGAATATTTTTTGACCAAATGCTGGATCCGTTCCTGATCCAGATATTCTTTGGCTTCTTTACGAAGGTGAAGGGTAATGTCGGTACCAATGTCATCGCGCACCGCATCACTGATCGAAAATCCGGACTGGCCGTCACTCACCCATAAATTGGCATGGTCACTACCATGACGCCGCGACAACACCTCGATTTTGTCGGCCACCATAAAGGCTGAATAAAAACCAACCCCAAACTGGCCGATTAGCTGCGCGGTAACATCATCATTGGCTTTGGCTTTTTTATCTTGTGCCTGTTCTGCCTGATCAATAAAGGCCCGGGTTCCCGAACTGGCAATTGTGCCAAGCGTTGACACCATCTCGTCAGCCGATAAGCCGATACCATTATCACTGATTTTTACCGTCCGGGCCTTTTTATCGACGGCAATGTCGATTGCCCCGTCAAATGTGTCGGCCGCAGCGCCGCCACCGGCCACCTCGAACTTGCGCTTGTTGATCGCATCCGATGCGTTTGAGATCAGTTCACGCAGAAAAATCTCGCTTTGCGAGTACAACGAATTGATCACAATATTCAGGATTTTGCCGGTATCGGCTTCAAAATTGAATGTCTTTTCGGCCATTTCTTCTTGTCCCCATCATTATTCCAGACCGTAGATTTAGGGTGATTTGGGCGTATTTCAAGTCTGGCTTTCGCGATTTGATGGCGGTGACATGGCCCTTCTATACTCTGCCTTTGGGCTTGCTCATGCCGTCATAGCGGGACAGACTATAGTATCACACCGACGATAGGATCAGCGGACCATAGCCCCCGCTTGATGCGAAAAGGAACCGAGATAAATGACACCGCTTTTGATTACGCATGAAATAAGCGCCCGCCACGCGGTGCCGCCCGGACACCCGGAATGCCCTGAACGCTATCAGGTTATTCTTGATGCACTGGCCGCCTCGGATCTTGACTGGCCACAAATTGCCGCGCCTGAGGCAACCCGGCACCAGCTGCTGCTGTGCCATGACGCAACCTTTGTCGATATGATATGCGACACCGCCGGCGCATCGGATGAGCCTGTCCCCTTTGACCCCGACACATGGGCCAGCAAGTTTGGTCTTGAATGTGCGTTACGCGCGGTTGGGGGCGCGTGCCTTGCGGTCGATAAGGTCATGCAACAACAGGCCTACACCGCCTTTAGCTTGATGCGGCCCCCAGGCCATCATGCCGAGCCGGACCGGGCGATGGGGTTTTGCCTGTTCTCCAGCGCTGCCATCGCCGCCTGTCATGCCCGCGAAATCTACGGGCTATCACGCGTCGCGGTCGTTGATTTTGACGTCCATCATGGCAATGGAACCCAGGCCTGTTTTTGGAATGAGGCCGGATTATTTTATGCATCATCGCATCAAATGCCACTGTTCCCGGGTACGGGGGCCAGATCGGAAACCGGCGCACATAATAATATTTTCAACCTGCCGCTGGCGTCCGGAACAAGCGGTACAGAAATCATCGCAGGCTGGCGTGACGATTTGTTGCCGGCGATCGAAGCGGCCGCCCCGGAATTGATCATTATTTCGGCTGGGTTTGATGCGCACCGCCTTGATCCGCTTGGCGGGCTTGGTATGGACACCGATGATTTTGGCACGTTAACCGCCGACATTATCGCAACCGCGGCCCGGCTTGCCGCGGCGCAGGGCGCCTGTCCGGTGGTCAGCCTGCTGGAAGGCGGCTATAATCTCAATGTTTTAGGGGCCAGTGTTGTCAGCCATATGCGGGCGCTTGATGAGGCCGGCTGACCCGGACAAATTCACGCCAGCACGACCGGACCATTTGGCGTATCAAAATGAAAGGCAAGGGCGGGGGCACCGGAGGCCAGCACCACCGCGTTGCTGGCACCAAGCCGGTCAAGACAATCGGCAATCATCGCCGGGTCGGGGTGCGTCAACACCAACCGCGACAGCCGCACCGGACTGTCAGCCATGCGATGCGCCGGGTTACGGCCCCCCGGCCATTCGATCAGGATTGGTAATATACCATTTTCAGCCAGCACCCCATCATCAGCCACCGTCAACCGCCATTGTAAATCATCGCGAGTCATGGTGATGATCCGGCCAGGATCATAGCCACATACGGTGACAGCATGGTCAATATCCGGAACATTCCACACCCAGCATAATGGCCGCGGTCCGGCCCGCAATTTGATCTCGGTTGGCGGCGTATCAAGCGAAAACCAACGCGGCCGGGTGGCGGTGGCATCAGGGTCAATCGCGATCACCTCACAGTAAAGATCATGCTGTAATTTTAACAGCCGGTTATGGGTGGCCATCACCGGATGTTTGCCGCCGCCGCCAAATGCGGTGCCAAATTGCTGTTCGATCCTGGCCGTCAGATCAAGGCTGGCCGCGCCGATGACAATATGGTCAATCATCTTTCGGGTCGCCATGGCTGAATGTGGTGCCAAGCACGCGTTCATAGATTTTGATAATCGCGCTTTTCGGCTCGCGGCCAAGGCCGCTGGCAATCGCGGTTTGATAGCTGCTTGTCATTGCATTCATCAACGGCGTCATCGCCCGGTTTTCAACCGCGATTTTCTGAACATTCAGAATATCCTTATAGGCATCTTCCATCGCGAAATCATTGTCAAACTGCCGCGCCAACATGCGGGGGACAAAATGATCACCGGCAAAGCTGCGCGAACTGCCCGAGGTCGTAACGCGATGGAGCGCGTCAACCGACAGGCCGCCCGCCACCGCCAAGGGTAAAATTTCACACAGCGCCACAATGTTGATGTCATAGATGATATTATTGACCGCTTTCATCAACTGACCAGATCCGACATCACCACAATGCACGATAAACGCCCCCATCTTTTCAAGATGCGGTCGCACAGCCGTGAACAGATCCGGATCGCCGCCAAACATCAAGGTCAAGCTGCCGTCATTCGCCCGGAACGGAAGACCGGATATCGGACAATCAGCATAAGCGATACCGCGTTCGGCAAGCGCGTGATGAATCCGGATCGCCTCGGCACGATCGATCGTTGATGTATCGACGATGGTCAGGCCCGGACGCGCCGAGTCGGCAAGGCCGCCCGCATCAAAAATTACCGCATTCACCTCGCGCGCTGAGGGCAGACACAAAAACAACAAATCGCAATTATCCGCCATTGCCGCGGCATTATCAGCCACAATCGCATCGGTGTCAGCAAAGGCCGCCAACGCGTTTGGAGACGCGTCATAAATAAAAAACGGACCCGTGCCGGCCCCAAGGTTGCGCGCCATGCCAGCGCCCATCTGCCCCAGTCCGATAAAGCCTATGCCGGTATTTTTCATCAATTTCATCCTTTCTTCCGGGCGGTGATCATCTGCCCGTTTCACAAAACCGCCCATTGACAGGGACGGCCGCTATCACCGACTGTAACACCAAGGGAACGCGGTATCGCCGCCACCCCGCAGACTGATTTCAGATTATCGTCATATCACAGTGAAAGGCGACCACAATGGCCCCAATCGACAGTAATCGGCTCTATGGCAAATGTCACTGTGGCAGCGTGCAATTTTCTATCCCGCGCGACATTGATCTGACCGCGGTCCGGCGGTGCGATTGCAGCTTGTGTAAACGGCGCGGGGCGGTGATGCTGGCCTGTCCGCGTGACCTGGTGCGAATCGAGGCTGGGGATGAATATATTGTGCGGTATAAATGGAATACCGGGGTCGCAACGCATCATTTTTGTTCGAAATGCGGGATCATGACGCATCACCATCGCCGCACCACACCCGATATTTGTGGGATCAATCTTGGCTGCATCGACGCGCTTGATTATCGCCGTTTTCAGGATGTACCGATGAGCAACGGTAGCGACTTGTCACTTGTCGACGCACCCGATGCCGACAACGAACCCCAGTAGGGCGCCTACCACCGTGGGAAATTCGGGTTGGCTTGGTTTTTTGCGTAAGCCAACAACAACCGCATGACTATGGTTCTAACCACCAACCGCCAAGCAGGATACAGCTAAGACATGCTTATGATGCTGCATTTTTTGCAGCGGTAACCTCCTATGGCTGGAAACGCTTGCCTTGCCGGTTGCTATCGGGCATTGTGTGGCTTCGGCGATGGCGTCGCCGAGCGGCACGGGCGACAGGCCCGTTTCCCCATAAACATCCTGAACGCCGGGACCTTGTTTGCCAGCCTTGTGGTAAAAGTGTCTCGTCCTTTGCCATGGCTGGTCGCCATGCACAGGAGTGACCGATGTTGGACCGTCCAGAATTTTACCGTTTTCATCAGGGCCAGAAAACCCTTCCCTTTTCCGATACCGAATATGAATCGCGCCTTGACCAGTTACGACAACTGATGATCACCGAGGGCGTCGAGGCCTGCCTTTTCACGTCAATGCATAATATCGCCTATTACAGCGGGTTTTTATATTGCGCCTTTGGCCGATCCTACGGCCTTGTGGTGACAGCCAGTGATACGGTGACAATCAGCGCCGGTATCGATGCCGCCCAACCATGGCGCCGCTGCTATGGTGACAATATCACCTATACCGATTGGCAACGGCATAATTACTGGCGCGCCATCCTGTCGGTGACCGGCACCAACAAGGTGATCGGTATTGAAGAGGATCATCTGACCATCGCACAGCTGTCCTGTCTTGACACATTTTTGGCACCGGCGCGGCTTGTCGATATGGCCCCGGCAACAATGCAGCAACGCATGCGTAAATCAGCAGCCGAAATAGACCTGATTCGGGCTGGTGCTGCCACCGCTGATGTTGGCGGCTATGCCATCCGTGAGGCCATTGCGATTGGCCAACGTGAAATTGATATCGCCATGGCTGGCCGTGACGCGATGGAAATTGAGATTGCCCGCCGCTTTCCAGACGCCGAATATCGCGACAGCTGGGTCTGGTTCCAGTCGGGCCTCAATACCGATGGGGCCCATAATCCGGTCACCGCCCGGCAGTTGCGCGCGGGCGACATTCTGAGCCTCAACACCTTTCCGATGATTTCCGGCTATTATACCGCGCTTGAACGCACCATGTTTGTCGGCCAGCCAGATGCAGCCAGCCTTGACTATTGGCAGGCCAATATCGCGGCGCATGAATATGGGATCAGCTTGCTGGCGCCGGGCGCCCTTTGTCGGGATATAACCCAAAAGCTGAATGACTTTTTGGCCGCGCGCGACCTGTTGCGCTATCGCAGCTTTGGCTATGGGCACAGTTTTGGCGTGCTGTCGCATTATTACGGGCGCGAGGCCGGACTGGAATTGCGCGAAGATATCGACACCATTCTTGAACCCGGTATGGTGATCTCGATGGAACCGATGCTGACCATTCCTGATGGTCAGCCTGGCGCCGGCGGCTATCGTGAACATGATATTTTAATCATCACCGAAGACGGAAATGAAAATATCACCGGCTATCCCTATGGGCCGGATTTCAATATTGTTGGCTAGCCTGACCCGGCAAGGTGGCACCCATCGCCCGGCCATATATGCCGTTTAACATGTTGGTCCGGCGCATGATCAGGCGCCGGCTACCAGCCAACTGTGGATCGCCAGACCGAAAAATACCGCTGCCTCGACAAACCCGATCCAGCCAAGCTTGTGTGCGCCACCACGGCTAATGATCCGACCAAGAAGCACAAATATTGATGTAAACAGCACCACCCCGACGGTGATGGCCCCTAGATTAGCGGCTACCGCCGGACTAAGACCAAGCAGCAAGGCATCCGATGCCAGCAAAAAACACAACGCCACTGTCGCCGTCATTGAGGTCGTTTCCGGATGCTGGCGGTGGTGGCGCATCGACCACAGGCTGGCCACGCCAAGCA
>CAZYKI010000043.1:0-2021 GCA_964648035.1 uncultured Candidatus Puniceispirillum sp. | reverse complement strand
TCAGGGTCACTTGACCTTTACCGCCGCATCAGGGACGATCATCCGCGAAACCGAGGAGACACGCATGCCAAGCTTTGACATTGTCAGCAAAATTGAAATGACAGCGGTCGATAACGCCCTTCAAGGCGTTATCAAAGAGATGACCGTGCGATATGATTTCAAAGGCAGTAAATCCGAGATCAGCAAACAAGAAGAGGTCATCACGATCATCGCTGATGATGAATTAAAACGCCGGCAGGTTGAAGAATTGCTCATCACCCACCTCACCCGCAAAGGTGTTGATACGCGTGCCCTTGATTATGGGAAAGTCGATCAGGCCGGCGGCAATATGGTGCGGCAACTAGTCACCGTCAAACAAGGTGTTGGCCGCGAGGTGGCACAGAAAATCGTCAAGGCGATCAAGGGATCAAAACTGAAAACACAAGCCTCGATCCAAGGTGATGAGGTCCGTGTGTCGGGCAAGAAACGCGACGATCTTCAGGCCACGATGACGATGATCAAAGCGCTGGAGCTCGACCTTCCGCTGCAATTTGAAAATTTCAGAGATTGACCGGACGATTACCTCGGCTTAGATGCGAACCACACCGCCAAAATCATCGCATGCAGCGCCAGATAACAGCCTTGGCATATTATCTTGGTTGATCTTTTTGCAGCTGTCGCTGTGGAGTGTGATCCCCTTTTTGACGTCCGATACGTTACCCTTGGATGTGATCCGCGAAGGCCTGTCTTGGGGGCAGGAATGGCAAGCCGGTTATCACAAGCACCCGCCATTGGTATCTTGGGCCGCAAATTTTGCCTATGAACGGCTTGGTGATTTCGGTCCGTATTTGCTCAGCCAAATTTGTATTGTCGTAACCTATATATGCACCTTCAAAACCGCGCGATTTTATCTTCCGCCTGAAAAGGCGGTGCTGGCGGTGGTGATGCTGACTGGCATTTATTATTTTTCTTGGCCAACGCCGGAATTTAATCACAATGTGGCACAGATGCCGGTCTGGGCATTGATCATATTTTTGTTCCACAAGGTGATCTTGGATCAAGACCAGCGCGCCTGGCTGCTGATCGGCGGGGCGATTGGCCTTGGCATTTTGATAAAATATTCCAGTCTCATCTTGCCCTTTTTGATGCTGGTCTATCTCATTTTCCGGAACCGGTTTTTTGCTGTTCTACGATCACCCTATCCATATTTGGGCATAGTGATTGCCCTGTTGATAACGCATCAACATGTGATGTGGCTGATCAGCAATCACTTTATAACCTTGACCTATCTGGGTGATCGTGGCGCCGCGACAAGCGGTCATGCGGCCGCGGCCATTGCCGCCGCAAAATTCGTTCTTGCCCAGCTGGCAGACCATCTTCCGCTACTGATCATACTTGGCCTATTGGGCTTGTTAAAGCCGCTGCGCTGGGCCGTGCCACTGTCTGTAAAGCCACGATTTGATCTGTTGCTGCTATGTGGGGTGGGGCCTTGTTTAATTGCGGTGATTGTGGCCATCATCGCGGGTATCAGCCTTCGTGATATGTGGGGCGCCCCGATGTGGTCTTTATCGGGCATTATGGTGATGCTGCTGCTTGATGATGCCCTTGACCGGACCAAGACGGCCGTTCTGCTGCGGGCGTTCTTGGCGATGTTTGTGGTCATTGTCAGCTTGTTCGCTATTGTCAACCTATTTGGCAGCCGCGTGTCGGGCAAACCACTGCGGACCGATTGGCCAGCCGCCACCATTGCGGCGCGTTTCGACCGCGTATGGGAAACGGCAACGGCCTGTCCATTGACCGTCGTAGCCGGCGAGAATTGGCTGGCCGGATTAGTTTCGGCAAAAGGACAGCACCGCCCGTCTGTATGGATAAATGGTGACAGCGCCATTTCACCCTGGATCGATACACAGCGTATCGATGCGTCAGGGGCGTTGGTATTATGGATCGACGGCGACAGCCAGAAACAAAGATTGCTTGACCGCCTTGAGGCGTTTGGGCCGGTGATTGACGGCGGCGCCGAATCCTTCATTTGGGAAAAGAAT
>CAZYKI010000042.1:7989-14889 GCA_964648035.1 uncultured Candidatus Puniceispirillum sp. | reverse complement strand
CAATTAACCGCTGACGCCGCGATGGCAAAAGCGGGCTAATGGGCTGGTTGTCACCACTGGCAACCGGCAAAACAAGGGAGAACGTAAATGACAAAATTTTCTTTTCGGAAGTCGCTTTTCGGTCTTGCCGGTGCGGCGGTTTTAGGGGCGATGTCGGGCACCGCTGTTGCGGCAGAAAAAGTGGCGATTGGTACTCCGTCATGGACTGGGGCACAGGCGATTGCGCATTTGATTCAGGCGGTGGTTGTCGAGCGGATCGGCGGCGAAGCCACATTGGTGCCGGGTAATAATGCGACCATTTTCCAAGCGATGGATCAGGGCAAAGGCGACATTGATGTGCATCCGGATGTCTGGTTGCCAAATCAGGAATCATTTACCAACAAATATGTAAAAGGCGCCGGCACGGTGGCCCTGAGCGGCAATCATTACATTGGTAACCAAGGATTTTGTGTCCCGCGGAAATTTGCCGAAGCCAATAATATCACCGACATTGCCGACCTTGGCCGCCCTGATGTTGCGGCAAAAATGGACAGTGACGGTAACGGCAAGGGTGAAATGTGGATTGGCGCACCGGGATGGGCCTCGGCCAATGTGAACGAGGTCAAGGTACGCGATTACAATTTGATGAACTTTATCGAACCGATCCGGGCGGAAGAAAGCGTCAAGACAGCGCGGGTAAAGGATGCGATTGCCAAGGGTGAAGGCTATGCCTTTTACTGCTATGAGCCGCATGCTATCTGGGCGATGTTTGACGTTGTGATGCTGACCGAGCCAAAGAATGATCCGGCGAAATACAAGATGGTGCAGCCGTCAGATTCGCCAACTTGGTTTACTGATTCTTATGTTGCGTCAAAAGATGCCCTCAAGCAGGTGCAGGTCGCCTATTCAAAATCGCTTGCCGGTCGTTCGCCAGCGATTGCCGAATTTTTGGCCAATATGAAGCTGGACGCCAAAGATGTCAGCGCCTTTGCTTTTGAAATTGCCGGCAAGGGCCGTGATGCTGGCGAGGTAGCGCGCGAATGGATCAAAAACAATTCAAAGCGGGTTGATGGTTGGCTTGGCATGTAATGGCTGACAAGCTGGCCTGACAATCAAGGGCGCCATTCATCGCTGGATGGCGCCCTGTTGGTCGGATAGGCCGGTTTTGGCCGTGTAACCGGCCATTCGCAGTCTCCGGCGCCTATGGCGTTGGGGTGGCCCTCTTATCTCGACCATTGGCTGGGATCCGTCGAACAAGGACAAAAGAATGCCAAAAGCACCGTCACAAATAGCGGAAAAATCATCCAAAAAACCGCTGGCACCATCTGACGACGCGGCTGTTATCCAGATCAAAAATGTCTGGAAAATTTTTGGTGACAATGCCGATGCGGCGATGGCGGCGATTTTAGCGGACGGACTTGGCAAACAAGAGGTGCTTGAAGCCTATAATGCCGTTGTTGGCGTCGCCGATGTGTCACTTGATGTGCATCGCGGTGAAATCTTTTGCGTGATGGGGCTGTCGGGAAGCGGTAAGTCAACGCTGGTCCGGCATATAAACCGGCTGCTTGAACCGACATCGGGTCAGATTATTGTTGATGGGGTTGATGTTTGTCAGCTTGAACAAAATGACCTGCAAACCTTTCGTAACCGCAAGATTGGCATGGTGTTTCAGAATTTCGGGCTGTTGCCGCATCGCTCGGTGCTGGCCAATATCGCGATGCCGCTGGAAATTCGCAATATCAATAAAAATGACCGGATGGCGACCGCTGAGCGGATTTTGAGCATGGTCGAACTTGATGGCTGGGGCAATAAATTTGCCCATGAATTATCGGGCGGGATGCAGCAACGCGTCGGGCTGGCGCGGGCGTTGGCAGCTGACCCGGATGTATTGCTGATGGATGAGCCGTTTAGCGCCCTTGACCCGTTGATCCGGCGTCAGCTTCAAGATGAATTTATCAAACTGGCGGCGGTGATGAAAAAAACCACGGTTTTTATCACCCATGACCTAGACGAGGCGGTTCGGGTTGGCGACCGGATCGCGATTATGCGCGATGGCCGGGTGGTGCAAACCGGCACCGCCGAGGATATTATCACCAACCCGGCGGATGACTATGTGGCTGAATTTGTCGCCGGGATCTCGCGTTTGAAAGTGGTGCGCGCCGGTGCGATCATGATCCCCGTGGCCGCTTATAAAAAAGCCGGTGGCACCGTGCCCAAGGATGGGCCAAGCGTCGGACCGGATGAGAATCTAACCAACATTATCCGCCTGTCGATGACCGCCGATGCCCCGGTTCAGGTGCGCTCTGACGGCAAGACGCTGGGACTTATTACGCCCAAAACCCTGTTGCAGACTGTGATTGAAGGCACCGAGACATCATGAGCGCAACCAAAACCCCGCAAACCAGTCAGACCGTTACCGCGATGCAGGCCGAACGCGATACGCTGTTGGCGCATTTTGTTGTCACCAATGTAGATTATTACCGTCGTCAATTTTCACATATTGGCAGCCGGGCCGATTTTGTTTGGACCTTTAACCTATGGGCGTTTGTTCTTGGGCCAATGTGGTACGGGGCGCGGTCGATATGGAATTACGGGCTGGCGTTTTTGTTGCTTGAGACCTTTGGCTGGGTTCAGGTCATTCGTGGTGCCTTTGGTGATTTGGCGGCCGATGCGTGGCTACGCATCAGTCAGATTGAAGGGACGCTGGCATTTCGCAAGGCACAGTTAAAAGCGGCCCTTGAAAAGGGGTCTGAAAAAGCGGCGGTCTATCAACGCGCGGTCGACTCGCTTGAGGCGACGATCGGCGGGATCCGCGCCGAGGCGCAACAGCTGGAAGATTCGGGCCTGATGATCGTGCTATTTGGCGTGTGTTTTCTGCTGGCGGCCAAACTGGTGCAAGCGGTCATGGCTAATGTGGTACTCGAAAAGCGATTCTTTATGTGGTTGTCGGATCCGGCGATTTCACCGGGAATGAAGCCACGTCATCTGTTGCTGAGCCTCGTTTTTACCGGCATTATTTTCGCGACCACGGTCACACATTACGCGTTTCCAAATGCCTTCGCCCTGTTGGCAACCTTTCCCACCGAACAATTTATCCGGCTCGGCGCGATCCATTGGGTTGAATGGTTTTTCAATGCGGCTGTTACCAATGGCGAGGCGTTGTTTGATTTTATTACGCTTGGGATCAGGCTGGTTCTCGATTTTCTTGAACTGGTGTTTGTCAGTACGCCATGGGTGGTGATCATCAGTTTTATTGTGCTGTTGACCGGTCTTGCGGCCGGGCTGCGTGCGGCCATTTGGTCGGGGGCGTTTTTGGGCTATATGGGGCTCCTCGGCTTTTGGGAAAAAGCGATGACCACCTTGGCATTGCTGGGGACCGCGGCCTGCTTGTCGATTGTAATCGGCATTCCGTTGGGCATGTTCTGCGCGCGCCGGCCACGGTTTTACGCGGTCATCCGACCGATCATGGATTTCATGCAAACGATGCCGGCCTTTGTATTTATGATTCCGGTCATTGCGTTTTTTGGGACCGGTAAACCGGCGGCGGTTGTGACAACAATGATCTTTGGCGGCACACCGGTGGTGCGATTGACCGTTTTGGGGCTTCGCGGGGTGCCGGAAAATGTGCGTGAGGCGGCGCTTAGCTATGGTGCCAGCAAATGGTATCTTTTGACGCGCGTTGACCTGCCATTGGCCAGTCCCTCGATCCGGGCCGGGGTCAATCAAACCATCATGCTTAGTTTGGCGATGGTCGTTGTGGCCTCGCTGATTGGGGCCAAGGGGCTTGGCGAGGATGTTCTTGAAGCCTTGCAATATGCCAATGTCGGGCAGGGTATTCTGGCCGGCTTTGCTATTCTCTTCTGTGCGATGATTCTTGACCGTATCGTGCAGGGCGGTAAACAATAGCCCGCATGATAGGTACATCATTGTTGTTTTTGCTTGAGGCCAGCGGGCGGCATGCGCGGCTGGCGCTGCCGGTTGGGGTGGTGTTGGCGGTTCTGCTGCCCGACAGCCACGGTATGTTCAAGCCGCTGGCGCCGTTCATTCTGGCACTTTTGGTCGCGTCGGCGGTGGTGCGTCTTGACAGTGTTGCGGTGTTAAAAGCAGCGCTGCAACCGCATCGCTTGTTTCGCAATTTTCTGATTTCGCTGGGGTTATTGGTGCTTGCGCCAACGGTTTTGGTGTTGACGGCGCGTGGGGTAGGGCTTGATCAGATGCTGCTGCCTTTCATCACATGGTACGCGGTGGCACCGCCGATTGCGACCACAGTCTGGATGTGCGTGTTCTTGGGATTTACTGCGCCTATTGCTATGGAAATTGTGGTGCTGACAAATATCCTCGCCCCCTTTACCGGGCCATATCTTGGCGGCGTATTGCTGGGGGAGGTGGTGCCCTTGTCCAGCTTTGCGCTCTCAATACGCATTGGGGCCATATTGGGTGGCGGCATTTTGGCAGCGATGCTGTGCCGCCGGCTGTTGGGGGCTTCACGGATCGAGGCACAGCGTCAGCGTCTTGATGGTGTATCGACGCTGGCGATGTTGGCCTTTTTGGTGCCGGTGTTTGATGGGATTGGTGGGCTGGCAGCGGGCATGCCGGTTTTGGCGCTGATCTGTGTTGGGCTGGCCTGCATCCTGAATTTCGGTAGTCAGGCATTGATCTTCCTTGGCGGCCGGTTGCTGGCGCGTCAGCGCGGCACGCTGCCCGAAGGCACCCGCAGTATCGCGGTCGTGGCTGGCAATCGAAATCTGGGCCTGTATTTTGCCGCCCTGCCGGCAGATCCGATTTTTTCCCTGTTCGTTGCGGCCTATCAGCTGCCCCTTTATCTGACACCGATGATTGCCGGCTGGTTTGCCGACCGTCAAAACCGGCGTTGTGCCAGCCGGTGATCGGTTGTGACATCAAGTCATTTTCAGGCTGTCGCTTTTTAGCCAGCGGCGTATAGTGGCCCGAATGTCCAAGCTTGCTTTTCACGACCTTACCGAACGTCAAACCCGCTGGAACGCGATGATCGATGCGTTGCGCGCGCCATGCTATGCGCTTGGGATGACCATGGCTGGTTTTTCAACCATCGCGCGTGAAGCCGGGCTGGATTTCTGGATGGCCTTGGTAACCTCGCTTGGGGTGTGGGGTATGCCCGGGCAGGTGGCCTTTGCCAGCCTTTATGCGGTTGGTGCATCCTTGGTCATTATTTTCATTGCGGTGTCCTTGGCCAATATGCGGATGTTGCTGATGGTGGTGTCGGCAGCCGATATGATGCATCTTGGCGCCCATCAATTGCCGCTGTGGAAACGGGTCTTCTGGATGCATTTTCTGGCGATTACCGCCTGGGCGCATGTTGGTATGGCAGAACAGAAATATCCGTCGCATCTGTTGCTGGCCTATTATCAGGGGTTTGCCCTGACTATTTTTACTTTTGGGATTGGCGGTACCATTCTTGGCTATTTTCTGAGTGATTTTTTGACCCCGGACCTGTTGCGTTTTGTTATCTTTATCACGCCAATCTATATCATGCTGATGATCATCAATGCGCGGCAAAAGGCCAACCGGTTGGCGGTGGTGATTGGCGGGTGTCTTAGCCCGGTATTTTTTCCGTTTGCCGGGGAATGGGCTATTTTATTGGCCGGCGTTGTTGGCGGCAGTCTGGCCAGCCTTTACAGTCGCTATATCGCCGAATGGCATCTTGAGATGGAGGCGTGATCCCGTGATCGATAGCGTACTGGCAGACCAAGGTGATGTGCTTTACGCATGGTTGGCCGTCGGCTGTGCGATTGCCGGCACGGCGGTTTGGCGGTTTGCCGGTGTTGTACTGGCGTCGCGCATTCCGGCCGACAGCCCATTGATGGGGTGGATCAACACAATGGCCTATGCGATGGTATCGGGGGTGTTGATGCTGATTTTGGCCCACCCAACCGGGGTGCTGGCAACGACCGAAATCGAACATCGGTTCTTTGGTCTGTTGGTCGGGTTGGTCGTGGTGTTTTTTACCAAGCGGCTGATTGTGTCCCTGCTATTTGGTGTGGCCAGCTTTGCCGTGGCGGTGACATTTTTCTGATCGCGCAATGACATCGTCAAAAGGGCAAGGCGGTGCCATCATAGGTTTCATAAATGCCGGTCGTTTCCAGCGATAACAAATCAAACCGTTGAAGCAAGCCGGCGGCACTATCTGCCGGGGCGACATCGGCGTTTGGCCCGCCCATATCGGTGCGGACCCAGCCGGGGTGATAGGCGCCAACAGCAATGCCGCGCGGTGCCAGTTCAACCGCAAAAGAACGCGCAAGATTGGTGGCCGCCGCTTTTGAGGCGCGGTAGATCGGCGCATTTGCCGCACTTAATGTCTGACTTCCCATGATCGATGAAATGATCGCAATCCGTCCGATCATCGCATCGGCCTTGGTTGTATCACTATCTGTTGTTTTGGTTTCTGCTGTCATCAGCAGATGCGGCAAAAATGCGCGTACGGTAAAATACACCCCGGCAATATTGGTCATCAAAACGGTTTCGATAGCGCGGCTATTGCGCGCCGGATCATCAAGGCCGCCATAGCTGTCCAACACCCCGGCATTACATATCAAAAGATCAACCTTGCGGCGCATGCCTGCCGCGATCTGTTTCATGTCGCCCTCGGCAGTGACGTCAAGCCCTAACAAGGTGATGGCGGAGTTATCGCGGGCCAGTGCGACCAGCGCCGGTGCTTCCATTATATTACGCGCGCATGCGATAATGGTGTCGCCGCGGGCGGCCGCCTGTTTGGTCATTTCAAACCCGATGCCGCGATTGGCGCCGGTAATCATAATTGTCTGGGGCATAGTCGTTTCCAAAAATGGGGTTGAGAGGATGAATGGGCGTCAACTATCACCGGGTCAAACGGCGGACGGCTGAAAATCTGCCGCAGCGTCGGCGCAAAATAGGCAAGTGTCCTGC
>CAZYKI010000042.1:0-7889 GCA_964648035.1 uncultured Candidatus Puniceispirillum sp. | reverse complement strand
GGCGGACGGCTGAAAATCTGCCGCAGCGTCGGCGCAAAATAGGCAAGTGTCCTGCAAGGATAGTCAGGGTCAAACGCCAACTGCTACCACGTTCGGAAAATCGCTCGCAACTGACGAACCAGTTGTGACTGCGATAGATGTCACGGGCGTTTTTGTCGTTGCGGGTTGCGATAATTTTATCGGTCCTTTGAACGGTAGGTCGAAAAAATTTTCCGAATTGGGTGAGTGTCTGAGCCATTAAGTGTTTTCAAACCTGCGTTGACGATTTAATAAAACCGTCGAGCTATTGCTAGTGGCTTTTACCTTTTTAGTATGCAGAAAGCTAAGATGACAGAATTTTTGGCATATATCGAGTGGGCGATTGACCAGTTGGTCTTTGCGTTACCGCTGGGGATATTTGACCAGTTTCCAGCGCTGGCAAGATTGCTTGCCGACGATCAAGGGCGCTATATTTTTGGTGGAATTGTCCTTGTTTTACTGCTGATGTTGCTGTGGATTTTGATGTGGCTCGGGCAATGCCTGTTAGTTGGCAAGCCAAAAGCAGCAGTAGCTGACAAGGTTAATGATGTCGTTGCTACCCGACGCCAAGCTGGGGCAATGGCACCTGCTCGCGTTGATGATGATAGCCGGTTTCACTTTCTACGGCGGGCTGATCAGTCGTCAATATCAGATGACACCGCAGCACTGATCGCTATCGAGCAGGAAATGCTGGCCGTGCGGCAATTATTTGCCGACGGGCATATCCTGCAAGATGTCTATATCGCCGAAACCCGCCGCCTCTACAGGAAAGCAAAAATGCTGCAAAACTCACTGGCCTGATCGTATGGTTCTATGCAGCAAAATGAATGATTTTGCCCTGAACCGTTAACCGTTGTGTTCATCATGTACGAGCAAGTTGTAATCTCACATATGAAAAAACGGTAATTAAGGCCGAGATTGTCTGTTTGTGGCATCAGGCTTGCTTTGGTTAGCCAACGCATTGTGCGGTTTCGACTAATTTATGGTGTTCTTTAACACATGGTGCCATCATGCCGTTAAGCGGTGCGTGGTTGATAATCCGGTTTGATAGTGACTGACATGACAGACACCTCCTCCAAAGCGATTTTTATTGGCAATATCAAAGGTGGTGTTGGTAAAAGCCTGCTGACCGCATATCTGACCGATTATTTGCGTCGTCGGTTCAAAGGCAAATCGGTGATGCTGGTCGATACTGATCCGCAAGGCACCGCCTTTGAGATGCTGGAACCAACATCACCAAAAGGGTCGGTGCGTTCATTGCCGGTTGGCGACCGCTATGACGGGGTAAATATGAGTACCTTAGATGGGGTCTTGCGGCGTCTTCTTGGTAACAATGACACAATCACGATGGTCGATACGGGTGCCGGTAAAGTTGGTAATCTGTGGCGCATCATTGCGTTAAGTCAGGCCTTGATTGTACCTACATCGATGTCGTGGGCCGATTTGCGTCCGACGATTGAATTCATCAAAGACATCGATGAACGTAAGTTGGATCAGGGTATTAGCACGCCGCATGTGATCGTCGTGCCGAACCGGGTGTCGCCGAATCAACGTGATTTTTCAGCGATTGCCGAGGCATTGACCGATGTGAATGCGGTGCTGGCACCGCCTATTTCGGATCTTGTAGTGGCACGTGGAAAGGCATCGACATTCAACGGTTTGTCCGATGTGCAGGGTACGCGGTTTCATGATGAAATATCGCGGCTCGGTGCGTTCATCGTCGATTATGTGATCAGCGGCGAACTCGACCGCATCTACGGTGTTGAATCATAGCATTACCGCGCTGGATTGGGCGACAATGCCCGTCCAGTTAGGTGCCGGATCACCCGATCAAAGCTGTCGCAACCCAGTGATGGAAATGATGCGTTGGCCCGTCCATGACCGGCGAGAATTTACCGCCATCATAGCCATCTGCATGACGGCCTTTTTGCATGCCCTCAACCACACCGATATCTTCGATGAAAATATCATGCCACAGGCGGGTATTGGTTTGCCGCATGGCGGCAAAATCCGGTCCTGATGCGGCCGGATCGGCATAGTAAATTTCAACCTGTTCAGTCGTGCGGTCGGGGCCCTCGGGGCGCAGGATTATCGCAAACATATGGTCACGATGGACCCCCAAAAGCAGATTGGGAAACAGCGCCACATATTCGGCCCCGGTTCGCCATTTGTCAGATAAACCGGCAATCGCTGGAAACTGCCGCCCATCGTCACTGATTTGGGGGGTGTAGACATGGCTTCCTTGGCCGGCATAATTGCGGGCGTCCATAATATCGTAATGGTCCTCAAGCCGCGAATAGCTGTTCAACCCGGGATGCACAAAGGGCAGATGATAGGATTCGCAGTAATTCTCTACCGCCAATTTCCAATTGCATTTGACCGTCAAAGCAAAGGATGAATCCGCCCCGCTATGGTGCCAGTCACGATTAAATTCGTGCCATCGTGCGATCAGATCGGCATGGGCGACCTCAAAGGGCGGCGCGCTGCCGTCAAGATTGACAAAAATAACGTCCATCCAGAGGTGGGCACGCACCTTGATTAACGGATAATCGCAATGCGGCACCGCCGCATGGCTGTTATTGTCCGGCCCGCCGATATGCGGCGTTTTGCGTAATGCCCCGTCAAGATCATAGGCCCATGCGTGATAGGGGCAGGTGATCGGGCCGCGCAATTTGCGGTGACTGTCAACAAGGATCATCCCACGGTGCCGGCATACATTTTGAAATACATTGATCTGTCCGGCAGGGGTGCGGGTGATCAGCAATGGCACGCCGGCCAATTCAAGCGGTTTGACCCATCCCGGTTCAGGCACATCCTTGCCAAAGCCTATAGCCACCCAATTTGGGCGAAACAGGGTGGTTTGCTCATAGCGGTAAAATGCATCATCAATATAACAAATGTTTGGCAGGCCGGTGGCGCTGGTAATCGGCTTGGTCACATCTTTGAAGGCGGTGCTATGGATCACGGTGGCAAGGTCAGTCATGGCAGTGTCCCCCCATGTGTAGGTTCTGGTTGCCGGCTTCACAACAGACAGCTTATGGTGCAACTGTTTTGGAAAATTACCGCCGTTGTCTGTCTTGGCAGCGGCACAGGGCGTCGTGTTTACGCAAGGAACAGCAGCGATCATGGCTTTTATCGATGCCAAGCAACCGGAGCAGGTCCATTTACAACTTGACCAGCGGTTCTATCGCAAGGTCGCGGCGGCAAGCTTTGCCGTGCAATCGCTACGCTATCGCAACCAAGAGGCGGCGGCCAGCATCGGCCTTGATACAATTGATGATGCCGCATGGACCACCCATTTTGCCGGGTTCCAGCCGCTAGAGGGCAGCCTGCCGCACCCGCTCGCATTATGCTATCACGGCCATCAGTTTGGTCATTACAACCCCGATCTTGGCGATGGGCGTGGCTTTTTGTTTGCCCAACTGCGCGATGATCAGGGGCGTTTGATGGATCTTGGGACCAAGGGGTCTGGAACGACGCCGTTTTCACGCACCGCTGATGGCCGGCTGACGCTAAAAGGGGCTGTGCGCGAAATTTTAGCAACCGAAATGCTCGAAGCGTTAGGAGTCAACACATCGCGGACCTTGTCGGTGGTCGAAACCGGCGAGGCGCTGACACGCCATGATGAACCATCACCAACGCGGTCGGCGGTGTTGGTCCGTCTTTCGCACAGCCATATCAGGATTGGCAGTTTTCAGCGGCTTGCCTATATGCAGGATTTTGACGCAATCGAAATTTTGGCGCGGCATGTCGCGCGGCATTATTATACGGGTGTTGGCGGTTTGCCGCGGCTTGACCCGGATGCGCCGCTCGATGCGTTACTGCCAGATTTGCTCGAAGCGGCGGCGTTATCGATTGCCGCCACGGTCGGACAATGGCTGGCGGCAGGTTTTGTGCATGGGGTGCTGAACACTGACAATTTCAATATCACCGGCGAAAGTTTCGATTATGGGCCGTGGCGGTTTTTGCCGCATTTTGACCCGGGATTGGTCGCCGCCTATTTTGATCAAACCGGCCGTTATGCCTATGGGCGGCAAAGCGAGGCGGCGCTGTGGGCGGTATGCCGGCTGGCTGATAGTTTCTTGCCGCTGGTTGATAAATCGAAACTTGAGGCGCGCTTGCCGCTGTTCTATCCGGCGGTTGAAGCCAGCTTGGCGGCACAAATTAAATGGCGGCTTGGGGTGGCAGGGGTGACTGATGGCCAGGACCGGGATGCGGCACTGGCGCGGGCGTTTTTTACCGCGGCGCGTGACAGCGGCTATGGCTTTGACCAAATCTTTCACGATCTTTACGGCGGTGCGGCGCGGGTGGATGGCTATGATAGTCCTATCTGGCACCCGTTGCTGGATCAACTGGCCGATTCAAAACCGATACGGGCTGATGCGCTGGCGCACCCCCATTTTCGCCGTGCCACGGCGGTTTCGCTGACCATTGACGAGGTCGAAGCGCTATGGGACCCGATTGCCAGCCATGATGATTGGTCGGCGCTTGAACGCAAGATCGCCGCTATCCGGCAGATGCGGTCCGCCCTTCACGGACAGGACCGATCAGTTCTGCCCCGAATCATCGGTGGGGCGGCCGCGGGCTGAGCGCTGTTAGGCCGCGCTTGGCGTCATGCCACGATTGATCACTTCCCGCAGTACAAAATTACTCTCCATGCGAAGCACATGCGGTAATGTTGACAAGGCGGTTGAATGCACCCGCCCAAAATCGGCGACATCGCGCGCCGCGACACGCAAAATATAATCATTGGCCCCAGCAATCAAAAAACAGGCAAGAACATGCGGGATTCTGTCAACCGCCTGTTCGAATTCAGCCATCATCGCATCCGATTGACCGCGCAAGGTGATATGCACCAGCACCAATACATCATGCCCCATCTTGGCGGCATTCAGATTGGCGTGATACCCATCAATGATCCCGTTTGCCTCAAGCTGGGCAACCCGCCGCAGACAGGCTGATGGCGACAGGCCAACGCGGGTGGCAAGGTCAACATTGCTGATCCGCGCATTCTCTTGAAGATGGGTCAGAATGGCGCGGTCGATACGATCCATGACTGGGGCCTCGCGAAGATTTCAGTTATTGAATAATATTGCGTCAAATATGACATATTATGCAGTATATGCTAAATAAAATAAAAATGGCACATAAAAAACAAAGAAATAGCATAAAAAATCACATATCATGCCTTTAGTAAAATAACCGACAAGGCAGGCTGTGCGCCTGGCGCTGGCAGTCCGGTTTGGATGCCGGCTTGTCGGTTTAACCGGTTACGAATGGAGGCGTTATCATGCTTGTCGGTGTTCCTAAAGAAATCAAAACGCGCGAATCACGTGTTGGCTTGGTGCCGCATTCGGTGGCGGAGCTGGTGCGCCGCGGTCATCAGGTGATTGTCGAAACCGGGGCTGGCGCTGGGATTGGCGCGCCTGATGGCGATTATCAGGCGGCGGGCGCTGAGATTGTGGATGCGGCGGCGGTGTTTGCGCGCGCCGACATGATCGTCAAGGTCAAGGAACCGCAGCCTGGTGAATGGGCACAGTTATCGTCCCGGCAGATTCTCTTCACCTATCTTCATCTGGCGGCCGATCCGGCACAGGCCCAGGGGCTGGTCAATTCCGGCTGTACCGCGATTGCCTATGAGACAATTACCGATGATGCCGGGGGGTTACCGCTGCTGGCCCCGATGAGTGAGGTCGCTGGCCGGCTTGCGGTTATCGAAGGGGCGTCGCATTTGAAAGCCAATGCCGGTGGCCGCGGCGTATTGATTTCAGGTGTGCCGGGAACCGCTGCTGCCGAGGTGATTGTGATTGGCGGCGGCGTTGTCGGCATGAATGCGGCGAAAATGGCGGTGGGGCTTGGTGCCAGAGTGACGGTGTTTGATAAATCCCTGCCGCGGTTGCGTTATTTGGCTGATATTTTTGGTCATACGGTCGCAACCCGCTATGCCAGCCATGCTGCGTTGGCATCGGCGATTACCACCGCTGATATGGTTATTGGTGCGGTGTTGGTGCCGGGGGCGGCGGCGCCAAAGCTGATTAGCCGTGATCAGTTGCGGACCATGCAGGCTGGTGCGGTATTGGTCGATGTGGCCATTGACCAGGGCGGTTGCTTTGAAACATCGCGCCCGACAACGCATGATGATCCAACTTATATTGTTGACGACATCGTGCATTATTGCGTTGCCAATATGCCGGGGTCAGTGCCGCGGACCTCGTCTGAGGCGCTGAATAACGCGACCTTGCCGCATGTGCTGGCGTTGGCCGATCATGGGGTCGCCGCGCTTGACAAAGACCCGCATCTTGCCAACGGCCTCAATGTGGTTGGTGGCAAGATCGTGTATCAAGCGGTTTTGGATGCGTTGGCCGGCCAAGATGCGGCCTGATTTTGCCGTATTGTCGCCCGACTGGGCGATGATTTTGGCGCCCAGAACGGGAAAAACCGGGGCCTGACGTAAAAAGGGGTTGACCGCAACTGAACATTGGCAGATAAAGCGGCCTGTTCCGGCGTTGCTGCCGGACCAACTGCACATCTGCCGATGTGTGTCAGGGGCCATAGCTCAGCTGGGAGAGCGCCTGCTTTGCAAGCAGGAGGTCGTCGGTTCGATCCCGTCTGGCTCCACCATCCTTTCAATAGTGTCACATTGCGCTTAGCCTATAACGTGTATAGGCAAGTTCGAAACTGATTGAGCTCTGCGTCAAAAACTATAAGATTTGGCCTTGTGCATTTGCTCACACGATGGCGTTGTGAAGAAGAACTCAAGGGAGACATAGTCATGAAGCTAGATATGAAAATATCAGATGACTCATACTCTTCTGCGGCTATGGAGAGGATGGTTATCGAGATAAACGCGCTGATAAGCCGTTTGAATGAGACAGGGTCGGCGCTTGCTATAGTTCATCTTTTCAGGCGTGCTGATGTTGAAATTGAGGGGAAAAAGCGTCGGATGCGAGATTTTGCCGAGGTAGACCTCGGTCCTGATCCCACTGCGGGAACTTTTAAAGTTATTATTCACAACCAAGATGTTTTGGGAAACGCTGTTCAGATTCTGAAAGAAAATGGCTTCATTAACATCGATGCAAGTTCAAAAAGAGAGCTCAAGGTTGTAAAGCCTCGTTTGACAGCGCAGCAAGAAGACGATTTAGAAACTGAAGTCAAACGGATAACCAAATCCAGCCTTGCTAAGCTTGCGTCTATAAAATCTGATGCACTTCAAAGAATTCAGGCCGCTATCAAAGCGGAATATATTGAGCCAAGGATGTCAAAATTGGCTTCAGATCAGTTGGATCAGTTGATGGATCAGGCTGCAAGGCATGTATCTGTTATCGGATTGATAAGGCGAAGGCAGCTAATAGGTGGAGGATTAACCTTTGACGGGCCTGATGAAGAGGCTTTGTATAAACGAATCAACGATCGGATTTATCAGGAGCCTGCGCTTGAAATGCTGAAAGTTGATGTTGACGATGGTGGTGCTGAGTGACAAATCCTGACGAGAGAGGGAGATTTGATGAAGCGGAGGCCTCTTGCGCCAACAAAAAGAGCATCCTAGACGCTCAGAAAGCTGCTATGGCCAAGCTATTGGAGTCGCATGGCTGCAGTCTTGATGACAAGCTGGCAACCGTGAAAACCGCACATCATATCGACAAGGACCGGGTCCAGTCTGCGTTTCGGCGTCTGATGACAGGGGGGTGACCCCGGATCATCCACGCCACATAGAAAGCGGGCCCGCGGGCCCGCTTTTCCGTTTTTGCGGTGGCATCCGGCACATCTGCTCCGGCGAGGGCGGCAGTGCTATGCCGCTTTGACCAGTTTTTTCTGGCCGGTGCTGATCTCGATCTGCCGTGGCCGGTCGGCTTCAGGAATTTCCCGGCGCA
>CAZYKI010000041.1:13809-15077 GCA_964648035.1 uncultured Candidatus Puniceispirillum sp. | reverse complement strand
AGGAAGCAGCCGCAGTAGGATGTTTACGGGTCAACCAGTCTTCCACCGGCTTGCGCCGCGGCCCATCGTCACTTAGCCACCACCACTGGAAAATGGGTGCCAACAGACCATGACCGACAGCACCATGCCAGCCTATCGTGTGTTGGCACGCAAATATCGGCCCTCGACATTTTCCGAACTGATCGGGCAGGAAACGCTGGTTCGCACCCTGTCTAACGCCATCGCGCTTGGCCGGTTGGCCCATGCCTTTGTTTTGACCGGGGTACGCGGTGTCGGCAAAACATCGACAGCCAGACTGTTGGCCCGCGGTCTGAATTGTATCGGCACCGACGGGAACGGCACACCAACGCTGGAGCCATGCGGCCAGTGCGAGCCCTGTCAGGCGATAGCCGCCGGCCGCCATGTTGATGTTTTGGAAATTGACGCCGCAAGCCATACCGGTGTCGATGATGCCCGCGAAATTATCGAGGGGGTTGGCTATCGCCCGGTCTCGGCGCGCTATAAAATCTACATCATTGACGAAGTTCATATGATGTCAAAAAGCGCTTTCAATGCATTGCTCAAAACATTGGAAGAGCCGCCTGATGCGGTAAAATTTATTTTTGCGACCACCGAGATTCGTAAAGTGCCGGTGACCATTTTGTCGCGGTGCCAGCGTTATGACCTACGCCGGGTTCCCGCCGGTATGCTGGCCGAACATTTAGCATCGATCTGCAGCCGCGAATCGATCAAAGCCGATGATGAAGCGTTGGCGGCCATTGCCCGGGCGGCCGAAGGCTCGGTGCGCGATGCGTTGTCGCTTCTTGATCAAGCCGCGGCCATGACCAGTGATTCGCTGTCACGCGATCTTGTTGATGACATGCTTGGCCGGCCTGGACGCCGCGAGTCGCAACAGGTATTGGCGGCAGCGTTGGCCGGTGATTGTGCGGGCGCGCTGGCGGCCTTTGCCACCGCCCACAGCCGTGGGGCTGAACCAGATATGCTGGTCTCGGACCTTTTGGACTTGGTGCATCAAGCCAGCATGACGGCGGCCGGTGCCACCGATTCAAACCAGATTGAATCCGACCGCGAAATGGTGGCCCGTCTTGCCGAAATGGGTATCGCCAGACTGGGCCGCGCCTGGCAGTTACTGCTCAAAGGGCATGCTGAAATTGGCCAAGCACCGCATCCGTCAGCGGCGTGCGAGATGCTCATCATTCGGCTGGCGCATGCGGCGATGATGCCAACACCGGGCGATCTGGTGCAAAAAATCACCGCTGAATCGGCAG
>CAZYKI010000041.1:0-13709 GCA_964648035.1 uncultured Candidatus Puniceispirillum sp. | reverse complement strand
GCGCGCCAGAACCGAGCCTGCGCTATCGGATCCGGCAATCGCCGCCGCAACACCGGCGGTTGACGAAACGGAAACGCAACTGCCGGCTGTCACCAGCCTTGCCGACATTGTGACCTTGGCCGAACAGGCCAACGAAATGCTGTTGGCAGCACGCATCCGCAATCATGTCCGGCTGGTGTCGTTGCAGACCGGCCGGTTACAAATTGCCCTGACCGGGACCGCGCCGGAAAAATTGCCGGGCGATATCGCCCGGTATCTAAGCACATGGACAGGTCAGCGCTGGCTGGTATCTTTATCCGATGCGGGTGGTGAAAAAACGCTGGCCGAACAACAACAAGAGGCTGACAGCAAATTACGCGATGATCTGGCGGCCACCCCGCTTGTTGCCAAGATATTGGCGTTTTTTCCCGGCGCACAAATTGACGAAATTAAAGCGCCAACGCGCCTTGCCACCGCCGATGATGCGCTGATCGAAACAGATGAGATGGCTGATGACGAGGAGACCGTACCATGATGCGTAATATGGCCGGCATGATGAAAAAAGTGCAGGAAATGCAAGACCGGCTTCAGTCATTGCAAAGCGAGCTGGCCGAGATGCACTTCACCGCCGAGGTGGCGAATGGCGCGGTCCGTGCCACCGTTACTGGTGATGGCCGTGTGGCCAGCCTAAAGCTGGACCCGGCGGTTATCAGCGCCGATGATGCCGAGATGCTGGAAGACCTGATCTGCCTTGCCACCAACAATGCCCATCAAGACGCCGCCGAGACCAAAGCCAAATTGATGAAAGATATTACCGGCGGCTTGCCATTGCCGCCCGGCCTGTCCTTGCCATTTTGACATGCATAACACGCTGGAAGATCTGATTCGTAAACTTGGCCGGCTTCCCGGTCTTGGGCCACGTTCGGCGCGGCGTGCGGTCTTGTTCTTGCTAAAGAACCGGGATCGGCTGATGTTACCATTAGCCAACGACATGAACGATGTTGCCCGTAATATCCGCGCTTGTGTTGAGTGCGGCAATCTGGATATCACCGACCGTTGTAGCATCTGCAGCGATCCGCGCCGCGACCATAGTCGGATCTGTGTTGTCGAAGATGTCGGCGATTTATGGGCGATGGAACGCGCCTCGGTCTATCGCGGGCTTTATCATATTCTTGGTGGCACATTAAGTGCGATTGATGGGCGTGGACCCGATGATTTGCTGATTGACCGGTTGTTGATCCGGGCCGGTGATGACCGTGTCGATGAGGTGATTTTGGCGCTGTCAGCAACTGTCGATGGCCAAACAACAGCGCATTATATCGGGGAAAGGCTGGCCGCGACGGCAGTCGATGTAACACGCCTTGCCCGCGGCATGCCGGTTGGTGGCGAACTTGATTATCTTGATGACGGCACGTTGGCCCAAGCGTTACAAGCCAGATCAAAATTGGAACTGTGACGCGGGCCGACTCTAGCCTTTTAACGCTTACACCAACAAATCCTTGCGCTGGCTTGTCGGCACCGCCGATTCAGCATCCATCACCTCGATTTCAGCAATCTTGTCGCCGCGTGACGTGATCTTGCGAGTCGATGTCTGAATATCCGAAATATCCTTTTCAGCCTGTGCAAAATGGGTGGCCAATTTACCCACCCGATCTTCAAGCCGGCCAACATCCTGCATCATCATATCAACCTGGGCTTGGATCAACCCGGCGGCCTCATGCATCCGCGCGTCACGCAAGATGGCGCGCACCGTGTGCAGGATCAGCATTAAATTATCCGGGCCAGCCATATATACCCGTGCCTTGCGACTGGCCGCCACCAGCCGTGGCAACTGGATATTGATTTCGGCATAGACCGATTCAGACGGCAAAAACAGGATCGCACTTTCCGCCGTTTCACCCGGAATGATATATTTGGCGGCGATATCCTGAATGTGTTTTTTGACATCGGCCTCAAGGCCGCGGCGGGCGGTGTCCCGCGCCGCATCATTGTCGGCGGCGGTCAGGCGGCGATAGGCCTCAAGCGGAAACTTGGCATCAATGCAAATTGGCCCCGGCGGATTGGGAAGCCGCAACAGGCAGTCAACCCGGCGCCCATTGCCAAGCGTTGCCTGAAAGTCAAACGCGTTGTCCGGCAGCGCATCGCGAATCAAATTTTCCAGCTGGACCTCGCCAAAACTGCCGCGGGCCTGCTTGTTTGACAAAATATTCTGCAGCTGCGTTACCTGCCCCGACAAGGCGGCGATATGGCCATTGGCCTCGGTGATCACCGCCAGCTTTTCCGCCATGCCGGTCAGTGATTTCGTGGTGCGTTCGTTCTGGTCGCGTAAAGACTGTTCCAGCCTTGTACTCATCCGGCCTTCACTTTGAGCCATTTGATCGGCAATCAACCGCTGCAACTCGCCCGACTGGTTGGCCATTTGCGCCAATTGCCCGCGAAGCGCCGCCAGTTCCTGATCCTGATGACTGCCAGAGCGCCGCAACAGCAGATAACCGGCCAGCGCCACCGCGCCAAGCGTGATCACAACCAAGACCATTTCACTGCCTGTCATTGTTTGCACCTTTCCGGCTTGTTGTTAATCGGCTTTTTTTCACAGCCCACATCGCCAAGTCTGACAGGTTAGCAACTTGACTGCAACGACACCATCTTCTAATCCATGAGAACCGCCACAACGCGGCGCCGCGCGTGTCAGCCGCGCCATTAGGGCCACAATCATCAGGACGATCTGCCATGCCAGCCAATGCCAGCATTATTCCGATTATCAAAATACCCGACCCGGTATTACGGCAAACCGCCAGCCCGGTGACCGAGATCACCGACGGGATTCGCCAGCTTCTCGATGATATGGCGGCCACCATGTATGACGCGCCGGGGATCGGCCTTGCCGCCCCGCAAGTCAATATCAGCAAACGGGTGATCGTCATGGATTGTGGCAAGGATGATGAACCGATGCTGTATAAAATGATTAACCCGGAAATTACCAGCCGATCCGACACCCTAGCCATTTTGGAAGAGGGCTGTTTGTCGATCCCTGACCAGACCGCCGAGGTAGAACGGCCGGCCGAAGTGGAGGTGCGCTATCTTGACGAAACCGGCGCCGCACAAAGCCTGACCGCAACCGGGCTGCTGGCCGCCTGTGTCCAGCATGAAATTGATCATCTGAACGGGGTATTGTTTATCGACCATATTTCACGCTTGAAACGCGATATGATCTGGCGGCGGGCCATGAAGGATTTACGGCAAGCGGCCAAAAACAGCTAGCCGGGCCGGTCCGATGTCACCCACGCCATCCACCGTTCATCCCGCATCTGCCGCGACCCGCCCCGCCAGGATTGTGTTTATGGGCAGCCCTGATTTTGCGGTGCCAACAGTGGCGCGCCTTGCGGCCACCCATGATCTGTGCGCGGTCTATAGCCAGCCTGCCAAAAAATCCGGCCGCGGCATGGCCGAACGGCCGGTCCCCGTGGCCGCGTGGGCGCTGGACCATGATATACCGCTCTTCACCCCCGACAATTTGAAAGCCGCCAGCATTCACCGCCAATTAGCACAGCATCAGGCTGATATTTTTGTCGTGGTGGCTTACGGGCTGTTGCTGCCGCCAGCTGTGCTGGCGATCCCGCGATGGGGTTGCTTGAACGGTCATGCCTCACTGTTACCGCGCTGGCGTGGTGCGGCGCCAATCCAACGGGCGATCGAGGCTGGCGACCGGGAAACCGGCGTTGCGGCGATGCTGATGGAGGCCGGGCTTGATACCGGGCCGGTCGTCGCAACAAGGCGCACGCCAATTGCACCCGATGATACGGCCGGCAGCCTGCATGACCGGCTTGCCGAGATGACGGCCGCATGTCTTGGTGCGGTGATCGACAATCTGCCCGATAGTCTGGCAACCCCAACCCCGCAAGCCGAAGATGGCATTATCTATGCGGCCAAGATTAGTCCTGCCGACGCCGAAATAGACTGGCAAAAACCCGCCAAAAGGCTGGATTATCATATTCGGGCCTTTTCACCGGTTCCGGGCGCGTGGTGCATCGGGCCAAAGGGACGGTTGCGCCTGTTGGCCGGACATCCAGCCCCGATTCCAGACGGCACACCCAACCTTCCGGCCGGCTGTTTCCTCGGTAAAAGCGCTGAAGGGGCGATGCTGATCCGCTGTGGTGACGCCGCCTTTGCGGTTACCACGGTCCAGCCGGCGGGCAAAAAACCGATGTCGGCCGATGCGTTTTTGAATGGGTGCAACCTCGTGGTTGGTGCGCCATTGGCTAGCCTATCTGACACGGCGCCGCGATGAAACGGCGGGTTCTTATCACCATCGAATATGATGGCGGCCCGTTTGTTGGCTGGCAGCGACAGGATAACGGCCTGTCGGTTCAGGGCGCGATAGAGGCCGCCGCCGCCGCTTTTGTCAATGCGCCGGTGGCGGTGTCTGGCGCTGGACGAACCGATGCCGGGGTCCATGCAACCGGTCAAGCCGCACATCTGGATGTGCCGGTCCGGTTTTCGGCAAACCGGGTTCAAGAGGCGTTGAACGCCCATCTTGCCGACCTGCCTATCACGATCCGTAGCGCCCAGGATGTCGCGGCCGATTTTCACGCCCGCTTTGATGCGATTGGGCGCCGCTATCTTTATCGCATTTTACCCCAGCGGCAGCGGCCAGCGCTGGATCGTGGACGCGTCTGGCACCATAAATTACCGCTGGATGCTGAACGCATGGCCGAAGCCGCCCGATATTTGCTTGGCAGGCATGATTTCACCAGCTTTCGCGCAACCCATTGTCAGGCCGATTCACCTGTCCGGACATTGGACCGGCTTGATGTCAGGACGGCCGGGGCAGAGATTCACATTCATGCCGAAGCACGATCATTCCTGCATCATCAGGTCCGCAATATAACCGGTAGCCTGGCCTTGGTCGGGGTTGGCAAATGGCAGCCGGACGATATCCCAAAAATACTGGCCGCCGCCGATCGCCGGATGGCTGGCCCGACCGCGCCAGCCGAAGGGTTATATCTTGTCGGCGTCGACTATCCTGCCCCGCCAACCCGTGACTGAAGCACCAGCAGCAGCCCAAGATCGATCATAAAAGACAGCACAACCAGACCAGCCGCAACGCCGCCACCTTTCCCGATAATGTCGCGGCCAAGACGCCACAGCCAATAAATCGTCCAGAGCGCCAACGGCAGAATCAAAATCAGCACTGTCTGGTCACCGGTCATCACCAACAGATTCTGCACAATCCCGCCAAGCAATTGTTGCAGGTTTTCGATCCACAAAAACGGTACCGCAAAAGGCAAGAACTTGTTGCCACAGCCAAGTCGGGTCAAC
This sequence comes from uncultured Candidatus Puniceispirillum sp., assembly GCA_964648035.1. Lineage (GTDB taxonomy): Bacteria > Pseudomonadota > Alphaproteobacteria > Puniceispirillales > Puniceispirillaceae > UBA3439. The sequence continues at coordinate 8,411 of CAZYKI010000041.1, read as the reverse complement.
AGCCGGTGAAACATCAACAGCAGCAGCAAAACCCCGATCAGCTGCACAATGATGCTGGTAAAGAACAGCGTCGGCGTCGCCATCAATCCAGGGTATAACGACACCAAAACAGTCAGCAGCAACGATGCGCCAATCGCCTGCCACAAGCCATCGGGTGTCGCCAGAAAATGACCAACGGCCGGGATGCGCCCCAGCATCACCCGTAAAGTGACGCCAAGCATCGCCATTATTGCCGCCGGCGACAGCCCAGTGCGCGGCGCCGTCATCACACACGCGCCTTGAAAAACCGGCGTAAAATCTCGCCGTAAATATCCGCCAGCCGATCAATATCGGCCGCCTCAACATGTTCATCGGTCTGATGCATGGTTTTCCCGACAAGACCAAATTCGGCGACCGGACAGATCGTGGTGATAAAGCGGGCATCAGACGTACCACCGCTTGTCGACAACGCTGGCGCTTGCCCCGTCACCGCCTGAATAGCATCACGGATCACGGTCAAATGTGGCCCCGGCGGCGTGACAAAAGGATGGGCCGAAACCCGCCAGTCGGCCTGCCACTGACCACCGATACGGGTGAAATGCTCTTCCAGCCAGCCAATCAAACCATCGGCCGTATGTTCAGTGTTAAAACGAATATTAAAATTGGCCGAGACCGATGCTGGGATCACATTGCCTGCCGCATTGCCGGTATCGATCGCGGTCACATTGGCCGTCGATGCATCAAAATGGTCGTTGCCGCCATCAAGTTCAGTGCCGTTGACCGGGGCCAGCATTTTGACCAAACGGGTGATCGGATTGTCGGCCAAATGCGGATAGGCGACATGACCTTGAACCCCGTCCACCCGTAACCGGCAGGACAGGCTGCCACGGCGGCCATTCTTGATCATTTCGCCCAGTTGGCCCGGATTTGTCGGCTCGCCAACAAGGCAAAAATCCGGAACATGGTCATGCGAACGCATCCAGTCAACCAGCTTTACGGTGCCGAATTCAGCATCGCCTTCTTCATCGCCGGTGATAATCAAACTGATCGTCCCTTGGTGATCAGGCACAGCATCGACAAAGCTGCCAACCGCTGCGACAAACGCGGCCACAGCGCCTTTCATATCAGCAGCGCCACGGCCAAACAATTTACCATCAACAAGCGCCCCGCCAAACGGGTCATGCTGCCATAAGTCCGGATCACCAACCGGCACCACATCAGTATGGCCGGCAAAGGCGAAATGCGGGCCGCCGCTACCACGCCATGCCATGAGATTATCGACGCGGGCCGCCCCGGTTCCAAACGCCAACCGTTCAACCGTAAAGCCAAGCGCCCCAAGACGATCCTCAAGAAGATCAAGCGCGCCCCCTTCAACCGGCGTGACCGACGGGCAACGGATCAAATCTTGCGCCAGGGCGATGGCCGGAGATCGCATGCTGTCAGTCTCGCAACAGATCATTGACCGAGGTTTTGGCACGGGTTTTCTCATCAACCTTTTTGATGATCACCGCACAGGCCAATGCGGGCCCCGGGCTACCGTCGGCAAGCGGCTTGCCGGGCAAGGTACCGGGAACCACCACCGAATAGGCCGGCACCCGGCCCATATGAATTTCGCCGGTCGTACGATCGACAATCTTGGTCGAGGCCCCAATAAAGACCCCCATCGACAATACCGCGCCCTGTTCGACAACCACGCCTTCAACAACTTCAGACCGGGCACCGATAAAGCAATCATCCTCGATAATCACTGGGCCGGCCTGAAGCGGCTCAAGAACACCGCCAATCCCGGCACCACCCGACAAATGCACATTCTTGCCGATCTGCGCGCATGACCCGACCGTTGCCCATGTATCAACCATGGTGCCGCTGTCGACATAGGCCCCAAGATTGACAAATCCGGGCATAATCACAACATTCGGCGCGATATAGGCCGAATGGCGAACCACGCACCCCGGCACCGCGCGAAAGCCGGCGGCCCGAAACCGGGCTTCATCCCAGCCGCTGAATTTGGGCGGCACTTTGTCCCACCACACAGATTCGCCATGCGGTGCATAGCTTGTACCGCTGGGGATCACCTGCATGTCATTCAAACGGAATGACAGCAGCACGGCTTTTTTCAGCCACTGATTGACTTTCCATTGGTGGTTTCCAACCGGTTCGGCAACGCGGGCTTGGCCTGAGTCAAGCATCTCAAGCGCATGCGTCACAGCATCGCGCACCGCGCCGGTGGTGGTGCTGTTGACCGCATCGCGATTGTCCCATGCGGCATCAATTTCGGTTTCAAGCTGTGACAGGTCCATCTTGTCTCTCCTTGCGTCTGGCGACATGCCGCGTTATGGCCTGCTGCCGATGGTTTATAAGTTATAGCGTTTGGGCCGGGTGGCGTCCATGCATGGGCGCATCTTGGCTAGAGATTTAATCCGCGCAAAAATCCTTTCAGATCATCAGCCCGATAATGCACATGCGCCCCATCGGCGCCCCGCGCCGCCCAGCCAATATCGCTGGCCAGCCACACCGTGCGCATGCCCCGCGCCGCCGCCGGTTCCAGATTGGCCGCCATATCCTCGATCATCACCGCGCCGGCCGGATTGATCCCGGTTTGCTGAAAAAACTGGTCAAAGGCATGCGATTCGGGCTTTGGGATATAGTCGGCCGCGACAATATCAAAAATCTTGTCGAAATGATGCCGCAGCCCATAGGCGCCAAGGATATTGTCGGCATGCGGCACGGTACCGTTAGTAAAAATATGCTTGCGGCCCGGAAGCCGTGCCAACAACGCGTCAAGTTCATGGTCATGATCAAGATCGGTCAGGTCAATATCATGCACGAAATCCAGATATATTTTGGGCGCGATATTTTCCTCGGTCATCATGCCGCGCATCGTGGTGCCATAGCGATGAAACAGGTCTTTTTGAATGACCCGTGCTTCATCGGCTGGCACCTGATAATGCGCCGCGACAAATTCGGTAATGCGAACCGATACCCGCCGAAATAGATTGGTTGCCGCCGGATAAATGGTGTTGTCGAGATCAAACACCCAATCCTGAATATCGGCGGCAGGAAAATCTTTGATGTGGCGGGGCATGTAATTTCCTCGTCAACAAACGCATCAATCGGCGATGATCATGGTACCCATACCATGTTCGGTAAACAATTCGACCAGCAGCGCATGCGGGGCACGCCCATCCATAATCACCGCGCCTTCAACCCCGCCTTCAACCGCGTCGATACAGGTTTCAACCTTGGGAATCATGCCGCCGGTGACAACCCCGTCACGAATCATCGCGCGGGCTTGGCTGATCGTCAGTTCACTGACAAGCTGACCGTCCTTATCAAGAACGCCAGCCACATCGGTCAGCATCAGCATCCGTTTGGCATTCAGCGCGGCGGCAACCGCACCGGCGGCGGTATCGGCGTTGATATTGTAGGTATTGCCGTCCTCGCCGCTGCCGACAGGGGCAACCACCGGTATCAGGTGATGCGCCATCAGCGCCTTCAAAACAGTGGTATCAACATGTGACGGCTCGCCGACAAACCCAAGATCAACCGCCTGTTGAATGGCACTGTCAGATGATTTGGCCGATGCCAGCAATTTACGAGCCGTGATCAGCCCGCCATCTTTTCCCGACACCCCAACAGCACGACCACCCGCCTTGGCAATCGCGGCCACCAGCGCCTTGTTGATACCGCCGGCCAACACCATTTCGACCACTGAAATGGTCGCTTCATCGGTCACCCGCAGGCCATCGATGAAGTTGGATTCGATTTTTAGCCGGCTCAACATATCGCCAATTTGCGGTCCACCGCCATGCACCACAATCGGTGCTGCACCGACCTGGTCAAGAAGGGCGATATCGGCAGCAAAGGCGTTGACATAGTCGGCCTTGCCCATTGCATGACCACCAAATTTAATCAGGATCGTTTTGCCCGAATAACGGCGCATATAGGGCAGCGCCTCGACCAACATGCCGGTCTTTGCCAGCAAATCCTGTTCTGCAATGGGCGCTATCTTGTCCATAATTTTCGCCTTTATTACACCGGTCCGAACCATGCCAGACCCAAAATTTCGCCCCTAACAGGCTGTCAAATGCGCGCTGATTATCGGCAATCCTGCCAATAGCGCAATAGTTCCGGGCCGATTTATTTCCACAACCACCCGTTTTCGCCAGATCAGCTGGGTTTCGGTACCGCAAACCCGGCCATATGCGCCCGCAATGTCTCAATGCCAGCACCGGTCTGCGATGACGTGACAAACAGTCCGGGATAGGCGGCCACATGCTTGCTGATCGCACTTTCTGTCGCCGCGCAAACGGCACGCAATGCCTCTGGCTTTTGTTTGTCGGCCTTGGTCATAACAACCGCCCAAGATACCGCGGTTTCATCAAGCAAGGTCATGATATCGCGGTCAGCCGCGCCAATGCCGCGGCGGCTGTCAATCAGCAGGAACACCCGCTGCAATGACGGGCGACCGGCCAGAAATTTACGGGTCAGGCTGGTCCAGGCCTTGATATCGGTTTTGGGGGCGGCAGCATAGCCGTAACCCGGCAGATCGACCAGTTGCAGCCGATCAGCCAGATTGAAAAAAATAAGCTGCCGCGTGCGGCCCGGCGTTTGCGAGGTCCGGGCCAAGGTCTTGCGCCCGGTCAACGCATTGACCAGTGATGATTTGCCAACATTCGAGCGGCCGGCAAAACATATTTCCGGCAGCGTCACCGGCGGCAGCGCCTTCATGTTGTTCGCCGCCGCCACAAAGTCGCACGCGCCGGCAAACAACAGCCGGCCCGTTTCGATGTTTGCCGCTAGCTCGCTTTCGTCACGCGCTTCAAAATGAACCATTGCTGCGCCATTGAAAGCAGGTTGTTCCATGTCCAGTAAATCACCAACCCAGCCGGGAACGTCGCCAGCAAGAAGGTGAAAAACAGTGGCATGAATTGGAAGATTTTGGCCTGCACCGGATCAGGCGGGGCCGGGTTCAGGCGCATTTGCAAGAACATCGAGATCCCCATCAGAATCGGCCATATGCCAAGTTGCAGGAATGGCGGCAAGAAATCGACCGAATAAGGCAGGATCCCGAACAGGTTAAACACCGATGTCGGATCCGGCGCCGACAAATCGGCAATCCAGCCGAAAAATGGAGCATGCCGCATCTCGATGGTCACAAACAACACCTTATAAAGCGCGAAAAACACCGGAATTTGCAGCAATACCGGCAGACAACCTGCCGCCGGATTGACCTTTTCAGCCTTGTAAAGTGCCATCATTTCCTGATTGAGCCGCATCCGGTCATCGCCATAAGTCTCGCGAAGCGATTGTAGTTTTGGCGCCAGCACCCGCATCTTGGCCATTGAATGATAGGATTTGTTGGCGAGCGGGAAAAACGCCAGCTTGACCACCACGGTAAAGGCCAAGGTGGCAACGCCGAAATTGCCGAAAAGCTGATACAGCCAGCTAAGCGCATAAAAGAACGGTTTGGTCAGGAAATAGAACCAGCCAAAATCGATCGCCAAATCGAAATTGGGGATGCCATATTTGTCCTTATATTGGTCAAGAAGCGCGACTTTTTTGGCGCCGGCAAAAAGCCGCCCTTCAACCGCCACCACGCCGCCAGCGGCGAGGGTCATGCCGGTCTGATCAATATAATCGACCTGATAGCGATCCGACCGGCCCGGCAGCGACTTAAAGCTGAACGAGAATTTTTCGGTCTGCGATGGCAGCAAAGCGGCAAGCCAATATTTATCGGTTATACCGATCCAGCCGCCTGCCGTTGTCGGCGTTACGGTGATGCCATTACCACCAGCATCTTTCAGATCGCCGTAATCCTGCTCATTCAGCGTTTCGTCAAACACGCCAAGCGGGCCTTCATGAAGGATATAGAGCCCACTGGTCGCGGGTGTGCCCTGACGACGCACAAGACCATAGGGGAACAAGGTAACAGCCTGATCAAGACGCGACTCGACCTGATCATTATAGGTGATCAGGTAATCGTCATTGATCGAGATTTTCCGGACAAAGGTCAGGCCGTTGCCATTATCCCAGCGCAATGTGACCGGGCTAGATGGCGACAACAATGTACGGTCAGCCTGCCACAGCGTCTTGGCGCTCGGCATTGGCTGGCTGTTATCGGCCACCGACCAGCCAAATTCAGCAAAATAGGGGGATTCAGAACTGAATTTTTTGAGGAAATGAATATTGTCCGAATCAGACTTCAGCGTTTCGCGATAGCCGGTCAGGATAATATCATCGATTCGCGCGCCTTGTAACGAAAACGACCCTTTGACAAGCGGTGCGTCAATGATCACGCGTGTGGCGGTTTCGGCTGGCCGATCGTCGCCCATCGGTGCCCCAGCAACACCCGCTACCTGCGGTGTGCCAACCGCCCCCACCGCGGGGGCAGCAGGTGTGGCCGGATCAACTGGTTGACCAGATTCGCGGGCCTGTTTGGCCATCATATCAAGGCGCGCCTGCTCTTTTTCAATTTCCGGCTGCACCACCATGATTTGCCAGCCAAACAGGACGGCCATTGACAGCACAACTGCCAGAATCAAATTGCGATTTTCGGGTTTCATTCAGCTAACCTTCACCTTTATCGGCTTTGTTTCGTGTCGCCATCCTTGACCGCGCGACTGGCCGGGGGCACCGGATCATGTGCCGGTTCCGCCCATGGGTGGCATCGCAGAATACGTTTTAGCGCATAGAAAGATCCATGCAAGGGGCCATGTTCGATTACCGCGTCTTTTGCATATTGCGAGCAGGTGGGAAGATACCGGCAATTGGCGCCAAAAAGGGGTGACAAAACCAACCTGTAGAGACCAATAAGCCCTAGAATTATCACCGTCAGCGGGTGTTTTGGCCTATTATCCGGGCGCTTTGTCATCATATCTGGCCCCGTTTATCTGGTGTCAGCATCCATTGTCAGCGCTTGGTGCCTTGTCAAGACAGCGATGAATATAGCGTACCGCCTTTGGCAGGCCGGCGACAAGATCATCCCAGGCAACCAAGGCGGTATCATGACGGGCAATCAACACATAATCGACACCGGGCCGGGCCAATGGCGCCAGATAGTGCCGGGCCACCGCGCGAAGCCGCCGCCGCGCCCGGTTCCGGATCACGGCATTTCCGATTTTTTTTGTTGCTGTAAGGCCAAGCCGCCATTCGGGCTTTCCCGTTTCAACGGCTTGGATCACCATGCCTTTGGCAAGCGCCTTCTGGCCTTTCACCCGTGCCGCGATAAAGCCGGCACGCGTCGGAATTGTGTTCATCACAGACACCGGACAAGGGTATCTTGACGACAAACGGCCCTAGGCCGACAGGCGTGCACGACCCTTGGCACGACGCGCTTGGATAACCCGGCGACCACCAACGGTGGCCATCCGCGCACGAAACCCGTGGCGACGTTTGCGAACCAGAACACTTGGCTGATAGGTGCGTTTCATCTGAACGCTCCTTTATGGCTGTTGATATCTCGAAAAACACTGAATGCGCGGTATAGGCCGCCTTATATGGGTCTGTCAATCAGATTCACCATCGCACGCCCTTGAATCGGCCCTCTAAGGCCCATTTTAACGGCCATTTTGACGCCCTAATCCGGTGACAACAGACCAGCCCATTTTGACACCACGTTAAAACAGCGATCACGCTGACAGATTTGGTATCACTTTGGTTCATCTTGCCAGTAATTTATCCCGCCTTGTGCGGCACATTTTGTCTAATTTACTAATCGGCCTACTCTATTATCTGGCCTGTGATCAGGGGGTGATGCGTTTTACTATAGGGCTGTAACGTCAAATGGCACAAAAACGGACACTTCCTGTTTCGGTAAAAATCTTCATTTTCACTTTAGCCGCTATTGGTGTGGTGCTGTTAACCGGCCTGTTGCCGGTATCGATCATTCGAAGTCATCACATCCATAATGAATGGTCTAAATATGCCGACCGCTTTGTCAAAGCCCGGGCGCTATCTCAATCGATGAATAGCCCGGCCGCCATCGCCAAATATAATGATCACAGCCTGCTGCAGGTTCGCATCTACCCTCTTGGCGCCGATATCAACGAGCTGACCAGAGACCAGGCCGATAAAACCATTATTTTCAGCGATATCAGCATGCCTGTGTCACGTCATGTCGTCACGCAGAATACCGGCTTTGGCCAGATTATGGATACAGCGCGCATGATCATATCATTGGTCAATGATCCGCTAGAGCTGGTTGGCTATATTGATGGCCAGCTGGTCGGGTTTACCATCGATCAGTCCACCATTTACCATGATACCCTGCATCGCGCCCCGATGGTTATTTTGCTGGTGATGCTGGCAAGCCTGCCGGCGCTCGCCGCGGCCTTTTGGCTACACCGCCGCTTTCACCAGCGTCCGATGCGTGATTTGCTGGACACGCTGATGCTGATCGCCGATGATCCGACCGTTATTCAGACCGTGCC
>CAZYKI010000040.1:12331-15312 GCA_964648035.1 uncultured Candidatus Puniceispirillum sp. | reverse complement strand
CGCCACGCAATCACCAAACAACTGCCAATAATGATCACCGCACCGATGATTTCGCTTGCCGCCAGCACTTCTGCGAACAGCCAATAGCCAACAATGCCCGACATTGGCATTTGCAGATAACGCATCGATGCCACCACCACCGCATCGGCATATCGATAGGCTGTGGTGATCACAATCTGCATAATGAAACCAACAAATCCGAGCCACAACAGATCAATCGTGACCGCCAGACTGACAGGTTGCAATTGGTCGGGCATCAGCATTAACACCGCGCTAATCAATAAAAACGCCGCCATATTATACCAGCAGGCGACCGAAACCGGCTCGTCGCCCTTGCCAAGCTGGCGCAACACCAACGCCAGACCAGCACCGGCCAGCGCGGCCCCGACGCCATAAAGCGCTACCCAGCTGATTTCACCGGAAAATGGGTTGGTGATAATCACCACCCCGGTCAGGCCGGCCACCACGGCAGACCAGCGGTAAATGCCAACCTTTTCGCCAAGAAACAGCGGTGACAGCAAGGTGACAAACAACACCGAGCTTTGAAACAACGCCGTTGCCATGCCAAACGGCATTACCCGCAGTGACATGAACCACATCACGATACCACAACAGCCAAACACCGTCCGCAACAGCAGAATCTTGGGCTGGTTGATTTGCATCAACCGACTGCCCCGCATCCAGAATCCGTAAAGAAACAAAAATGGAAGAGAAAACAAAAACCGGTAAAACAATGTTGTGCCAATATTGATTTCAACGCCAACACGCTTGACCAAAATACCGGTAATCACTCCTGTCAGCACGGCCGCAAAGCTGAGCAAAACACCTATCATCGACCGTGGCACAACATCCCCTCCACACAACGGACCGCCACGCCCGGATCAAAACCAAAAAGCCGATTTCAACAACCTGTTACCGGCGGCGTCAAAGCTGGCACCGGCATGGCGTATCGGTAGCGCCGGTAAAACTACTTTATTTTGTCTGCCGGCACATCTTTTCTTTTGCCTGCGCGTGATTATTTGATGCTAGTGTATCAACACTCATTTCCGCGGAGCTATGCTATGCCTCTATCTACCACCTCTCTTTTTCGTTCGCTTGCCTCTTGGTCATGTGCCTTGACGTGCCTTACCATCGGCCTTGCCAGCCTGCCAGCCACTGCTGACGTGATCGCCGATCGAAAAGCGAATTTCAAGGCCAATGGCGCGGCGATGAAAACCATCGCGGCGGCAATCGGTGATGGCAACCGTGATCTCATTACCGCCGAGGCCAAAAAAATTGCCGCATGGGCAGCGCAAATCCCTGCCTATTTCCCCGAAGGAAGCGACAGCGGCGACACCAAAGCACGCGCTGAGATCTGGTTTGATTTTGCCGATTTTACCAACCGGGCCAAGGCGAATGAAGACGCGGCAAATGCGCTGGTAAAAGCGGCCACCACCGGTGACCCGGCGGCGATGATTGCTGGCCTCAAAAATCTGGGCGCCAGCTGCAAAGCCTGTCATTCAACCTACAAGGATTGACGGCCCTTATCTGGCCGCCGCTAGAATAAAACCGGCCGCAACAGTGACAGCGCTTGTGCGCCACCGACAAAAATAACCAGCCCCAAAATGCCAGCGATGCAGCGGGCCAGCGAAATGCTGCCATCTGGTCCTAGCAGATTACCGTCGGGCGCCACATGGCCACGCACCATCACGCTGGTCAAATGCCGCCGCTTGACCACGCGATAGACCAAAATCGCTGCCAGATGCAGGAAAATCATTAAAAACAATATCTTTTCGCCAATGTGATGAAGGCTTGTTGCGGTAGCGCTGACTTGTGGCAACAGATGCGCCAACGGCCCTTCAAATAACACATCATCATGTGAAAATGACCCGCTGAGCGCCATGCCGCCGGTGACGGCCAGCAAGCCTATCACCGCGTAACCGCCGGCCGCACTATGCCCGGCATGCGGCCTTGCCGTATCTGGCCGCAACAACCCCTTAATACCGGCAAGGGCGCGCCGTGGCACCACCAAAAACTGACCGAACCGTGCATAATGCCCCCCATAAACCCCCCAGACCAGACGGAACCCAACAAGGCCCATCACCGCCAATCCGAACCGTTCATGTAGCCATAATATCTCAAGCTTGGCCGACGCAATCGCGCCAATAACCGCAACAACCAATCCCCAATGAAACAGCCGCAATGGCAGGTCCCAAATCTGCATGATGTCCTTTTCCTGTTCTATGGTGGGCACGGCGATAAACAGCTGATAGCTGTAGCATAAAAAGACCACACCAAACAGGCCCGTGACCCGCACCCCGTCTCATGATACGCTGCGTTGATGAGTGTAATGCAACAAAAATTATTGGCATCAGGCGGCGCGCTTGACCAACTGGCGCAGCTTGACCCCGATATCGCTAGGGCACGAGAACGCTTTGGGGCACCGCCTGACAGATCACTTCCCGCCAGTTTTGAAACGCTGGCCCGGGCCGTGATCGGTCAACAAATTTCGCGGGCTGCTGCCAGCGCAATCTGGACCCGCATGCAAGATCATAACAGCGCCAGCGCCGCCAGCATTGCCAGCATGACAGCTGACCAACTCATGCCGCTTGGCCTATCCCGACGCAAAGCTGAATATCTGATCGGCATTGCCGATGAACTCAACAGCGGCCGGTTGGACCTTGGTGCCTTGGCCAAACTGGACGGCGATCAGGTACAGGCACGTCTTGTGCAGATACGCGGTATCGGGGCGTGGACTGCCGATAATTTCCGGCTATTTGCGCTTGGCGACATGGATGCGTGGCCGTTTAATGATCTGGCGCTCCAAGAAGGTATGAAACGGCTTAAAAACCTGCCCGAACGCCCCAATGGCAAAGCGATGATAGAACTGGGCGATGGCTGGCGCCCCTTTCGCGGTGCCGGCGCGCTGATGCTGTGGCATATTTATGGTATTTTGGTCCGCCAAGCGACCGTTGATGAAATTTAATGCATCAGCAACCGGT
>CAZYKI010000040.1:10527-12231 GCA_964648035.1 uncultured Candidatus Puniceispirillum sp. | reverse complement strand
GGTATTTTGGTCCGCCAAGCGACCGTTGATGAAATTTAATGCATCAGCAACCGGTCATTCAAAATCAACCAGCATCACGATATCACTGCGGAGCAGCGGATTCCGTTTAAACCATAGATTTCTGAAAAAGGCGCGCTTTTTGACGCGGCCATGATGGCACATCACAATCGAGTCGACCCGCAACCCAGCCTGCATCACCACCTTGGCAAGGGTGTAAGGGGTAAACCAGAAACGGTGATCGGTGTTGATCTTCTCGACCTTGCGGCGCGCAAAGCGATAATTGCTTGGGGTGAACGCATTTGGCACGGTGATCACGATTTTCTTGGCATGGCCGGTCCAGACCTTTTTTATGCCGCTTAGAAAAGCCACCGGATTGTCGATATGTTCCAAAACTTCGGGGATCATCACATAATCCCAATCCGTCCCCTTCGCCTGTTGGGGGATGGCAGCGGTAATGTCCGCAACGCCAACATCATCAAACCCCAAGCTGTGGCGCACAAAATCAACCTCATCTTCGAGAATGTCGACACCAAAACACCGCGTCGCAACCTGATCCAAAACACTGTGCAGCCATTTATTTTTGTTTATTTTTTTTGGATGCTATCAATGTCGTGATCAACAAACCCGACATGGATGATGTTTTTTCGCGCGCGATATCACGCAAAAATTCGGTTCGCGAAAAATAGTGGTTGTCGATCCTGTCAAACGCAAATTTGATCTCTCGACCATTTGAATATGACTGTCCTGATAAATAGTCCAAATCTTGTTGTTGAATGCGCATCGGTACTCGTCACACAGAAATCTAACACTTAAACCTTGCAAGACCGGTTTGTCACCCGCCGCATCACGTTAACCGGTTCCTATTTGATTTCCTATAAAAATCAACCAAACAGATCACCTTGATCACTTGCCACAGGCGCATGATCAGCGTCCATTGGTGTCACCAACCCAGGATGGTCCAGCGTAACTTTGCCCACATCCGGTGACACCCGATACCAGTTAAAGCTATCGGCCGATGAGGCCACCATCAAACCGGCCGCCGCCGCGGCGCTGCCGCCTAGCCAGACCGATTCACTGCCAACCGGCACCACCAATGGCTGACGGTGATGAATTTTTGCAAGCCCCCCATCAGCCGGGCTGGTGATGACCAAAAACCGCGGCCCCGCCGGGCTGTTCACAAGTAAACCGGCCATTGCGATCACCCCGCCATCGACAAGCTGGACATGCCATGGTGTTTTCGGTGCTGACCATTCATACCAGCCGCTGGCGACAATGATGCAGCGTGACTGCCGAAATGCATCGCGAAAGGTCGGTTTCTCGCGCACCGTCTCCATGCGCGCATTGATAAGAAAGCTGCGCCCTGGCGATGACGGGGGCAGACCCCACGCGGCATATGTTGCTTCATCATGCAGCCCGTTGCGGGTGATCACCAGCGACATCTGGCTTGGCGCCACATTCCAGCGTGGCCGCAAATTGTCTAAAACCGTTACGCCGAACCGCCGCATCAGCTCGTCCGGCGATGTTGCGCTGGCAAAACGTCCACACATTACCGGTTCGCCTCCATTTTCCTGACTGATACTGCACCTAGCCACCCTTTTATAGAGCCAGCGCATGTGTCATACAATCTTTGCCAGCCGCTTTTCATGAACCGGGCTGGCGATGCGCCGCCGGTTATTGTATCACTCTCACTCAAGCCGTTGAATG
>CAZYKI010000040.1:4797-10427 GCA_964648035.1 uncultured Candidatus Puniceispirillum sp. | reverse complement strand
TGGATCAATAAACGTGGCCTTACCTGATGACTGATTGCCTCGCCCTATCAAAAAGCGCGATTGCCCGTGCCAGCGGCTTGCTTGCGGATGGCCAGCTTGTCGCCTTCCCGACCGAAACCGTTTACGGCCTTGGGGCCGATGCGACAAACGATAGGGCTGTCGCCCGTATTTTTGCGGCGAAGGACAGGCCGGCCTTCAACCCGCTGATTAGTCATGTCGCCAGCGCCGCAGCGGCGTTTGATCTTGGCGTTGAGACACCGATTGCCGCTGTACTTGCATCAGCATTTTGGCCCGGCCCGTTAACCCTTGTTCTTGACCGACGGCCGGATTGCCCGGTGGCCAGACTGACGACGGCCGGACTTGACAAAATCGCCGTCAGAGTGCCAGCGCATGCCGCGGCACAGGCCTTGCTGACGCATTTTGGCAAGCCCGTTGCCGCCCCTAGCGCCAACCCGTCCGGACGGATAAGCCCCAGCACAGCCGATCATGTGATGCGAGGGCTGGCTGGTAAAATTGATCTGATACTGGATGGCGGCCCCTGTGAAAGCGGGCTTGAATCTACCGTGGTGGATGCCAGCACGGATCAGGCGCTGATCTTGCGTCCGGGCGGCATCACGCGCAATGCAGTGGCCGATGCGCTGAAAGCGGCCGGTTTTGCTGGCCCTATTGCTGACCCAGCCGCGATCACACAACCCGTGCAACCGGTTGCACCGGGCCAATTGGCAAGCCATTATGCGCCGCGTGCAGCGGTGCGGCTAAACGCAACAAAGGCTGCCGCTGATGAAGAATTGATCGGCTTTGGCAGCATTGCCGGCAGTGGCAGATTGGCGTTGTCATTGAGTGCGTCGGGCGATCTTATCGAAGCGGCCGCCAATCTTTTTGCGATGCTGCATCGCGCCGATGATACCGGCACCGCAAAGATTGCGATCGCGCCGGTTCCTGATCACGGTCTTGGTGAAGCAATCAATGACAGGTTGCGCCGCGCCGCCGCGCCGCGCCGGTAAAACCATTGCCAGCACAGTCTTTCGGGTAACACCGGGCAACAAACCTATATCCAATTGCAATGGACAGACCGGCCCCTTATAACTGAACAGCGCCGCGCCGCGCCTGTTTGGGGGCGGTCCCGTTTTCGATCACAATGGCGGCATTTGCCAAAAAGCCAGTCAGGACCACATCATGGACGAACAAAAGCCGGATATCACCAATGATTTGATTGCCATTCTCGGTGAAAAGGGTGTGCTGACCGCGCCCGATGATACCGCGCCGTACCTTACCGACTGGCATAGCCGCTATCATGGTGCATCGCATGCGGTTGTTCTGCCGGAAACCACCCAAGAGGTATCTGCCGTTATGGCCTATGCCGACAAGCACAACATCATTGTTGTGCCGCAAGGCGGCAATACCGGCTTTATGGGGGGCGCAACACCTGATGAAACCGGAAATAGTATCCTGTTATCGTTGCGCCGCATGAACAAAATCCGTGACATTGACAATCAAAACATGTCTATGACGGTTGAAGCCGGCTGTATTCTTCAAAATTTGCAAGATATTGCCGATGATGCCGGCCTGTATTTCCCGTTAAATTTGGCCGCCAAGGGCAGCTGCACCATCGGTGGTAATCTTGGCACCAACGCCGGTGGTTTGAATGTGGTCCGTTACGGCACAACACGCGCCCTCACCCTCGGATTGGAAGTGGTGCTGATGGGCGGCGAAGTCCTGCATCTTCTCAGCGGTTTACGCAAAGACAATACCGGCTATGATTTGAAAAACCTGTTTGTCGGGTCGGAAGGCACACTAGGCGTGATTACCGCCGCAACAATGCGGCTGTTTCCCAAGCCGGTTGCGCTGAGTACCGCCTTTGCCGAGGTACGGGACGTCAGTGCCGCCGTTGAACTCCTGCATCGCGTACAGGCCGCATCCGGCGGCATGGTCGAAGCGTTCGAGCTGATCCCCGCCGACATTTTGCATGTCCTGTTTGAGTCCTTCCCTGACATTCCCCGCCCGCTGGCAACCATCGGGGCGATGAATGTGTTAATGGAGATTGGCAGCACCAATCCGGCCTTTAACGACGTTGACGCCGATGGCAGCACACCCATTCGCTCGATTATGGAAAATGTCCTCGCTGAAGCCTTCGAGGATGGTTTGGTGCTTGATGCGACCATCGCCAGCAGCGACGCCCAACGCACGGCCTTGTGGGATGTACGCGAATCATCACCAGAATCGCATAAACGTGCCGGCAAGGTGGCGCGTTCGGACGTGGCATTGCCGCAATCGGCATTGGCCCCCTTTTATGCTGACATGGTCGCCGGCATCAAAGCGATTGACCCGAACATCCGCATTTGCGGCTATGGCCATATCGGCGACGGCAATTTGCATTTCAATTTGGTGCAAGCCGCCGGTGGTGATCCAGATTTTGATGCAAAAGTGCCGCAGCTTTATGAATTATTATACGGCAATGTCACCAAATATGGCGGGTCAATTAGCGCCGAACATGGCATTGGACAAACCAAGCGCGACCAGTTGAAACAGGTGAAAAGCCCGGCCATCATTAACACGATGAAGGCCATTAAAGCGGCTCTTGATCCCAAGAATTTGATGAATCCGGGTAAAGTGATTTAACCGCGACCGGCCAAACCAATCACCGGCGCTGCAGTGAACCACAGGGACGGCATGGCAAAAACGGCAACAATTGATGATGTTTTGGCCTTTTGGTTTGAAGAGATTCAACCCGAATCCTGGTTTCGCAAAGATCCGTCATTTGACACATTGGTTGACGCAAGATTTGGTCAGGCTGTGGCACAGGCATTGGCCGGCAAGCTGGATCATTGGGCGGATGATGCGCGTGGCTGCCTAGCGCTGATCCTGCTTTTGGACCAGTTTACCCGCAATATTTACCGGGACACACCGCGGGCTTTTTCCGGCGATGAAATGGCGCTGGCATTGAGTTTGCGCTGTGTTGAGCGCGGCTATATCGACCATCCGCTCATGGCCTGGCGTCAATTTATGCTAATGCCCATGATGCATAGCGAGGATATAACGATCCAAGACCGGTCCTTACCCCTGTTCAAGGCCCACACTGGCGACATGACGTATGATTATGCCGTCAGGCATCGCGATATTGTTGCCCGCTTTGGCCGCTTTCCGCATCGCAATCACATTCTAGGCCGGCCAAGCAGCGATGACGAAACGGCATTTTTGACCGAGCCAGGATCATCCTTTTAGGCAAAGCCGGTCTATTTCGGACAATACCGCGTCAACCGTGATCTTGTCGATCGGGTCGCATTTCAGCCAGCCAACCCGTTTACCAACAGGCGCAATTTTTTCAGGAACCGCCTTGGGCCCCATCAGAACCACGGTTGGTGTGCCGGTTTTTGCCGCCAGAAACATCGGGCCTGTATCATTACCGATGACAGAGCTTGCCCGCTGCATCAAGACGGCAAGGTCCGACAGCGTTGTCTTGCCGCAAAGATTGATCGCATCGGGACAATGCGCGCAAATAGTATCAATGGCGGTTTGGTCGGCAGGTGTGCCTACCACCAACACGCCGACACCCCGCTCTGCCAAGGCCCTAGCAAGCTGTACATACTGGTCAGCTGGCCACCGCTTTTCAGGATGGGTTGGCGAGCAACCGGGCACCAAAATCGCATAGGGCGTTCTAGCAGCATCCACAAGCTGGTCACTTGCGGATTTGCCGTGCTGCGTTAACCACGCCAGATCCGCCTCGGCCGCAACACCGCCTGCCTGCTCGGCAATCAAGCGCATCCGCAAACTGTTGCTGATCAGTCCAAAATCAGGCAACGGGTCAGAACAGCCACGCGCGATGCCTACCCACCGCGTTTTGGCTGGCACAAAGGTTGAAAAATAGGCCCCGGTCCGCTGCGTGCCTTGCATATCAACGATCAAGTCCCAGCCGCGCCTTAGGATCCGTCCGATATGGACCGTTTGTACCAGATTGAAAAGGCTGGCCCGCTTATCCACCAGAACCTCATCAAACCAGGGCATAGATGCCATCAAACCGGCAAACGCCGGCGCTGTTAAAACCGCAATATGTGCATACGGATAGCCAGCCCGCAATGCCGCAAACCCGTCCAAGGCCTGCAAAATATCGCCAAGCGCACCATGCTTGATCACGAGAATGGTCTGCGGAGTGTCTTTCATGTCAGCCGATCGATCGCTTGCCTTCTCACAGCTTTATTTACGCCGTGCTGGGCGCTGATGATGGGTGTCCATCATACCGGGTTCGGCCGGGCTGACAACTCGCCATAGCCATCGCAATTGATGTCCACATAAAGATATTGATCCACTGACCGAAAAAATCATTGTTCGACTGCAAGGGAAAGAAAAAGGCAATCGGCACAACAACGCCGGCAATCGCCAAAAAATCCGAATTTTGCCTGCGGGCCGTACGCCAGCAAACGGTGATCATTGACCCGACAAACAACAGATAGAAGCACAGCCCGACGACCCCCGTTTCCGCCAGAATCTGAATCACGAAATTATGCGGATGTGTATGGCAGCGCACCGAGGCGTTATCGCCAACAATTGCGGGGCAGAGTTTGCGGTAGCTATCCGGGCCGATGCCGATGACGGGTGACGTCTTAAACGCCTCCACACCACTGCGCCACACCATATGATACCCACTGTCTTGATTTATGATTTCAGTCAAAAAACTGGTAGTGTAGCGATGTTTGAGATTGGGCATAAAGGCGAAAGCTGC
Source organism: uncultured Candidatus Puniceispirillum sp. (assembly GCA_964648035.1). Taxonomy (GTDB): domain Bacteria; phylum Pseudomonadota; class Alphaproteobacteria; order Puniceispirillales; family Puniceispirillaceae; genus UBA3439. The sequence goes on along the minus strand of CAZYKI010000040.1, from coordinate 5,710 downwards.
AACCAAAATGCAGCCAATGGCCGCCAGCAGCGCGGCGGTCTTGAAAAAGTTTTTCGCGGTTAAAGCGGTAAATAGGCAGCCCGCGGCAATCAGCAAAACAAAGCTGACGCGCTCGCCCGTCATCAAGGTCATCACCACGACAGCAAATGCCATCATGCCAGCCAAAATAGCGCCTGTCCCCCTATAGGTAAAAAAGACGCCAAGCAAAACCAAAAAGGAAAATAGGCCGAATTTGGCCAGATAAGCCCCTGAAACCACATCATCATACGGCCATGACAGCCGCGATGGCAGTGTTTCGGACAACAGAATTTCTGCCGTTAAAATGCCAAGCATGACCATCAACCCGATAAGTGACATCAAGATCATCGCCGTAAAGACACGCCTGTCCTTGGCTAACCAGAACGCGCTTGCCATGACAAAAAGCGGAAACCGGACCCATGCCAGCGCCTCGCCAAAAGAATAGGCCGGAATATCGGACAATAAGGCCGAGACCAGACAAACCAACCAAAACCCGAGCAACGACCTGACCCAGATCGTTTTTGCCCATGTCCAGTCTTTCACCTTTGCCGAACGCACCAGAAAGGCAAGGCCGCATAGCGATAACCACGCATCCGCCGGGGATCGTTCGATCAACAAAATGAACGGACCAGCAAGAAAGAAAATATAGGGTATCCGGCTTAAACCCGGCCGCTCTGCGAAAAACTCAGATAAATCGGATAAAACCGAGGACAGGCGAAACCGTGATAGATCATGTGGTGTCATTCTTGCACAGTATCCTCATGGTTTTGACTTGAGGGGAAAATACCCGCCGCAGGCATCACAAACAATCTTAAAGTAGCTAAAACTGATCAAACTGTGGGTGAACGCCACCCTTTTACTTTCCAGCAATTCATAAAGTTGTTATGTCATGGAT
>CAZYKI010000040.1:0-4697 GCA_964648035.1 uncultured Candidatus Puniceispirillum sp. | reverse complement strand
TGATTGCCACCGGCAATGTCGTTCTAAAACAAGCTGGCGAAACCCTGACCGCCGACCAAGTGACCTATTACAAAGCCGAACGTCGTGCTATCGCCAGTGGCAATGTTATTCATACCGATGCTGAAGGTACGGTGACCCATGCCAAGATGATGGAGCTAGAGTCCGAATTCTCGCACATCATCGCCGAAACATTGATCACACAATTTGCCAGCGGTGACTGGATTTCAGCCGACCGCGGTGAACGCATTGCCGGCGACAAGGGTGTTTTTGACAAGACCCGCTTTACCCCCTGTAAATGTAATTTTCTGAACGGCGAACGCCCGTTGTGGGATATTCAAGCCAGACAGTCGGTCCGAAACGAGAAAACCCAAACCATCACCCATTTCAATATGACCATGCGGGTGATGAATGTGCCGATCGGCTATGTGCCATTCATGAGCCATCCCGATTGGACTGTCCGCCGCAAATCTGGCTTTTTAACCCCCAGCTTTGTGATCAGTTCAGACCTTGGCGTGACGCCATCAATTCCCTACTACCACATCATCGATGACACCAGCGATGTCCAATTTACCGGATATAAATACCAGTATCGGGGGCTGGCGGTAAAATCACGCTACCGCAAATTATGGGATAACGCCGAGGTCAATGCGACGATCTACACAGCAAATGTCGAGACCTACAAAAAGAGCCGCGAATTGGTGGGAGCGGTTGACGTGACCTATGGCAGCCGGATTGGCAATGGCTGGACTGTTGCCGCACATCTACGGCGCGCCAGTCAGGACACATTCATGCGGCGCTATGACTTTAATGATGACACCTCTTTGAAATCAGAAATTGTGGCCAGCCGCGTCGATGACAACCGCTATTACCGGGTCGAGGCATCTGATCGGCAAGCATTGACAACCGCTGACAAGGACCTGAACGAGCCAACCCTGCTGCCAAGCGTCTATTATGAAAAAACCCAAGAAGCGTGGCGTCCCAACCAAAGATTGCGTACCGAATTGCATGCCCTTCAGCTGGATAATGACCGCGGGCATGATCTGGCCCGCTGGACTGGCGTTCTTGAACTGTCCGAAGGGTTTCAGACGCCATATGGTATTACCGATTACGAAGCCAACATCACCGGCTATTATTATACGATGCATAGCAAGCCCAGCGGCGCGACAACGCGCCTTGGCGATGTCAGCTTTGTTACGCCATCATTATCGGCAGGTTGGCGGTTGCCAATTGCGGTGACCGGGGACACCCGCACGGCGATCATCGAGCCACAGGCGAAATTCGTTTATGTTGGGGGGGCCGATCACACCGATGATATCCCGAACCGTGATGCCGCCGATTACCGGATTGACGAGGCTAACCTATTCCTGCTGAACCGTTATCAGGGCAAGGATTATGTGCTTCCGGGAACGCGGATTGATATGGGCGTATCGGCGGTGACAAATGACGCCTGGCTTGGCCGGGTGAGCGGGTTTGTTGGCCTTAGCCGTCGCTTGTCGGGCAAACCGTCAGGCGGCCTTAACACCGATCAGGACGACACATATTCCGATTATGTTGGCAGCCTGTCGATCAATCCGGCCAATAGTTTTAACCTGAACTGGTCCGGCCGGTTTTCATCGCATGATCTGACGCTGAACGAATCCAAAACCAGCGTCTCATCGAATTTTGGGGCCGGCAGTTTGAGCGTTACCCACAATCAGTTGACCAAGGCCTATTTTGCCAGCAGCGATGATGACCGCGAGGAATTGAGTGCCACCTACAGCCAGTCACTGCCGCTTGGCTGGTCACTGTCGGCAACACAATTGTGGGATCTGTCCAACGGCCAAAGTGAGCGCGGCAAAACCAGCGCGTCCCTAGTCTGGAACGGCGGGGTGCAGGATTGCCTGACCGTAACCATCAATTACGAACGTGACCCGGTCACCGACCGCGATATCAGCGCCGTTGATCAGCTGAATTTCACCCTCTATTTCAAAAATCTTGGGGCCATATCGCAATCAGCTCTTGGCGCGTTGGCTAACTGATAAGGCGCACAGCTGCCCCTTGGCCGTCAGCCGTTCGGATCACACCAGAATAACCGCCACAACGATGCCAACAGTCGCGAGGATCATCAGCCGCGTGAACGGCACGCTGTTGTCAAAACTACGGCCAATAAATTCACCAAGCCAGCACCACAGGCTGTGCAAAACCAGTTGGCAGCAAGCAAAAGTGAGCACAACTACAGGTAACTGGACCGAAAAAGAACCCAACGCCGGCGCAAACTCGCCCCACGCCAAGATGCTCATGACCCACGCCTTGGGGTTCAACGGATGCACGATAATCCCGTCCCAAAATTTGAATGATGCCGGTTGGTCTGGTGCTGCGATCTGCCCGCGCGCATCGGATGGCCAGGACCGCACGGCCAGATAAATCATATAGCCAGCGCTGGCATAACCAAACACGGTTTTCCAGACCGGCATTTCAGCCAACATGACACCAAGCCCAAAACCTATAAACAGGTTCAAAGCTATTTTGCCACTAACCAGCCCAAGAATGAATCCGGCAGAGCGCCGTAGCCCAAAGCGGGCACCAGCGATCATCACCACCAAATTGGCCGGCCCCGGCGTACCAACCATAAACACCACAAAGCCGAGTAACGCCAGATAGGCCAACATCAACAAAACTCATCAACAAAAGAAACGCACGTCGCTTATTTATCAACAATCAGCCGTTTACCAAAATACAGCACATCTTCAGCCCCATATCCCAGCTCTCGGTAAAATCCGGCAGCGGCTTCATTGTCGCGGCGCACGCATAAATTGATCTTTGGACAGCCCTTAGACAGCAAAAACGCCTCGGCCGCCTGCATCATAACAGTGCCATAGCCTTGGCCACCACAATCAGGGTCAATCGCCAGATAATTGATCGAGCCCCGATGCCCGTCATAGCCAATCATCGCGGTGGCGACAAGGCGGCCATCGACATGCCCGACCAGAAACGTACCATTTTGGTCGGTCATCTTGCGATCAATATCAAGGCTGGGGTTATTCCAGTGCCGAAGAAGGCCGCATCGATCCCACAACGCGATCACATCATCACGCTGCGATGGTATGAATTGACTGAGTTTCATCACCGTGCCTTTCTCCGGCCGCTTATTGACAATAATAGCGCTTCATCCTGCCCGGCCACCGCCGGTGGCTGCTGTCATCTATCAAATCCTGTTGCGGGTTCGGCATCAGGATTGGTTAATTAAAGGGGCAGGTCAATCCGCAAAACGCCTGTGACCAGAGGTCATATTTGACCGCCCGACTGACGGCGGCATTGGCTGGTGACGTCGATGGCAAGGGTAATAGCCTAATCCGCTGATAACGGCTATCAGGCAATTCTGCCAATAGCCGTGGCGCCACAAGCCGGTTCCAGTATTTATGCGCCGTCACGCCATTCAGACAGATTGTCTCAATCATCGGAAATGCGGTCAAAATAGGCACAAAATCATTGGGGTGTGGATCACGAATATGTTGGTCGGCCGATAAATGGCGGTTAGCCGCCACCAGCACATCCCACAGCCCTATCTGGCGTGACATCAGGTGCTTAATCCGCGTTGCATAGGGCAAGTCGCGGTCAATCGCTAAAAAATGCGCGACCAAGTCCCAAAAGATATTCCGCGGATGGGCATAATATTCGCCTGCTTTCAGCGATGGATCGCCGGGCAGGCTGCCCAGAATCAGGCAACGGCAGCCGGCGGAAATGACCGGGGCAAACGCAGCCTTGCGGGCCGTCGGGTCACTCACCTCTGTCTCCTTTGCGTGATGCGCCATGCTCATTGCGTTTATTGACCATGAAAAACCAAACGCCACCGCGGAAAAACGCTTAGTGGCATCGGTTAAAAACCTTATCGTTGCTTAGATGTTACCAGCACCGCCAAAACATCGGAACCGTTTATCACCCGTGGTCGCCCTACTGGCTCTAGCGTTGATGTGGCCTGTGTCAGCAATGGCATCGGGCAGCCATTTGACTGGCTTTTGGGGTGATAATGGGGCCAGCCCGCAATCGGGTGCCTATGACGGCACGATGCCATCGGTGAAGATTGATCGCCCCGCCACAGCGACGGTGATTGTCTATATGCATGGCACAACCCGGCCGCACAGGCGGGAAAATTGTGAAAAATCCTATAATGTTCCGCCCAAATCGCTTACCGCACTTAGATTACACACCGCCAATGGCACGACAACCAAGAGCCATATTTATTTTTTGTGTTCAACTGCCACCGATGACGGCTCTGCCGGGTCTTATATTTTCAAGCGCGCGCGCGAATTACGCACCCATTTAGACCTGTTGGCCGCCGCCGGCGTGAAACCACGCAATATTTTTGTCGCCGGTCATTCGGCTGGCGGCTGGACCGCACTGATGGCAATGTCAGACGCCGGAACACGATTTAATGCGGCGATTGTTTTTGCACCGGCCTGTTGCGGCCCACGCAAGGAAGAAAGCCGCTATCCGATATGGCGTCAAAAAATCAGGCCGTTTCAAATCAGCCGCATCACGGCGACCCCGCATTTGCGCGTCTTGGTTTTTGCCTATAACGATGATCCGTTTAACCGGCCGCAGGATTTGGGATTTTTAACGGCGCATGACCCTGCCGGTGCCACGCTGGTTGGGTATGACTGTGGGCATGGCCATGCGACCCACCGGTTCGACTGTCGCCTTGCCGACACAAAAACCAT
>CAZYKI010000039.1:0-15998 GCA_964648035.1 uncultured Candidatus Puniceispirillum sp. | reverse complement strand
ACCCGCAACTGATGCGCCCGATGCAGAACGTCGGCGTGGGTCAGCCCGTGCGGTGGTTCAAACCGGTACGAGGCCAGTTCAATCAGCAGGCCAAGCGGGTCACGGAAATAGATCGAATCCATAAACCCCCGGTCTTTGACCCCGGAATGTTTGATCTTGCGGGCATCGAGCCGGTCGGTAATTTGCCAGAAACTGGCTTGTGAAACGGCAAAAGCCAGATGATGCACTGCGCCCGGGTCTTGCGGCAGCCGGGTTTGGCGCGCGGTACGGTTTTCATCGGTAAAAATCGTGATCAACCGCCCGTCACCCGGATCAAAATACAGATGGCCTTGGTCCGGATCATCAAGATTGGGCTGTTCAAAAACGAACGGCATGCCCAAAACGCCCTGCCAAAAATCGATCGAGGTCTGACGGTCGGCACCGACAAGTGTAATATGATGAACGCCTTGAGTCTGGATTTTACGCATGGATTACCCTCTTTGACCGGCCCAACCGGTATGGCGGTGTACTGTAAGATCTTTTACGTTATCGCCCAAAACTGGGCCGTTGATTACCAGCCCGCAGCACCGGTTTTGATAAATGTCCCATTGTTCAATTCGCGCATTGCGGTATGCAATTCCTCGCGGGTGTTCATTACAATTGGCCCATGCCATGCCACCGGCTCGCGCAAGGGAGCGCCTGAAATCAACAAAAACCGCACCCCGTGGTCGCCTGATGTGACCGCGACCTCGTCGCCAGCATCAAACACCACCAATGTGCGATTGCCTGACAGGTCGCGGATTTCCAACTCCGCGCCATTGAATTCTTTTTCAACCTTCACACCAAAGGGGGATGACGCGTCTTTGAAACGCGCGCTGCCTTCAAAGATATAGGCAAATCCTTGGCGGCGGGTGTCAAACGGAAAGCGTTTGTAGGTGCGCGGCGGCAAGGTAATATCAAGATATTGTGGTTCAGCCGCGATCCCATCAACCGGTCCTTTATAGCCGCGGTAATCGCCCGCAATAATCCGGATATGGGTGCCATCATCATCGGTCAGTTCGGTGATATCTTTGCCCTTGATGTCTTGATACCGCGGCGTCGTCATTTTCTGTGCCGCGGGTAAATTGGCCCATAACTGAAAGCCATGCATGCGCCCTGCAGCGTCACCTTGCGGCATTTCTTGATGAATGATGCCCGACCCGGCCGTCATCCATTGCACATCACCACCGGACAAGGTGCCGACATTGCCGAGGCTGTCGCCATGTTCAACAGTGCCATGAAGGACATAGGTTATAGTCTCGATGCCGCGATGCGGGTGCCAAGGGAAGCCCCGCGCATAAAGCTGCGGGTCATCATTGCGAAAATCATCCATCATCAAGAAAGGATCAAATGGTTTGGTGTCACCAAAACCGAATACGCGATGCAGATGAACGCCAGCCCCCTCCATCGTAGGTTGCGCCTCACTTGACATTTTAACCGGACGAATTGACATCGGATCCCTCCATGGGGTTACAAAATGGTTGCCACAGCAGATCAAGCCATAGCTATTGCTAAAAATGCAATGCTCACCCCTATAGATAGCGCTATTGCTGTCTTTTTGGGAGATATCAAACGGTAAATAACTTTTGCAAATATCATAAAAATACCCATTATTTTTGCGTATTTGGTAAGGCTGTTTAGAATTATCTTGATCATTGTGTTTTTACAAAATTGAGCGCATAAGCGGAAGTCAGCCGGGCAATGCGCGGTTGGTGTGACCGCTTTGGAGGGTTCCGCCGTAATGGAACGGTCTGAAAATTTCTACGGCGCGATCCTGATGATCGTTGCCATGCTGGCATTCGTCACAAATGACGCGTTGATGAAATTTGTCTTCCAGACGATATCGGTCGAGGAGGGCATGTTCATTCGCGGGTCGGTGGCGGTGCCGTTGTTGCTGCTTATCGCATGGGCGCGCAAAAGCCTGTTTGTGCAGCTTACATGGCAAGATTGGCGTATTGTCATCATCCGCGCCTTTGCCGAATTGGCGGCAACGATCTGCTTTTTGAATGCGCTTGCCTATATGCCGCTGGCCAATGTCACTGCGATTTTGCAATCGCTGCCATTGACCGTGACGATGTTTGCCGCGTTATTTCTGGGTGAAGCGGTTGGGTGGCGTCGTTGGACGGCCATTTTAATCGGGTTTGTGGGGGTGCTGATCATTGTGCGGCCGGGCGGTGAGGGGTTTAACGCCTTTACCGGCCTTGCGCTGTTGTCAGTGTTGTTTGTGACAGTGCGCGATGCGATCACCCGCAAGCTGTCAAGGTCAGTGCCGTCCTTGTTTGTGGCGCTAATGGCGGCGATTCCGGTTTGGCTGTTTGGCGGAATTGTCACCGTCAACCAAGGCTGGGTTGACGTTGGGGGCCGGGAACTGGTGTTTTCGGTTATCGCAGCTGTGGCAATCACCGGCGGTTATCTATTTGCGGTGATGGCGATGCGCCGGGGTGATGTCAGCTTTGTTACGCCTTTCCGTTATACAGGCATGATCTGGGCGATTATTTACGGATATGTTATCTTTGGCTATTTGCCGGACAGTGCCACCATGGGTGGCACTGCCTTGGTGATCGGGATGGGTGTCTATTCATTCCACCGTGAACGGATCCGCCGGCGCCGCGAGCCCCGTCCAGATGCGGTTGGCGGGCGGCTATAGACCAGCTTTTTCCAACAGCGGTCTAGACCACCGGGCAACTGCCACCGTCAACATTGATCGCGGTACCGTTGATATAGGACCCGGCGTCAGACGCTAAAAATGTGGCCATATTGGCAAATTCGGTGGCGGTGCCAAACCGGCCGATGCCGATATTCAGGCTTTTCGCAGCATCGGCGTACCATTCGTCAAGGCTAAGACCACGATCATCGGCGGCATGACGCCGTTCCCATTGGTCGCTTTCTATCCGGCCAACCAGCAAGCCATTCACTAGGATATTGTGCGGGGCATTTTCATTGGCCAATATTTTCATCAGTGCCATGCCCGCCGCCCGGCTGACCGCGGTTGGCGCACCGCCACCGTTGGGCGCCTTGGCGCCAAGGTTCAACACATTGATAATGCGCCCCCATTTGCGGTCACGCATGGCCGGAATCACCAGCCGTGACAGGCGAATAGCGGCAAATAATTTCAGATCAAGATCATCCTGCCACAATGCATCACTGATTTCGAGAAAATCGCCACGCTGTGATGTGCCGGCATTATTAACCAAAATATCAACCTGACCAAAGGCTTGACAGGTTTTTTCGACAGCACTGGCACAATCTGCGGCGTGGCGAATATCGGCGGAAATAGCAATGACCTTGCCGGACTTGGCAGTTTTGCCGGCGTGGGATTCGATCTCGGCTTTGGCCGCATCCAATGTGTCTTGGCGGCGGGCAACAATCGCAACATTGGCGCCCGACGTCACATAATTGATCGCAATGGCCTTGCCAATGCCGGCGCTGCCACCGGTGATGATCGCGCTTTTTCCGTCAAGTCTGCACTCCATAGGTAAACCCCTTCATTTGTTCTGCTTTTTTTAGCGGCACGTCCGCTTTGTCGATATCAGGTGCCTGTCAGAATATCGGCTTTTTTGCATATGCCAAGCGATAGGATCGGGTCTATGCAAAAACCGCGCGATGCGCGCCATTTTCCAAGACTGGACCGGCATGGCCGGTTGATGGTATGGTCCACGCCATGCCACATGACCATCATGATGATCACGCCCATGCACTGTTACCGCCTGAACCGGCCCTGCGGGTCAAGGCGTTGGAAACAATTCTTGCACGCAAAGGGTTGATCGACCCGGCGGCAGTGGACGCGATTGTTGATCTTTATGAAAATCATATAGGACCGCGGGTTGGGGCAGGGCTCGTGGCCCGCGCATGGGCTGATCCGGCGTTCAAGGCGAGGCTGGTCAATAATACCGACGGCATTCTGGCCGCGCTTGGCTATGGCGGGCGACAGGGTGAACATGTCGTTGTCGTTGAAAACACCCGTGAATGCCATAATATGGTGGTCTGCACCTTATGTAGCTGTTACCCGTGGCCGCTTCTTGGTGTGCCGCCAGCTTGGTACAAATCTGATGCCTATCGGCAGCGGGCGGTTCGCGAGCCGCGTCAGGTCTTGGCCGAATTTGGGGTTGAACTGCCGGCCGATCAAAAGATACGGGTCTGGGACTCAACGGCCGAAATTCGTTATCTTGTCTTGCCGATGCAACCGCCCGAAACGGTTGGGCTGCCGGCTGATCAGCTTGCTGGCTGGGTTACGCGCAACAGCATGATCGGCACCGGTTTGCCGCAGGCACCGGATGGGGCGCCATGACAGCCAAGACAGCCAAGACAGCCTATAACCCGCATCACGATATGGGGGGGCAGTCCGGTGGGCCGGTGATCCCTGACAAGGCGGACGATCCGATCTTTGAGCAGCCGTGGCATAAGCGTGTGCTTGGCTTAACCGTTGCGGCCGGTGGCATGGGTGTCTGGAACATTGATATGTCACGGTTCCGGCGCGAAAGCCTGCCACAGCAGGATTACCAGCATTTTACCTATTATGAAAAATGGCTGGCGGCATTAACCAACTTGTTTGTGGTTAACGGGTTTGTCAGCCGTGATGAGCTGATCGAGGGCTATCAAGGCCCGCTACAGCCAATCCAAGACAACATCATGCGCGCCCCAGACGTGGCGGCGATATTGGCGCGTGGCGCACCATCGGCACGGCCCTATGACGGTGTGGCAAAATTCACCGTCGGCGCGCGCGTGACAACGCGCCACCCGGTCGACACGCTTCACGCGGATCCGGGTCATACGCGGTTGCCGCTTTATGCGGCGAATAAGACAGGTGTGGTGCTGTTTACACATGGGGCGCACGCCCTGCCAAACAGCAATGCCCATCAGTTGGGCGAGGCCCCCGAACCGCTCTATGCTGTCGAGTTTATGGCCGCTGATTTATGGCCTGACAGTGATACCGGACATGGTGATACGGTTATCATCGATTGTTGGGAAAGCTATCTGGAGACAGCGTGATGGTCCGGCCTGTAGCTGACAAGCCGTTTGAAATGCCTTGGCATGCACAGGCCTTTGCCTTGGCGGTGGCGTTGAATGAGGCGGGGCTGTTCCGGTGGGAGGACTGGACCCGCCTATTTGGTGAACAGCTGTTAGCCGCGCGCACGGCACGGGCTGCAGCGCTGGATGGGGCGGATGATTATTATCTGGTCTGGCTGGAAACGCTGGTCACGATCATCCAGCGCCATGATGCGATCACACCGGAACTGCTGCAGGCGGTCGAAGATCAATGGCGTGCCGCTTATTTATCCACACCGCATGGCCAGCCTGTGCGCCTTGCACCGGCGGACTAGACGCTTGACCCGTGGGATTTTGTTGCTGGGATTTTGTTTCTGGGATTGGGGCTAGTCGCTGGTTCTAAACCGACTTTGCTGAATGAACATAACCGCACCAACCGGCACGATCAGTGTGATCAGCAGCACGGTAATCAATAACAACCCCAATTCGGAATAATCGGCCATCGTCACAATGTCACCGGTGATTTTGTCTTTAACTTCGCGGGTAACAACAAAGACCTGATTGAGATATTTGGTGCCAAGCGCGCTGGCCGACAAAGCGAGGTTGGTGAATGAGGCAAATACTGCAAAAAATGTGGCTTTCATATGGGGTGGTGCATTGCGGGCAATCCACGCCAGCAATGGGATCATCGACACCTGACCAAGCGGCGATTCGACCGCGGTATTGACGATCGCAATAAATTTAGCATCGACTACACCGCCGGTATGTGCCGCTGTCCAATGATGAAGGCCGTAATACATGCCGATGCTTGGCAAGAACAGCACCGCCCCGGCAATCGACAATATCACCACAATACGGGCAATCGAATTCTGGGCCATGAACGGGCGTAACAGAACGATACCAACAAGGGTCAAAAGCGCGGCAATCAATGACAAAACCGACAGAAAATGCTCATTGAAAAGCAGCGCGTCAATTTCAAACCAGGTTAATCCGGGCCCCGGACTAGGCATCGCCCGAAAGACGAAAACAATGATTGCTGTGCCAACAATCATCAGCTGTTGGGACGGGTCAAGAACCACAATCAACCGGCGCATCAAATAAAGGATAATGGTCACCGATCCTGCAAACACAATTTCCTGTGAAAAAGCGATGTTGGTGGTGCCAATCCCCACCGAGAATATGACAAAGACAAGACTGCCAAGCAGAATGGGCCAGTTCACAGCAACCGCGTCTGGTGTGTTTTGGGTTGCTATGCCAGCATCGGGGCGCCCAGATTTCTGCCAACGTGCAAGCGCGATCCCAGCCACTGACAAGGTCGGTATCAACAGCGCATAAAGGTAAATATCGGCGTACAGCGCAATTTTGTCGTCTGTGCTAAGGGTGTCACTATCGGCGAATAGAACCACATTGGCCAAAGACACCAGAACGGTGCCGCCAATGATCGCAAATCGCCCCAGCGTTTGCATGGTGGTATGCATCGCCTTGATCTGGTCGGCGGCAAGCGGGCGGCCATTATCATCTTTTTCGGGAACCGCCTCAACAGTCATCGCATCGGCGACAACATCTTGGATGACATAGCCGACAGGACCAAGGATAACGCTGATCACAAACCAGCTTTCCACCGGCATCAATGATGCCATGGTGGCGGTGTGGCCGATCAGACCATACATAATCAACAGGCTGGCAGCGATCACCATCGCGCCAAGGACCACCATATAGCTCTTATGTTTCCAGATCAGGTCCACCAGATGGCCAAGCGGCATTTTCAAGGCCCATGGCAATCCCGCCCAAAAACCAAGGCTGGCCAAAAAGGCGGCAGACAGATTTAGATAATCCTTGATGAAAAACGTGCCGACAATTGCGGTCAGGCCGGAAATGCCGGCCGCCAGATACACCATCAGCGGCGGCAGGTAGGTCCAGCGCATTTGCTGGGGTAATTCAACAAGACCTGTATAAAGCGCATGAAATAATCTGATCATGATGTCAGTATTCTCATTTCATGTGACAATACAAGGCGGACGTTACGATCAGTAATGCGGTATCGCGCCATAGTTCTTGCTGAATGACCACAAAACCCCCATATCAGGGCGTAACAATGCCTATGTTATGCCCCAAGAGAGTTCGATCATGCCGAAAACCCGCCTTAGTCAGCTTGTTAAAACCAGTTTCAACGAAGGCGATGTGATTTACGCGGTCAATGACCCCAGCGATTGCGTTTATCTGGTGCATAGCGGGACGGTTCAGCTGGAAAGCAAACAAGGCATGATATTAGGCACATTGGGCGAAGGCGAATTGTTTGGCGAGGTCGGCCTTATTACCGCTGCCCCGCGGACAGTGACGGTCCGGGCGAAAACCAAATCTGTGTTGATCAAGGTTGAAGAGGCGGTGTTTTTGGCCAAGATCCGGGAAGCCGACCCAATCTGTGGCGCGATTATTCGTGGCCTTGCCTTGCGAATCAGCGATGCGAATGCGCTTGCCGAAACCTATTGGCGTGAATTAGCGCTCTACAAATCAATCGATCACTGACCGGCAGCCAGCGCTGGCTGGCCGTTTTAATCAGCGGGTGGCACATGGGCCGCACGCCCCCGTTGTGCCGCGACGGCGGCGTGATAGTCCTGTTGTAATGTCTGAACAAGATCGGCCACCGAGGGGCTGTTATCAATGCTGCCAACACCATGACCGGCCGACCATATGTCACGCCAAGGTTTTGGCTGGTTTGCTGCCGTGGTGAACGCATCGGCCATATCGGCATCGACATTGATCGCACCGGTAACAGCCGGACCATCGGCAGAGATTCCGGCCCGATCAAGGCTTGGTTGCAGAAAATTCGCGGTTATGCCGGACACCGCCGCCGTTGTGGTGATATCGGCAAGCTGGCTTTCATGGATCATCGCTTTATAGGCCGCATCTGCCGCGCATTCCCGGGTCGCCAAAAACCGGGTGCCCATATAGGCAAGGTCGGCCCCGATGATCTGGGCCGCTGCAATGTCCGACCCGCTGCCAAGACTGCCGGCCAACAGCAGGGTACCGTTGAAAAAGCGCCGAATTTCAGCGATTAACGCAAACGGGTTGGCAAGGCCGGTATGGCCACCGGCCCCGGCACTGACCGCAATCAGGCCATCAACGCCGGCGGCGGCGGCTTTTTCGGCATGCCGCCGGTTGACGACGTCGTGAAAGACAATACCGCCATAAGCATGAACCCGGTCGACAATCTGCGGCACAGCGCCAAGCGAGGTAATGATGATCGGCACCCGATAGGCCGCACATAAATCCAGCTCCTGTTCCAGCGTCTTGTTGCTTGGATGCACAATCAAATTGACCCCATAGGGCGCCGGTTGGTCCCCGGTTTGGGTGGTGCTGGCGGCAAGCCCGCTGCTGATCTGCTGTAACCACTGGTCTAACCCGTCCAAATCACGCTGATTTTTTGCCGGAAACGTGCCAACAATACCGGCGCGGCAACAGGCCAGCACCAAATCTGGCCCTGACGCCAGAAACATCGGGGCCGCTACCACCGGCAGACGAAGGCGATTTTCTAACAGGGCGGGAAGGGGCATAAGGCAAGGTCTCGGCGGTGGCTTTATTGGGGGATTAGGCGGCAGTACTGCCAGTACCGTCAGGCTTTAATCCGGTCATTTGGTTTTGGATCACTGTGCCACATCTTGTAGCAGCGCAAATAAACGGGCTTTGACAAGGTCAAGTTTGCGGCGCAAGGCCGCATTTTCAGCCTCAAGCGCGGTGATCCGGGCTCCGGCTTGCTGGTGATCATGGCCGGTGCTGCCTTGTGCTATGTCGGCTTTACAGGCGTTGTAGGCAGAAATATCGGCCGCGCTGTTACCTGCTAAAATACATTGATGCGCCGCTGCGGTTGAGACCCACATCGCGGTCACAGATGCCAAAACAAAAAATTTCATGTAACTGGCCCCATTAAATTTCGCCATATTTTGCCTATATTTATGCTACACAATTCATCGTGTTGGGGCAACGCATCCCAACGCAGCGCGGTCGGGCTTTACCCAACCACGGATGAGTTGATAGCGGCAAAATATGCACAAAGGTGGGCTGAATGCAGCAAATCCCGGCAGGTAAGCCACCAACAGATCCCCCGATCGCCCGCACATTGTTGAAATTATGGCCGTATATCTGGCCAAGCGACCAGCCGCATTTGAAATGGCGTGTGTTCTGGGCCTTGGTGTTTTTGGTGCTGGCTAAATTGGCCACGGCGCTGGTTCCGTTTTTTTTCAAATTTGTTACCGATGTGTTGGCCGGTACACCACTTGATGCGCCCTATATGCCGCTGTTTTTGCTGACGCCGCTGATGTTGGTTGTCGGGTTTGTGGTGATGCGGGTTTTGACCAACGGATTTAATCAGCTACGCGATGCGTTGTTTGCCCGGGTCGGCCAGCATGCGGTCCGGCAACTGGCCTTCAAGACCTTCACCCATATTCATCGCCTGTCATTGCGGTTCCATCTTGGGCGGCGGACCGGCGGCCTGTCGCGGATCATCGAACGCGGCACCAAAGGTATTGAAGGGATCGTTCGCTATACGATTTTGAATAGCTTGCCGGTGGTTTTGGAATTCGGGCTCTATGCCGGGATTTTCTTTTATTATTTCGGCTGGTTTTATGTTGTTGTGATTGCTGTAACAGTTTTTTTGTATAGTATTTTTACAATAAAAACAAGTAACTGGAGAACTTTTATAAGACGTGAAATGAATAAGGCTGATACCAAAGCTAATGAAAAGGCAGTCGATTCATTACTCAATTTTGAAACGGTTAAATATTTTGGCAATGAAGCGGCCGAGGCCCGGCGTTTTGACCGGTCGATGCAAAGCTATGAGTCGGCGGCGGTACGGTCATCGACATCACTTGGCTGGCTCAATTTTGGCCAGACAACAATTTTCTCGATCGGGATGATGGTATCGATGCTGATGTCGGCTGCCGCGGTTCAGCGTGGCGACCAGACGATCGGTGACTTTGTGCTGATCCAGCTTTATCTGATCCAACTGGCGCACCCATTGAATTTTATCGGCAGTGTGTATCGTGAAATACGCCAGTCCTTGACTGATCTTGAGGTGATGTTTGGGCTTTTGGATTCGCCTGTCGAGGTCGCCGACAGGCCGGATGCGCCGGCGTTGCAACTGGATTCGGCGCAAATCCGGTTTGATAATGTGCATTTCCATTACGCTGCCGACAGACCCATTTTGAAGGGCATTTCATTCGATGTGCCGGCCGGTAAAACGGTGGCTATTGTCGGGCCGTCGGGGGCCGGGAAATCCACCATATCGCGGCTTTTATACCGGTTTTATGACATTAGCCAGGGGCAGATCACGATTGACGGCCAAGATATCAAGACGGTGCGTCAGGATAGTTTGCGGGCGGCGATTGGCATGGTGCCGCAGGACACGGTGCTATTCAATGACACGATTGGTTACAATATTCGCTATGGCCGGCTTGACGCCAGTGATGCCGAGGTGGCCGCCGCTGCCGCCTATGCCCAGATCGACAGTTTTATCGCTGGTTTGCCGCAAGGCTTTGATACAGAAGTTGGGGAGCGGGGGCTAAAGCTGTCGGGCGGTGAAAAGCAGCGGGTCGCAATCGCCCGCACGATTTTGAAATCGCCGCCGATCCTGATTCTGGATGAAGCGACATCGGCGCTTGATACCCGCACCGAGATGGAGATCAAATCGGCGCTCGATGTGGTGTCACGCAACCGGACCACATTGGTGATCGCGCATCGTCTGTCCACCGTTACCGATGCTGATGAAATTATTGTGCTAGATGACGGCCTTGTCGCCGAGCGGGGGACGCATGCTGTTTTATTGGCGCGCGGTGGCCTTTACGCGACAATGTGGCAGCGTCAACAGGCGTTGTCGGACGCCCGACAAAGAGTGCGTGATCTTGATCAGGCCGGGCCGGGCTGAGCCTTGGTGAACAGCCGGATTTAGCGAGGCGCAAAGCTTGACCGGAACTGGACCGCCCATTTCCCCGCATGATCGGTGATCACCCATAGTGAGTCAAAGTCGGCAATGAGATGATCGTTATGATCAAAGCGGTTGACCCGCACCAGCATATGCACTTTGTCATGGCTGCTCTTTTCAACTTTGAGTGTGTGCCAGATGGTATGGGACCAGTTGGCCCCGGCCCGTGCGTGAAAATCATCCAAATAATGATCGGGCGTTGTCCAGCATGTCAGCCTGCTGCCGACAAGCCGGTAATGCGGAAAATGCAGGGTGGCGGCCAGATCGGCGGCATTTTGGGCATTTAACGCATCAAGGTGGCGGGTCATCACATCTTTTGCCTGATCGATTGCAGCGTGACTTGGTGACATCTTGTTGTCCTTTTCGATGGTGCCGGCAACAGCGGTCAGCTTAGCATCGGCAACTGGCCGGTATGGCAAAAAAAGGTCAGCCACCGGGCTGACCGAGTTTAGGGAGGAGGCGCGTTAAAATCACCATCCCACCTTTGACCGGTAATGTGACAGCAATATGGCTCTAATGGTGTCTTTATGTGACGCTGCGATAGGTGACGCTGCTATCATTGAGTGAGGTGCCGTGCGCGGGGGTTAGGCCTCGATACCATGGGTTGCCATCACCGTTGCCATGCGGGCGCTGGCGCGGTCGGGGTCGGATAGCAGCCCGGCCTGATCGGCAAGGCGGAACAACGCTGCAAGATGGAGTGCCGAGCGCGCGCCCTGTTGCCCACCAACCATGACAAAATGATCCTGATGCCCATTTAAGTAGGCCATAAAGACAATGCCGGTTTTATAAAACCGCGTCTGCGGCGCAAAAATGTGCCGCGATAGGGCGATAGTCGGGTCAAGAATCTCAAAATACCGATCCATGTCACCGCGGCCCATAGCGGTAAGGGCGGCACTAGCGGCCGGGGCAATCGCATCAAAAATGCCAAGTAGTGCGTCGGAATGACCGGCCGTATCCCCGGCAATCAAGGTGGCATAATTAAAATCGTCACCCGTATACATCCGGATACCGTCAGGCAAGCGGCGCCGCATGATGATTTCTTTTTGATCGTCCAAAAGCGAGATTTTAATACCGTCAATTTTTGCGGCATTGTCGGCCAGAACATCAAGGCAAACATCCATCGCCGCCATCGGCTCATCGGCGCCCCAATAGCCGGCCAAAGCCGGATCAAACATCTCGCCAAGCCAATGTATGATCACTGGCGCGGTGACTTGCCCCAAGATATGATCATAAACGCGGCCATAATCATCGGGTGATTTGGCACAGGCTGCCAGTGCCCGGCTTGCCATCAAAATGATCCGCCCGCCAACCGCCTCGACCGCCCCGCATTGCGTATCATAGGCGCCGATCACATCATCGATCGACAATGACGGGTCAGCAGGTAAATGATCGGTGCCGGCGCCACAGGCTAATTGGGCGGCGCCCCCAAAATCTTTGGCGGCGTCAACCGACTGTTTAATCAATTCGAGCGATGTGGGCCAGTCCAGTCCCATGCCCCGCTGGGCGGTGTCCATCGCTTCTGCCACACCAAGCCCCAAACCCCACAAATAACGCCGGTAATCGAGGGTTTTATCCCAGTCAATCGCAGCATCAATAAAGGGGTCATGAATGACGCGCGGGTCGGCAACAACATGGGCTGCCGCATAGGCGATGCGGGGCAGCGGCTGCATTGCCATTTTGGGAAAATCGCGCGGCTGGCTTAGATCAAAGCGCGTCAACTGCCCGTCGTTTGTTGGTAAAGTCACATATGGCATCGCTTCAAATCCTGTTTAAACCTGCCGCTAGCTGGCGGCCTTTTTGATCGCGGCAAGCGTGTCAAATTGGTCGGACTCCTTGTAATAGGGGTCGAGCGGGAAACAGCCGGACACCAACCCGTTGCGCGGGGCGGTGGTGCAGTCAGAAAATGTGCGGCAGAACTTTTTGCGCTGCATGGTCTGGCCATCAACCGCATCAAGCATGATGTCCGGATAGCTAAGCATCATACGGCCAAGCCCAACAAAATCGGTCCATCCGGCGCGTAATACCGCCTGCGCGACATGCGGCAGATATTCTTGTAAATAGCTGTAGCCAGACCCAACAAGGTGAAATGACGGCTGGGCCGCTTTGATCTGGCGCACTATCTCCAGATGGCGCATGACGCCGACAAGCGGGTCTTCTGGGCTGGCATAACCGTCAGAGGGGGGATAGGCGGCAGGGCGCACGATATGCGGGTTATAATACGGACTGCCAAGGGTCACATTGACCAGTTTAATGCCCAATGTCGTGAAGATATCGAACAACTCAAACAATTCAGTCATATCAAACTGGGTCGGGTCATCACGGTCGGTGCCAAACCCGTAGTCATAGGGCTTGTCGTGCGGATAGCTGACGGCGATGCCCGGTGCTGGGCCGGTCTGATCATCGGTCTTTGGTCCGGCTTTGAAGGCGATAAGATCAAGCGCACTTACCCGCACCGCCAGTTTTAACGCCGGACAAGCCGCACGAATACCGGCGACGATGTCGGCCAAGAAACGGGTCCGGTTCTCTAGCGACCCGCCATAGGGTCCGGGGCGGGTCTTGGCGCTTAAAAACTCATGGCCGAGATAGCCATGGCAGTGTTTTAGATCAACAAAGTCAAAGCCGATATCATAGGCGAGGCGGGCGGCGGCGATATAATCATCGATCAAGCGCGCGATATCGTCATCGCGCATCACCGGATGCGTGGCGCTCGTACCAAATTTTGCATCCAAAACCGGGTGGCGATACAGGATCGCCGGTTCAAAGCGGGTGTTATCATGCGGTTTGCAAAACCGGCCTGAATGCGTCAGCTGCAGGCCGGTAATCCAGCCGGTGTCATCGCCCATCCGGTCGATATGCGCGCGGCGGGCGGTTTCGCGCAAACCTGCAATCGCGCCCTTAGTGGCGTCATTGATAATCAATTGCCGGGGGTTGGCCCGGCCGTCGGGGCGAACTGCGGCAGCTTCGCCACCAAAGATCAGTTTGGCGCCGCTTTGGCCAAATTTGGCCCAGCGCCGTGACGTGGCCTCGGTTGGGGCACCGTCGTTTGTGCAGTCCCATCCTTCCATCGGTTGGGCAGTAATCCGATTGCCAATCGTCATGCCATCCACATCAACCGGCGTCATCAATGGTGATAAATCAGCTTGGTCGATGGTTTCATCGCACGGCATGGCAAGGCCAAGGTTGTCAAGATGGGCTTTGAATGCCGCCGGCGTTTTAATTGACGTTAGTTTTTTGAAATCACCATATTTCATGATCACTCCCCATGATCATCGCCGATCTTAATTTATGGTTACCATGTCATTTCACCGGCGTTGGCATTCATCAGTACCCTACAAAGTGAGGGCAGGGAAGCGAAAGTGATCACGGATGTTGACAGGCTTGGTTTTTGGGTGTTTCGCCTCAGTTTGATAGATAGTGACGTCTCGTGATATGGGGTTGGCGGTGAAACAGTTAAAAAACAGATCTATATTTCTGGTTTTAGGTGCTTTTTTCGTTTCGTGGGTTGTGCCTGTTTGGTCTTGTCTGGCGCAGCCGATCTACCATGAAACACACTATCCTGATGGTGACGGGCCTTTCCCGGCGGTGATTGCCCTTCATACCAGCGGCGGGTTTAAGACGGTGAAACATTTGATCCAGCGCTATGTCGATGATGGGTTTGTTGTTTACGCCCCCGACTTTTTTACGCGGCATGGCCTTGGGCCAAACAACCGCATGGAAACATTTTCGACCTATCGACAGGCAATCGAAACGGAACTGGACGAGATTGTTGAACGCGCCAAGGCCGATCCAAAAGTCCAAAAGCAAAATGTGTTTGCGGTTGGTTTTTCAAATGGAGGGTTTTGGGCGACCTATCTTGCTGGCCGGAAGCGGGTGCGGGCGGCGGCAAGCCATTATGGTGTGTGGAAAACCAAAAAGGGCAAGCTGGATTGGGACAAACAGCCCTATCCGAAAGCCTATATATCGGGATCAAGTCACCCTATTTTGGCACTACATGGGCGTGATGATGATACCCAAAAACTAAAATTTGCAGAAGATGCGTGGCGGAAAATAAAGCGTGTGAACAAGCGCTTTGAAACGCATATTTATGACGGGGCGGGCCATGCCTGGGACCGGCAGGGCCATCGCAAATATGTCTATAACGCTGTGGTTGACAAGGATTCGCACAAGCGGACCATAGAGTTTTTTAGACGTTTCATCGACAAACCGGCGCCAACCGGCAATTGGAATTAAATGTGAAAATGCCGCCTATGGCACAACAGTGGCCTGATCACGGCTAGTGTTATTGGGCGGATGCGCTACTGACGGCTTGTGGGAAAATGGCGGAGAGGGTGGGACAGTAAATATCGATCACGTAAAACTGTAACAAAACAATTATATCAATAAGTTGGAACTATTTTTTGGTACAAAATTTGGTACAAAACCAATCGCTAACAATCATTTAAAATCTTGAAAAGGTGTTAGCATCAATAGTTGAAAACCTCTGAGCAAAAATCTTTTTAACACTAGCGAAGGCTGATCAAGTTGGTTCAAATAAAATCATCGGATTTGCATTGAAACTTGAGCTTTTGGCAATCTCTTGTAACTCCTGCAGTTCCGTTTGAGTTGCTAAACTCCATCCGGGACTTCCGGATATTGCTACTTCCGAACGCGTTTCAAAGTAATAGGCTTTCATACTCTTCAACGTCTCATTGCCAGTGTAATTTCGAAAACCATCAGAAATGCTGGTTTTAAAAATTCCACCAAATTTCCGTCGCTTTGTTTTGCTCGTATAATGAAAGCGGTAGTAGGCAAAGTTTGACAACAAATCCGTTGAAAGCTCGTTGACTTTGTTTTCGTGAAGAAATTGAACCACCAATTCTGATGCTCTGACTAACTCCTCCAAGGATACTTCTTCGTAGAGTTCACTCAAGCCACTGGCAAATTTCCGACAAGGCTGTATCAGATCGACGCCGTAAAGGATGAAATCGTTTACACTTTGAGCAACGACGCAATCATAAACCCAACCGGGGCAATATTT
>CAZYKI010000038.1:11754-16213 GCA_964648035.1 uncultured Candidatus Puniceispirillum sp. | reverse complement strand
ATTAACGTGTGTTTCATAAACTCCTCCGAATTTTATTATCTAAACGCGATCGTTCAAATAAGAAGGTGTTATAAGACGTCATCAAAAATGGTTGGTCAAGCCCCGCCTGAATATCATTCGCGCAAAAACAAAAAAAACCGTAGTTCTTGCGCCTTGCCAAACAAACACACACCAATCAAAGTCACAAAGGTGGGGATTACCCTATTGCCTCATCGATCAATTTACCTAAAGATGTGACCGGTCAGGATGGTGGTGCCCACAACGTTCGAACGCCCGCCACCGCCATTGCCTAGAATTTTGACCTCAACAGCTATTGCACCTCAATAACTTCTTTAAAGTGACCAATCGATATGACCGTTTCAGACGCTATCACCATCAGCCGTGGCTGGATCGACAATTTTAATTCCCGCCTTGCGACCCCAACGGCCGACGCCTATGCCGCACTGTTTCTGGTCGATAGCTATTGGCGTGACACGCTTGGCCTTGGCTGGGAACTGAAAACCTTGTCCGGTCAGCAAGAGATCGCTGCCGCATTGCGGGCGGCCGCGGCCAAGGCGGGCATGACGTCTTTGGTGATTGATGACACGGCGAGCCCGCCGCAAACCGTTACCCGTGCTGGCGTTGAGGCGATTGAAGCGTTTGTCACCTATCAAACCGCATGGGGACGATGTGGCGGCATTATCCGGCTGTGTCAGGATGAAACCGGCGAATGGCGCTGCTGGACTTTATTTACTGCCCTTAAAGAATTGATTGGCTTTGAAGAAAAAATCGGCCGCAACCGTCCCACAGGCCAGTCCTTTTCGCGCGATTTCAGGGGGCCAAACTGGCTCGACAACCGGATTGCGGCCCAAAATTATGATGATCGCGACCCGCAGGTTCTTGTGGTTGGGGGCGGTCAGGCCGGCCTTGCGATTGCGGCGCGGTTGACGCGGCTTGGGGTCGATACGCTGATCGTCGACAAAAATGCCCGCATCGGTGACAATTGGCGGAACCGCTACCATGCGCTGACCCTACATAACCAGCTGCAGGTTAATCATCTACCCTATCTCGATTTCCCGGTGACCTGGCCCACCTACATTCCAAAGGACATGCTGGCACTATGGTTTGAAAGTTACGCCGCCGCGATGGAACTGAATGTCTGGACCGGCACCAAGGTCGAGGCCGCCACCTATGATGCAGCCAGCGGGCGTTGGCAGGTGAAGATAGCGCAAGATGACGGCACCCGCCGCACCATCGCGCCGCGGCATGTGGTTATGGCGACCGGGGTCAGCGGCATTCCGCATCGACCCGCTATTGACACGCTGGATAATTTTTCCGGACCGGTGCTTCATTCAAGCCAGTATCGTGATGGTGATGACTGGTCTGGCAAGCGTGCGATTGTGATTGGCACCGGCAATAGCGGCCATGATATATCCCACGACCTTTGTTCAAGTGGGGCCAAGGTAACACTGGTACAGCGCAGCCCGACATTGGTGGTGAATATCGAGCCAAGCGCGCAGTTCCCCTATATTCTTTACAATGAAGATCGCACCACCGACGAATGTGACTTCATCACCACATCGATGCCAACCCCGCTGGTCAAACAGGCGCATCAGCATTACACACGGCGGTCACGCGAGACCGATAAAGAGCTGCTGGACGGGCTAACAAAAATCGGGTTCCGTCTCGATTTTGGCGAAGATGATACCGGCTGGCAGTTCAAATATCTGACCCGCGGCGGCGGTTACTATTTTAATGTTGGCTGCTCAAACCTGTTGATTGAAGGTCAGATTGATCTGGCCCAGAACGCCGATATCGCCCATTTTGAAGCCGATGGCATGGTGATGAAAGACGGCCGCAAGATCGCCGCCGATATGATCATCCTCGCCACCGGCTACAAACCGCAAGAACAGCTGGTCAGCCAGCTTTTTGGTCCGGATGTCGCCGCACGGGTCGGACCTATTTGGGGTTTTGGCGATGGGCTGGAATTACGCAACATGTATTGTCAGACTGGGCAGCCAGGCCTATGGTTTATCGCGGGAAGCCTTGCTCAGTGTCGCATCAACTCGAAATATTTGGCATTTCAGATCAAGGCGATCGAAGAAGGGCTGTTGACAGCCACGCCTGACAAAGCCGCCTAGATAAGGGCCAGCATCAAACAGCCGATTACCCCTAAAACAGATCATCTGATTAACCAAGCAAGAGAGACGCCATCATGAAATTTGCAGCCATTAACGGACTGTCCATCCATTATCGCCATATCGATGCCGGCGCGGGCAAGCCGCTGATCGTTTTTTCCAACTCGCTGGCGACCGATTTCCGTATCTGGCAAGACTGTGTCGATGATTTGGCGGCCGATTACAGCATCCTGCTTTATGACAAGCGCGGCCACGGCCTATCCAGCCTTGGCACCCCGCCCTACCAGATTGATGATCACGTCAATGACCTCATTGGGTTGATGGACCATCTTGGCCTATCCGGCGCGCTCATCGTCGGGCTATCGGTTGGTGGACTGATTGCCCAAGGTACCTATCATGCCCGCCCTGACCTCGCCAAAGGTCTGGTCTTGTGCGATACCGCCGCCAAAATCGGTACCGAAACCATGTGGAATGACCGCATTGCCATTGCCCGCGATGGCGGGCTTGAGGCATTGGTTGATGCCAATATGCAGCGGTGGTTCTCGCCAGCATTTCATCAAAACCGGGCAACCGAGCTTGGCGGGTTTGTGTCGATGTTCACCCGGACGCCGGTTGCCGCCTATATCGGAACTGGCATGGCCATTCGGGATGCCGATTTCCGTGATCAAGCGCCGTCGATCAGCGTGCCGGTCACATGTGTTGTTGGCGACCAAGACGGGGCGACGCCGCCGGAACTGGTCGAAAGCACCGCCAAACTGATCCCCGGCGCAACTTTCGAGGTGATCAAAGATGCAGGGCACATTCCCTGTGCCGAACAGCCGGCAGCGGTGATTGCGATTATCCGGGCAATGATGGGCAAAATCTGACCGGCTGGTCCCCCACGACCTTTTGTCAGGCTTTGACCTTGCGCTTTGGCTGTGCTGCCAATACCGCGTCGACCGTTGGCCGCGCCCTGATCTCGTCAAGCAACGCGTTCAGCTTTGGCCGGCCAGCGCGCATCGCGGTCTTGTCAACGTCCCAGCGGCTCAGCATATATAGGTAAAAATCGGCTGCGGTCAGCTGATCACCACACAGATACGGGGCCAGCTCGGCCTCCAGATAATCGAACACCAGCGCCTGTTCAGCCCGGGCGCAGGCCCGGATCGATTCATAGGCCGCTTCATCGCCGTAATAATAACAGTGATGCTGGCGGTGATAGGCCGGATAGACCGATGTTGCCAGCAGCGCCATAAACTGGTTATAGCGGTCATATAGCGCTGTGCCGGCTGGCGGTGCCAGCCCGTCAAATCGGCTGGTGATATGGGCAATAATCGCCATTGTTTCAAATACCTGATGACCATCAGGGCAAATCAGCACCGGGATCCGGCCAAGCGGATTGGCGGCGTGAAAATCGGCCTGTTTGACCGCGGCCGGGTCGGGAAACGAAATATCATACGCGACCCCGAGCTCGCGTAACAGAAATTCGACAATCAGCGAGCCTGCACCGGCGCGCCCAACAATGTGATAACGGCTCATATCAATCTCCTTGGTTAGGGGGTTTTTCAGGATCGATGGTTTTCATCGGCTAGCATCGTCAAGTCGGGTGGCCAAAGGGGCCAGTTGGGTTTTTTGCAAGCGGATCAGCGGTAATGTAGCATCGCCGATAGCAAGATCATGTTTGAGCCCCATTAGCAACGGATACCATTCGCGCTGCAACGGCGATTTCCAAAGCCATAAAAGCTGGTCAAGTGCAGCCAACGCCGCCGCGGTATCAGGCAGGGTAAAGGCTGGTTCAAACCCGTAAGGCGCATCAAAAAAACCAGCAACAACGCGAAACGCGTCCGGCACATCATGCGCGGCCATCACCCGGTCCCACGCCGCATGGCGTGCCGCATCGCTGTCGGCATCGCGGCTTTCCTGCATGATAGCCAACAGCAGCAAATCGGTTTCGATCATGCCGGTCGGGTTTAGCCACAAGGACTGATGGTGTCCGCGCGCCCGCCACGGACCAACAAACAGCCGCCGCGGACAATAATCATTCGCATAGAAATTGTCCCACACCATCACCTCGCGCGGGTTCAGCAATCCGGCCGCATCGCCGCCAGGCCGGTGCGCCACAATGTCATCCCCGCAATAGACCAGCCGTACAGACGGCGCCAAAACCGCGATCACATCGGCAAGATAGCCGATCGACTGCGGATCATCGGGCTGGATCAAACTGTCGGCATAAATGCGCGGCACCAGCATCACCGGCACCGGCACCGCCGCCGCCAACCGGTTGGCCAAGGTTGCATGGGCAGCACCCTCACTGGTAAAGGCCCCGCATCTTGCCGCAAAGTCAGCATCGATATCATCCATCAGCA
>CAZYKI010000038.1:0-11654 GCA_964648035.1 uncultured Candidatus Puniceispirillum sp. | reverse complement strand
GCATTATAGGGGATACGCCATTGCCAGCGGTGCAAGGCGTCTTCCTTGGGGGCATAAAGATAGCCGGTCATGCCAAGCCGCTGCATCTGTTTTAACAATCTGGCGCGCTCATCCCAGGTCAGCAATTTGCCGTAATATCCCTCGATATAGCCTCTGGCCTCTGCCATCATGGCTCCTACTTTATTGTGCGCGCGGCTATTGTTTTGAGCTGGCTGGCGCCGCGACAGATTTCGGTTCCGCCGCCCGCTGCAATCCGTTATTCTGCGCTTTATTACAACCGATTTTGGGCGGAAAGCAAAAAGCTTTTCCGGTCTAACCGTGATAAATCGAGAGCCGCATGAACATTACCGCAATTGGCGCCCATCCCGATGATCTGGAAATTTTTGCCTATGGGTTTCTGGCAGTGGCTGCCGCACGCGGCGATCGGTTGACGCTTGGCATTGCCACCGACGGCGCGGCTGGCGGTACCGAACCCGGCCCCGCCCTTGCAGCAAAACGCGCCGCCGAGGCGCGGGACGGGCTGGCTGGTCTTGGCGCGCCGGTTGGTCTTGATTTGCCTGATGGCGGGCTGGCTGGTGCCCCGATGGCGCGCGCCCGCATTACCGATTTCATCCGCAGCAGCGCGCCCGATCTGGTGATCACCCATGCGCCTGAGGATTATCACCCTGACCATCGCGCCCTGTCGGCCTTTGTCAGCGAGGCGGCGGGCTTTATCTGTCCGGTATTATATTGCGATACCCTGATGGGGGTTGGATTTGCGCCTGACTATTATGTCGATATCAGCGCCTATTTTGCCGCCAAACAACAGGCGATCATGGCGCATCACAGCCAAGATCCGACCCGTTTTTGTGCCGCCGCCCAAATTACCAACCGGTTTCGGGCGGCCCAGTGCAATGCGCCGGACGGACATTATGCCGAAGCATACCGGCTGGACAGTCGCTTTCCCTTTACCGATATCCGGGCGATGTTGCCGCCTGCCCCGCCATACCGGCCGTTTTATGTGCCCGGATCAGACGCGCTGATTTGATCGGGTTTGACCAACCGTCCCCCCGATACCGGCATATGACAACCGGTTGTTGCCGGAAAAGAGGTCGCTAATCCGGCACAGTGCCGCGCCGCCAGATAGGCCATCAATTCTGCCTCGATCATATCGGGCATGATCTCAGCATAGCCATGATCCAGCGCCAGCGCCGGACCAAGATAGTTTTGCAACATCGCAACAAGACAGTGATTATGCCGCCCCCCACCGGCAAGCATGATATGCCGCGGGTTGACAGGTAGTTGGGCCACCGCATGGGCGATCGATCTGGCGGTAAAATCGGTTAGGCTGGCCATGGCATCGGCCGGCGACAACGCCTGCAATGCCGGCGCGTCAAGACAGGCATGAAACGCCCGCCGATCGAGTGATTTTGGCCAAGAGCGGGTAAAGAACGGGGCGGCCATCCACGCATCAACAAGCGGCTGATCGACCGCGCCGCGGCTTGCCAGCGCCCCGCCCTTGTCGCAGGCGGCACCGCAATGCCGGCGCATATAATCATCCAACAGCGCATTGCCGGGGCCGCTGTCAAACCCGATCAAATCATCCCCGCCCGCATAGGCGGTAATATTGGCAACACCGCCAATATTGACCAATACCGCCGGTAACGGTGTCTGCAATGCTGCGAACAAGGCACGATGGTAAACGGGCGCCAGCGGTGCGCCTTGGCCACCGGCTTCAATGTCGGCACGACGCACATCAAAGACAACGTCAATACCGGTTAAATTGGCCAGATGCGCGGCATCACCAAGCTGGATTGTCGCAAACGGGTGCGGCCGGCCGGCGCCATCGGTGCGGGTGGGGTCATGAAAAATGGTTTGCCCATGAAACCCGATCAGATCGATAGTCAGTGCGGTCTTGGCGCGCAACCCCTCTACCGCGGCGGCATGATCACTGGCAATCATCCGGTCAAGGTTATGCCGCGATTTGGCATCTTCCATATGCGCAATAGGGTCGGCGACAGCCCGCCAGATAGCATCGCAGGTTGCTGGCTGATAGGGATAAAATCCGGCCACACCGGTCCGCACAAAACCGGTGCCGTCGGTTTCGAGTACCGCCGCATCGATACCGTCAACACTGGTCCCCGACATAAGCCCGATAACTGTCCAGCCTGTCATAGATCTCTTCTCTTTTCATGGCCTGCATTCTATAGTGGCGCGATGACGTCAGGAAAGCGAGACCCAATCACCACCGGCAGCGAAGAATTGGCAACCGAAGGGGTGCCACCAGCCAGCGAGCATGTCGACAAGCTGCCGCCAGCTGCCGCGCTGGCGCTGATGCTTGATCGGCAGGAAAACGCGATCACCGCGGTGCGCGCCGCGTTAAACCAGATTGAAACCGCGGCTATCGCGGCGCATGACCGGCTTGCCAACCGGC
Source organism: uncultured Candidatus Puniceispirillum sp. (assembly GCA_964648035.1). GTDB lineage: Bacteria > Pseudomonadota > Alphaproteobacteria > Puniceispirillales > Puniceispirillaceae > UBA3439. The sequence continues at coordinate 9,241 of CAZYKI010000038.1, read as the reverse complement.
CAGAGGGGCGTTTGATTTATGCCGGGGCCGGTACCTCGGCGCGCATTGGCGTACAAGACGGGGTGGAACTGCCGCCCACCTTTAATTGGCCACGCGACCGCTTGGCCTTTCTGGTGGCTGGCGGCTTGCCAGCCTTGACCAGCGCCATCGAAAATGCCGAAGATGACGCTGTCGCCGGTGGCAACGCTGTTGCCGGTCACGCCGTTGGCCCCGATGATGTGGTGATTGCTGTTGCCGCCAGCGGTCAGACCGCCTTTACCGTTGGTGCCATGCAGGCGGCGGGGGCGGCCGGCGCGGTATCAATCGGGATTGCCAACAACGCCAACACCGCCTTATTGGCCGCTGCAGATTATCCGATTTTGCTGGCCACCGGCAGCGAGATTATCGCCGGGTCCACCCGTCTCACCGCTGGCACCGCACAAAAAATCTGCCTGAATCTGATCTCGAACATGATCATGATACGGATGGGGTATGTCGCCCATGGCATGATGGCCAGGATGGTGCCGACCAACGAAAAATTACGCCGCCGACGCCAGCAGATAGACGCGATTCTAAACACCGATCAGCACTGATTTCAGCCTGCAGCCCTGCCGGTCAGATCCGGCACAAGCAGCGCTTGCCCGGTTTCTGCCAGCGCCAAAAACCGTAACAAGTCATCGCGCGCCACCGCCACACAGCCCGCCGTTGCGGTCTTGCCGGGCGCAATGCAATGCAGAAAAATCGCACTGCCCCGCCCGGCCACCGGCGGCGCATCATTATAGCCAAGCATCACAACAAGATCATACGCCCCGTCATTACGCCACATGGTTTCATGGCTCGCAGCAAATGGCATGGTCACATGACAATTATAAGCGGGGCTGGCCGGGTCATCACACCATCCGCATGACGGCGTGATCGGCGTTTTGGGAAGACAACATACCGGCTGGCCAACCCTGTCCTGTCGAAAATAGAGATGACGCAACAGCCAGCGTCCAACCGGCGTAGCCTGATCTCCCTCGCGCTTTTGCGAAGCCGCAATCAGCCCGGCCTTGCCAATTATCGCGCGCGCCCTGACAGCATGGCCGTCAATGCCGCCACCAGCAAGGCTAAAGCCACCATCAGCATCGCGGTGCAATTGCCAGTCCGGCATGGCCTGTTACCCCTCACAATCCTCACCGCCAGCATAGACTGGCCAGCACCGGCAGGGAATAGGTCTTTTACCGGGCGATAACCTCGGCTAGCATAATCAGGTGTCACTGGCCTCAGGATGGAACCCATGCCAATTTTGTCGACGTCTGATGCACGCCAAATGTTTAGCGCCTATCACGATCGGCGGATGCTACGCATTTTGCTTCTTGGGGTGATGAGCGGCTTTCCATGGGTGCTGATCGGGTCGGCGCTAACCCTGTGGCTGAAGGAAGATGGGTTAAGCCGGTCGGCGGTTGGCTGGGCGGGGCTGATTTTCAGCATTTACGCGGTAAATTTTTTATGGGCGCCGGTGATCGACCGACTCACCATTCCGTATCTTGGGGAACGTATCGGCCAACGCAAAGCCTGGATTATCTGCTTTCAGGCGGTCATTCTGGTCGCGCTGATTGGCTGGAGCCTGTTGCGACCAGCCGACAATATCTGGCTGGTGATGGCGATCGGGCTTGCCATTGCCGCGGCCTCGGCGTCACAGGATATCACCATCGATGCTTTGCGGATCGAGCAGATTGACGCCAGCGAGACAACCGCGATGGCGGCCGGTGCCTCGGTCCATGTTGTGGGCTGGTGGAGTGGCTATAAAATTGGCGGCATCGTTGCCTTGGTATCGGCCGACTGGCTCCAGAATGCGGGCTTTGCAAATTACTGGCAGCTTAGCTTTATCGGCCTTGGGCTGATCGTGCTGGCGACCAATATCGGGCTGCTATTCATTCCCGAGGCCAGCCCGTACGCCCGCCAGCAAGCGCAAAAAGACGCCCAGTCACAGCTTGCGGCAAAATTTGGCGCCACCAGCCCGGTCGGACAATTGGCAGGCTTTCTTGGCAGCACGGTCTGGACCCCGCTTGTCAGCTTTTTCCGGAAAAATGGCATCGCTGTCGGGGCCGGCATTCTAGCCTTTGTTCTGCTGTTCAAAATCGGCGAGGCCTTTATGGGGAAAATGTCGCTGGTCTTTTATGCCGAATTAGGATTTTCCAAATCGGATATCGCGCTCTATTCCAAAGGCGTTGGCTGGATCACCACCGTTGCCTTTACCCTGCTTGGCGGCATGTTGGCGATCCGGTCCGGGGCGGTGCGGGCGTTGTTTGTTGCTGGCATTGCCATGGCCGCGACCAATCTTTTGTTCACTCTTCTGGCCTGGACCGGAAAATCGGAATGGCTGTTTGCGCTGGCGGTATTGCTTGATGATATCGCCGCCGCCTTTGCCACGGTCGCTTTCGTGACCTTCATATCACTGCTTGTCGACCGCACCTATACGGCGACGCAATATGCATTGCTGGCATCGATCGGCACTATTGGTCGTACCAGTTTGGCCGCGTCATCCGGCGCTATGGTCGACTGGCTTGACGGAGATTGGGGCTTGTTTTTCGTCATAACGGCATTGATGGTGCTGCCCTCATTGGCCCTGCTGTGGGGATTGCGCCACCGGATCCGGCTTGTGGGCACAACTGCGCCAGATAAGGCTTAAAATCACGTGATCATTACGCCACCGGCCGCCGCCAGGCGGTGACCGGCCCCGCCACCGCTGCAATGCGGTCAATCGCCTGATCCAGCGGTTCGGCCGCCACCGCCATATGATACGCATTGGCATGAAGCAGCCTGTCTGGATCAAGCATTATACCAACATGCCCGCGCCAGAATATCAGATCACCCCGTTGCAGATCACCCCGTTGCAAATTACCGAGGCCAGCAATTTCTGTCCCGATGTCATGCTGTGGTCCGGAATCGCGCGGCACACGCACGCCACCCGCCGCCAGCGCCAACTGCACAAGGGCCGAACAATCAAGGCCAAAAACACTGCGGCCGCCCCATTTATAGGGGCTGGCAATCAGCGTTTCGGCGACCGCAACCCAGTCGGCCGCCCTATCATCAAGCGCCCGCAAATGGCCAGCCGGCACAAAGCCGCTCCCATCAGCCATCGCGATTTCTACCATTTCACCAGCCGGCGCACGCACCTGCACCGCCGATCCGATGGACAGGGTGAAAAGGCCCGGGCTTTTGATATCAGGCGTGCTGGTGACATGCGTCATCGGAACGGTTACCTGAGCGGTGGCGGCCGGCAGATTGCCAAGCGCGGTACCATCTATCCACCCTTCATAGCCATCAACCAATAGCCGGGCATGGGCAAAACCGTTCTCTGTCTCGAAAATCTCGACCGTCTCGCCAAACAGGCCTTCATTGTCAAGCGCTGCGTCCGGTCGCGGTTCGGCACGCATACCGGCCACCGGCACAATAATCTGCTGGCGGGTCATGCGCTGGTCAGCCCCTGCTGGCGACACCAATCGGCAACATTAAAATTCGGGCAGGTTTTGTCGGTGTAATCAAAGTCACAATGGCCGCAAATTGTTGCATCGGGATAGGCCTTGATCCAGCCGCGCAACACGCTTTCAAGGGCGACAAATTGCGCGGCGGTGAAGTGGGTGCGGCCGATCAGGCACACCCCAAGACTGGTTTCATTATGGCCTTTGACATGTGCCCCAACCCAATAATCGGGCCGGCCCTGGTGAATGCTGCCATCCCGTTCAATGACCCGATGATAGCCGATGCCATCCCAGCCAAAGCCAAGATGCATTGCATGAATGTCGCGCACCGTGACCGCGGCGTCATCGGCGGTATCTGAACAATGGACAACCAGATGTCGGATATTCTGTTTTTCCAGCATATCACCATACCTTTTGTTGTAGTTGCGGCGGCGCTAAAACAACCGCGGTTCCTTTCGCCGGCTATTCATGCGATAGTCACGGGGCCGCAACCTGCCGCGATCATGGCATAACAAAAAGCCGTCTTCATAGGGAAATATTCATGGCCGCCATCACGCCCCCATCCGGCCCGTCGCTTGTCTTTGACGGCAGCCAGCCGATCAAGGCGGTGATTTTTGATATGGATGGATTGCTTTTGGACACCGAAACCCTGTCCTTTGACTCGTTTGTTGCCACCGCGCAGCGTTACGATCTTCAGGTTGATATCAGCCATTACCGCCAAATGATTGGCATGAATGCGGCCAGCGGTATCGATATTTTGCGGCGGCTTTTACCGGCCGGTCTTGACGCGGTTGTCTTCAAAGATGAATGGCTTGCCGTTTACCGCGAGCTGCTTGTCGCCGGTGTCGATGTCAAGGCTGGTGCCTTTGATATGCTGCATCATCTGCAAGCAACCGGGATTGGGCGGGCGGTCGCCACCTCATCGGCCGGTCACAAAGCCAGGACCATTCTGGCCGATGTCGGGCTTTTGCCGTTGTTTGATCATGTGACCGGCGGCGACGAGGTCAAAGCTGGCAAGCCAGCCCCCGATGTCTATCTAGATGCAGCGCGTAAACTGGGCATTGCCCCAGCCGATTGCTTGGCTTTGGAAGATTCAGAAAACGGCGTCAACGCCGCCCTTGCCGCCGGCATGACGGTGATCCAAATTCCTGATCTGGCCCCAGCCGCCCGCCCGGCTGCACCGCCCCATTTTTACCTTGCCACCTCCCTCGCCGAGGTGACGGCCAAAATGACCCCGGGCCGGAGATGATGCCGGTAGGAGATGCGATAGCACGCGGCAAGAACAGGCTGGACAGCCACAACCGATACTGCCTATCATATTGAATAATAACGTTCCGGGATGGGGCTGACGATGCGATTTTTACATACGATGGTGCGGATCCGCGATATTGACGAATCCCTCGATTTTTATTGCAACAAGCTTGGCCTTGTTGAAATGCGCCGGCGCGACGTGCCGGAAGGGCGCTTTACCCTGATTTTCTTGGCCGCGCCGAAAGATAAGGGCCGCAGTCAAGAAGCTAACGCACCGGAACTTGAACTGACCTATAACTGGGATCCTGAGGCCTATGATACCGGCCGCAGCTTTGGCCATCTTGCCTATAAAGTCGACAATATTTACGACTGCTGCCAGCGCCTGATGGACGCCGGTGTGACGATCAATCGCCCGCCGCGCGATGGCCGCATGGCGTTTGTCAAATCCCCCGACAATATTTCGATTGAGTTGCTTCAAGAGGGTGACTCGCTGCCCCCGTCTGAACCATGGGCATCGATGGAAAACACCGGCACTTGGTAGGCATCACCTTTATCATAAAAAGGATCGGCTATGGCATTTCAGACACACCAGTTCCCTTATGACAGTGATAATTACGGGCTGCTTTTACATTGCACCGAAACTGGTTTAACCGCCTGTGTCGATGCGGGCAATGCCGCTGCCACCGATGCCGCGTTACAGGAAACAGGCTGGACGCTCAGCCATATTTTCATCACCCATCATCATGGTGATCACACCGCCGCTTTGGCCGAAATAAAATCGCGTCATAAAGCGACCGTGCTGGGGCCGGCGATTGACAGTGCCGCCAGCCCGTCCTACGACATCCGCCTGTCGGATGGGGACCGGTTTGATTTTGCCGGACGCGAAATTCAGGTCATGGCTACCCCCGGCCATACGCTGGATATGCTGAATTATTACCTGCCGTCCGAGGATATTGTCTGCACCGGTGATACGCTGTTTGTGATGGGGTGTGGCCGTATTTTTGAAGGCGACACGGCGATGATGTGGGCATCGCTGGAAAAGCTTTTGGCGCTTCCCGATCAAACGGTGATCTATTGCAGCCACGAATATACGATAGCCAATGCGGCATTTGCGCGGTCGGTGGACCCGGACAATGCAGCCTTGGCAGCGCGGCAAGCCGCGATCCAAGAATTGCGCGACAATGGGCTACCGACGGTGCCAACAAGGCTGGATTTGGAAAAAGCGACCAATCCGTTTTTGCGGGTCGACAATGCGGCGATCCGAGCCCATCTCGGTATGGCGGATGCCAGTAACGCCGCGGTGTTTGCCGAAATCCGCAAACGTAAGGACAATTTCTAGCATAGCGACGATCGTTGCATTGGCTGTTTAGCGCGATGTGTCCAGAATAATTTTGGCAGGTGCGCGACCTTCATGAATGTCGATAAAGGCAGCGGCGCCATCATCAAGGGCGCGAATTTCGGCCCAACCAGCACCGCTGATCACACCGTCTGACAGCAGCGTCAATGCCTCGGCAAAATCGTCACGGCGATAACAATAAGTGCCGCGGAAATTGATTTCCTGCAAGGTTATGCGCCGCGTATCAAGTCCCGGTTCATTATCCTGCAATCCAATATGGACGATGGTGCCACCAGGGCGCACAATTTGGCTGCTATAGCGCCGCGTGACTCCCGACCCCACCGCGTCCAGCACAATATCGACAGGTCCCGCATCGGCATTATCAGCCAGCGGGTCAAACGGTTCAATCGGGCCGATACCGGCCAGCATCGATCGCCGCAATTGATTGGTCTCGGCGACCCTGATCTTGCTGTATCCATAGGCGGCAAATACCAGCGCGGACAACAGACCAATCGCACCACCGCCAAGCACCGTGACGGCCCCATCCGGCTGGTCATTACCCAACGCGCGTGCCAGTCGGACCGCATGCACAGCACAGGCCAGCGGTTCAGCCAAGGCAGCATCCTGAAAAGCCAGATGGTCAGGAATTTCGGTCAAGTTCTGCTGATCGATGACCAGCGCCTCGGCAAACGCCCCGGGTACCCGCATCCCGATCAGTTCACGCGTCGCACATAAATGTTCATCGCCAGTCTGGCATGGAGGGCATTGCCCACAGGTCATCAGCGGATTGATCGCAACCCGCTTTCCGGCCAAGACACCATCCCGCACCACGCCAACGGCCTCATGCCCCAAAACCAGCGGTGGTACCCGCCGTTCATCATGCCCGTGCCACGCATGCATGTCCGACCCACACAGGCCGCAAAAGGCCAGATCGACCACCACTTGACCCGGCCCCGGTTCCGCCAACGGAACATCACGGATTTCGGAACGCATGGTCCCGGTATAAACAAGTGCTTTCATTTGGCGGTAAATCCCCCATCGACACCAATTGTCTGGCCGGTCACATAACCGCTGGCATCTGATGCCAAAAACAACAGCGGACCACGCATATCTTCAAGCGCGCCATTGCGCCCAATGGCGGTGGCCGCGGCCAGCCGGCCGGCAATTGCCGCATCAGCAAACAAGGGGGCGGTCAATTCGGTGGGAAAGAAACCCGGCGCGATAGCATTCACCATAATACCGTCACGCGACCATGCTTCAGCCATCGCCCGCGTCAATTGCAAGATGCCCCCTTTCGCAGCGCCATAGGCGATACCGTTTTCAAAGGCTCGAGTCGATTGCAGCGACGCTATATTGATAATGCGCCCCCATCCGGCGCGGCGCATATAAGGCACAAATTTTTGTGCCAGCAGGAACGGAACATTTAGGTTTAGGTTGACCGTATAGTGCCATGCAGATTCGCTGATTTCATCGGCCGGCTGACGGGGGTTGATACCGGCCGCATTGACAATAATATCGGGCGCTTGGTGGTCTGACATAATCATATCATGCAGGCGGCTTGTTGCCTCGGCCGCGGCGAGGTCAACGGCAAATACGGCGCCATGATGATCGGCAAGCGTATCACGCAACCGGTCTTCACGGCGGCCGACAAGATAGATAGACGCCCCCGCTTCAGCCAAGGCCGTGGCCATAAACTGGCCAAGACCGCTACCACCACCGGTGATCAGCGCAGTCTTGCCTGCCACCTCAAATAATGATGTAGCTGTCTTAGGCAAGATTGTCTCCCGGGAAATATTTGCGTAACCGAACATCGGCCGCACGGGCATGCCCTTCCATCCCTTCAAGGCGCGATATCCGCGCCGCCGCCTGACCAACCTCGCGGTTGGCTTCCCGCGTCATGCGCTGGGTGGTGACAATCTTCATGAATTTATGAACCGACAGACCGCCGGTATAATGTGCGGCCCCCTTGGTTGGCAGAATATGGTTGGTGCCGGAACATTTATCACCATAGGTAACGGTTGTTTCCTCACCGACAAAAAGTGACCCGTAATTTTTCAGCCGGGCACTGTACCAGTCATCCTTGGCGGTTTGCACCTCTAGATGTTCGGCCGCATAGTCATCCGAGACTTGCGCCGCCTCTTCATCACTGTCGCATAAAATCACCTCGCCATAGTCGCGCCATGCGGCGGTTGCTGCATTTCGGGCGATTTCGGGTAGCGCGTTAATATGCTGGTCCATCTGTGCCATCACATCATCGGCCAAGCGCCGCGATGTAGTGATCAGCCAAGCCGGTGAGTCCGGCCCATGTTCAGCTTGCGAGACCAAATCTTCAGCCACCACACCCGCATCGGCGCTGTCATCGGCGATGACGGCGATTTCAGTAGGCCCAGCAAACATATCAATGCCGACCCGGCCATAAAGCATGCGTTTAGCCTCGGCAACAAACCGGTTCCCCGGCCCGACAAGCAGCCGCGCCGGCTTGCCGGTAAACAGGCCAAACGCCATTGCGGCAATCCCCTGCACCCCGCCAAGTGACAAGATCTGATCCGCACCGCACATATGCATGGCATAAATAATTGCCGGGTTCGGCCCCTTGTCGCCATGCGGTGCGGTACAAGCGATCACATTTTCAACGCCGGCAACCTTGGCGGTCGCGATCGACATGATCGCCGATGCCACATGCGCATAGCGCCCCCCCGGCACATAGCAGCCGGCGGTTTCGATCGGGATCAACTTTTGCCCGGCCCAAAGACCCGGCGATAATTCGGTTTCAAACTCATGGATCGATTCAAGCTGTGCCCGGGCAAATTTGGTCACCCGGTCATAGGCAAATTGAATATCGTCCTTTAATTGCGGCGAAACCGCACTGGCCGCCGCGGCAATGGTGTCGTCATCAACAAGGGCAGGGCCGTGATACCCGTCTAGGTCTTGTCCGTAGCCAAGTGCCACGGCTTCACCGCCAGCCTCGATTTTGGCCAACATATCCGCCACGATCTGACGGGTTTCATCGGTACCGGTTTGCGGCGTCTTTGCCGCTTTTTTCAGATAGGTAATCGTCATATCACTGTCCTATTCACCATAAATATAGGCTGGTAGCCATAACGCCACCTGTGGAAACAGGAAAGTAAGCACCAGCCCTACCAATTAGCTTACCATAAATTGCATCATACCGTTATAGATGTCTTTCAAGTCCCAGTCAGGCACCACACCC
>CAZYKI010000037.1:14644-16379 GCA_964648035.1 uncultured Candidatus Puniceispirillum sp. | reverse complement strand
AACCCCGGATATCCGTCAGCTGCTACCTGTTCGCAATGGGCGCGAAACACATCCAGCCCTTTACAATAGGGCATAAAGACCCGCGGTTTTCCCGGCACATTCGCGCCAAGATACCAGGAATGCCCAGCCCGCGGTAACAATGTGTCATTGGCCACCGCAGTGACATGGTTAGTCCAATCCTGCATGGCCGATAATTCAGCCTCGATAAGGGTGATTGAGCGGGTCTTGGCACGGTGCAATAAGGCGGTAATCCAGTCAATATGCTGCTCGATTGCCCGCGGCATGTTGGTCAGCACTGACGGGCTGCCGGGGCCGGTGATTGTCAACAAATTGGGAAACCCATGTATCGCCAGCCCAAGATATGTTTGCGGCCCTTCGGCCCACGCATCGGCTAAAGTCAGCCCGTCACGGCCGACGATACCCATTTTCAGCAAAGCCCCGGTCATTGCGTCAAATCCTGTGGCAAACACGATGATATCCGCCGCAATATGGGTGCCATCTTCCAAACAGACACCGCTGGGCTCAATCCTGTTAATCGGATTATCGCGGATGTCGACAAGGCTGACATTGTCGCGGTTATAAGTCTCGAAATAATCGGTATCAATCGGCGGGCGCTTGGTGCCAAACGGGTGATCATACGGCACCAGCATTTCCGCTGTTACCGGATCATCGACAATATCCCTGATCTTGGCCCTGATAAAATCAGACATAATGTCGTTTGAACGCGAATCGAGCAACACGTCACAAAAGCTCTCGCGAAAGCCAAGACCGCCAGCTTGCCATCCCGCTTCCAAAATAGCATTTCGTTCGTCTTCGGGCGTTTCATGCAAGTTGCGCGGTGGCGCCACCCACGGATGACCGTGCCGTGATAGCTGCATCTTTTGGCGCCACAAATCGATATTTTGTGTAAACGTCTGATGAAACCCATCCGCGAGCGGGGCATTGCGGGCCGGCACGCTGAAATTGGGCGTCCGTTGCAACACAACCAGATTGTCGGCCTGTTGCGCAATGACCGGGATAGCTTGGATACCGGTTGAACCCGTGCCAATAACGACAACCGACTTGCCGCTAAAATCAACCGCTTGATGCGGCCATTCACCGGTATGGTAAATGGCACCATCAAATGAAGACGCCCCCTCAATCTCCGGCATATTGGCCGATGACAGACAGCCAACCGCGGTGATCAGAAACCGTGATGTCAGCCGTAATCCGGCAGCGGTTTCCACCTGCCAGCATTCTGCTGCCGCATCCCAGACGGCCGAATTGACACGCTGATTGACCTTGATATCTCGCCGCAAGTCGAGCTTGTCAGCACAGAAATTCAGATATTTCAAAATTTCTGCCTGCCCGGGATAGCGTTCAGACCATTGCCATTGCGTCAACAAATCGTCATTGAAGTAATAACAATAGGTATGGCTTTCGGAATCGCATCTTGCCCCAGGATATCGGTTCCAATACCACGTGCCGCCAACCCCGTCACCCGCCTCAAGAACGACCGCTGTCAGCCCTAATTTATCACGCAAGCAATGCAGCTGATAAAGCCCAGAGAACCCCGCCCCGACAATGATCGCGTCATAGGCCCGGCTATCCGCACATGTCTGCCGGTTTGAAGCCGCGCGCGCCGCCGACGCGTTCTTTGCCTGTGAATCGGACATCTGCGGATTGGACATTACTGCCTCTGATTATCGTCTTGATAGACAATCACACTAGCATTAGCCTGAAGATAATCAATCTG
>CAZYKI010000037.1:0-14544 GCA_964648035.1 uncultured Candidatus Puniceispirillum sp. | reverse complement strand
GGGCCTTTTTCGCCCATGGCGATGTCACCGATGAAGCCTCGATGGACGCCGCCTTTACCTCCCTTCAACGTGATATGCCACCAATCACTAGCTGTGTTACCTCGGCCGGCATGTTGCCAACGCGCGAGCCGATTGCGGATATGCCCGTTGATGTTTTTCAACGTGTCCTGAACAACCATATCACCGGTACATTTATTACCTGCAAAATAGCTGGCAATTTTTTGCACAACATCGGGGGCGGCGCGATTGTAACCCTGTCGTCGGTGCTAGCCGTGCGACCCGGGCCGGTTTTGGGGTATGGGGCCGGCAAAGCCGCGATTGTCAATCTGACGCAATCGCTGGCGGTGCAATGGAGTCGAAAAAATATCCGGATCAATACCATCTGCCCTGGTTGGGTCGACACCCCCTTCATCCGCGCCCAAGAGGCCGCCGGCCGCGATCTGTCACCGATCATCAACATGACACCGATGGGCCGTCTGGTCAGGCCGGAAGAAATTGCCAATGTTGCGCTGTTTTTACTGTCTGATCTGGCCAGCGCGGTGACCGGCGCCGCGATTGTGGCCGATGGCGGGATTACATTGGCAGGCGGCTATCTTCCCTATGGAGACTTGCCATCATGACCCAGAAAATTGTGATGGTCGGACTTGGCATGATGGGGGCACCGATGGCCCATAACATGCTGGCGGCTGGCCTTGATCTGGTGGTTTGTGACACCAACCGCGATGCCCTGCTGCCGTTTCAAAACAAATCGGTTCCCACCTTCCGGGTGCCAGCCGATGCCGCAAAAGGCCGAAATGTCGTTGTCACCATCTTGCCAAACAGTGACATTGTCGAGCATGTCTTGTTTGCCGATAACGGTATTTTAGAAACCCTTGCTGCCGGCAGCCTGATCATTGAGATGTCGACCGGGTCTTATGTCAGATCGATGGACATTGCCAACCGCGTTGGGGCGGCCGGTCACCGGTTTATTGATGCGCCTGTTGGCCGAACGCCGCGTGAAGCGGCCACCGGCAATCTGCTGGTGATGGCCGGCGGTAGCGGTGCGGACATAAAGGCCGCAACAGATATCTTTAATGCGGTTGCCGATACGACCCTCCATGTCGGGCCAACCGGGCATGGGCTAAAGGCCAAGCTGGTCAACAACTATATGGCGATGGTCAGCAACGCGGTGACCGCCGATACATTGGCGCTCGCGCACCATGTCGGCCTTGATATCCACGCCATGACCAAGCTGATGAGCACCACCACCGCCGGCCTTGGGCAACTGAACACGAACTATCCAAAAAAGGTACTCGCTGGCGATCTGACCCCGGACTTTCCGGTATCAATGGCGATAAAGGATTTGAACATGGCGATAGAGCTTGCCAGCAGCTGTGGCGCAAGCGCTGCGTTTGGTGCTTTGGCCAAAAGCCTGTTCACTGAAGCGGCGGAAGGCGGATTGGGGCCGCTTGACCAGACAGCTATATTGAATCACATGCTTGACAGGTCCTAGGTGGCGCGATGGTTTTTGTACTGGCTATCACCGGACAAATTGTTCAAATACATAAAGGATGCAGAACAGCAGCGCGAGGGCGAGTATAGTGCCATAGATGGTGTCAGCAACGGTTTTCGGTTTGGTCATTTTCTGCCAGCCCACCGTTAAAAGGCGCTCGATCTTTTTGCCAGCATTGTCCAAAATCATCGCTCTTAATACCCTGTTGGTCGGGGGTTGTTTGCATAATAATGACGAGGAGACTTTCATTGATGCCACGTTCTGGTTGTTATCTCCACTCAAAACTATGTGACCTTGTCCGGCTTGGTATCAGTGTCTTTATGTTGTTGCTGGCGGTTCCGGTGGTGGCTGATGATCTGAATAAAGGCTTTACAAGCCTTGCTGACGGCCGGCCTGAAGAGGCGGCCCGTTACTGGACACCGCTGGCAGAATCGGGCGACAAGGTCGCGCAAGCAAGCTTGGGGCTGCTGTATCAGACCGGCCAAGGCGTATCACAAGATCATCACCGTGCGATCGCGCTGTTCAGAGCATCGGCCCGGCAGGGATATCCGTTTGCGTTCACCGCGCTTGGCGCCAGCTATCATGACGGGCTTGGCGTTACGATCAACAAGCCCGCGGCGATGATGTGGTTTTTGCTGGCTGCCCGCTTTGACCCCAATGCGTCTTTCATGGCACAAGCCTTGGCCGATGAGCTGCCAGACACCGTTGTTCAGATGGCGGTCCAAAAGGCCGACACATGCCGGAACAGTAACTATCAAAAATGTAGCTTTGATTGACCAGGGGATGGACCCTAGGGTTGACCCTAAGATTGATCAGGGCTTTTGCTGGACAATCGACTGAATGAGTCGCATCATTCGGCCTTCAGCCTCCTGTCAGAGTGCCTTTGATGAGTGTTTTGAAGTTGGAATTGACCCGCGCGCGCGGCATGCAAATGATGGTTGCATCGGCAACGCTGGTCAGTATGTCCGGTCTTATTTTTCGAAATTTTGACACGATCGAAATCTTTGAAGTGGTTTTTTTCCGCTCATTTGCCTTGTCGCTTGTGATGGGATGCCTGATCGGCGTGCTTTATCGCCGTCAATGGTTTCAAACTGTCAGACAGATCGGCCTGTGGGGTGTTGTGGGCGCCGCATTTTTTGCTGGCGCGCAAACATCCTATGTGTTTGCCTTTTCCCACACCACCGTCGCAAACATTACCTTTACCATTGCTGTGGCCCCGTTCATCACCGCCCTGTTGGCGCGTCTGCTGCTTGGTGAGACCATCGGCACGCACACCAAGATGGCGATGTTCATTGCCGCCATCGGTATTTCCATCTTGGTTTATAGCAATGTCCGGCTTGACTCGATTTACGGGTCTTTGTTCGCGTTGACCACCGCCTTTTGCTTTTCCTGTTTCGCCGTTATTTTGAGACGAAACCGCCATATTGAAATGTTGCCCGTGCTTCTTGTGACCGGCCTGATCACGATGCCGGTTGGCTGGTTTGGCGGGTCGTGGCTTATTGATATTTCCGTTCGGGACATTGCGCTGTGTTTTATTTGGGGCGCTGTATTGCAAGGGGTGGGTCAGTCACTTTTGATCTTGTCGTCAAAGGTCCTCAAAGCAGCGGAGGTACCGCTGATCATGCTGTTGGAATTTACCTTGGGCCCGTTATGGGTCTGGATCTTCATGAATGAAAGTATAAGCCGCAGCACATTCATAGGCGGCGCGCTTATCTTGATCGCGGTACTGGGGTTGGGCGTCTTCGAACTGCTCCACAAGCAAGACCGCGTCGCGCCACGCGCTAGGTAAGCCGATATGGATTTTCTTGATCTGTCGCTAACGCAAAGCCTTTACTGTTTGCTCGGCATTGCGGCTGGCGGTTTTCTGCGCGGCTTTTTGGGGTTTGGCGCCGCGTTGCTGATCGTGCCGGTGCTCAGTTTTGTTGTGTCGCCGGTCGCGGCAATCGCCATTCTGGTTTTGATCGAGATTCCCAATATCGTCTATCTCACGCCGCAAGGCCTTCGCGGGTGTGATTTCAAAACGATTACCCCGATGCTGGTCGGTGTTCTTGTAGCGGTGCCGATTGGCACCACGATTCTGGTGTCGGTCGATCAAACGAAAATGAAGCTGATCATGTCAGCCGTGTTGCTGATGGCAATTGGTTTGCTGTTGTCTGGTTGGCGCCTGAAAGGGCCGGTAAACCGCCTGACCATGCTTGTGGCCGGGATCATCGGTGGCGGCTTGCAAGGCACATCTGGCATGGGCGGGCCACCGCTTGTGACAACCATTTTGTCGCTTGGTGACGACGAAAGCCGGACCAGAGCCAACATCATCACCATGCTGAACACGATGTCGGCGCTGAATGCGATGACCCTTGCCGCCTATGGAAAGATAACCGCTGACCTTGTCCAATTCAGTGCCGTTGCCGCGGTTATCTATGTCGCATCAACCATGCTTGGCGCCAAATTTTTTCGACATGGCGGCAACTTATATTTTCGGCAAGTTGCATTATTGATACTAGCGGCAATCGCCCTGGTTATGGTCTGGTCGGCCCTCAATTGAGTCCGGCAGCATCCTGCCGCACCGCAAATCAAGGCATGGATGGACATTCCACGGGTGAGCGGCAGCCCTGTCGACAGAAATTTGAAATTTAATCTAACAATAACACGCGGTAATTTTTCTTTTTATGTAAGTTTTATTTACACAGTCATTAAGTTTTTTAGACTTGAAAGGCCGAAAAAGATTTGGAACTGTTTTGGATGATGATAGCGGACCTGACAGCTGCCTATCGACCAGTGTTTGACTCGCTATCCGTTTAGACGAAGCTGATGTGTTGTGGTTGCCCCAAACGACCGCAGCAATATTGGTAGGGAGGAAAACATGAAACTACTCAGACTATTGGTAGCGCCGTTGTTCGCCGGATTGCTGTTTGCAGCTGGTTCGGCCAATGCGGCTAAAGTTACCATGAACATTGGTTACTCGGTAAACGAAGGGCACCCCTATGGGACATTTATGCATCTGTTCGCCGAGCGCTTTGAAACGCTGTCAGGGGGAACGGTGCGGGTGAAGGTGCATTGCTGCCACAAGATGGGCAGTGAACAAGAACAGTTCAAAAAACTACAACTTGGAACTCTTGACGGCACCATGATCGCCCAGAACAACGCTGGTCCCTTTTTTCCAAAAATCGACCTTCTTGTTCTTCCATACATGATCCAGAACTACGAGCATGCGGTGAAGATCGCCGATGGCCCGGTTGGTAAAGAGATCTGGGGTGATATGCCAAAAGAGGTTGGCGTGCATTTGTACTCCATCCCGCTTTTCTCATTCCGGCATATCTACAACACCAAAATGCCAATCAACAATCTTGCCGACTTTGCGAAAATGAAATATCGCGTCCCGAAAAACAAGGTAATGGTTGCAACCTACAAGGCATTTGGATCAGATCCCGTGCCAATTGCTTGGTCAGAAGCGCTAACCGCAACGCAAACCGGAACTGTCGATGGTGGCGACTTGCCGCTTGACGTGCAATATTCGCAAAAGTTCCATGACGTTGCCAAGCATGTGGCGATGACCGGACATTTTGTCTTGGCGCCGCCATTTTTTGTCAGCGACAAGTTCATGTCAAAACTGGATGACAGCCAGAAAGAGGCGATGGATATGGCGGCAAAAATCGCGACCGCTGCATCACGTTTCCACACCAATTACGGCATGTCGATTGTGCAGAAAAAAATGGAAGCTGCCGGCGTTACATTCACCCAGCCTGACATTGGGCCTTGGGTTGAAAAAGCCAAGCAGGTTCATGCTGATTTTGCCAAAGAGCGCGGCCCTGAATATGCCGCCATCATGGACAAGATCTATGCCGCTGCCAAATAAGGCGTAATATGTGTCCTGACCCCCGGTCCTATTCGGGGGTCAGGTTTACCATCTCGTGCAACGGGGAGCGGATGGATGTGGCCGTTTATCGAAAAACATTTTGAAGAAATTTTAGCCGGCATACTGGTTATGTTCATGGCAAGCATGGTTTTTTTTCAAGTTGTCATGCGCTATGTTTTTAGCCTGCCGACATCTTGGTCCGACGAACTCGCCATCTATGCGATGTTATGGTCGGTTTACATTTCTGTTGCGTGGGCGGTCCGCGAACGCGCACATATTAGAGTGATGAATTTTATCCAGCTGTTTCCAGCCAAAATAGCATTGGGATTAACCATTTTCAGCGATTTCATCTGGTTTGTTTTTGGCATATTTCTCACCTACCAGAGTGTGCTTCTCGACCTCTCTTTCTGGAAAGATGAATATCGTTCACCCGCATTAGATATTGATCAGAAATGGCCTTATATGTGCCTGATCCTTGGTTTCGGGCTGATGACCTTGCGGATTGTTCAAATCTACTATCGTTGGATCAAATATGGCGAGCCGCTATTAACGCCGCGTGATGAGGAGGACCTACCTCATGCATGAATGGCTAATGGATATTATTTTTGACCTGAGTGAGGTTCAACAAGCGCTGATCATGTTCGGCTCGATGCTGCTGATGATCGTTTTGGCGGTACCAATCCCTATTGCGGTAGCTATCGGTACAGCGATTGGCTACTTCATGATGGATTTGAATTTGGTTCAGGTCGCGCTGTCGATGTATACCGGGGTCGAACCGTTCCCGCTGGTCACCGTGCCGCTTTTCGTTTTTGCCGGATCGCTGATGGAGCAAGGCGGCATGGCCAAGCGGATTGTCGATATGGCGCAATCGATGATAGGCAACTATACCGGCAGCCTTGGACTTGTCGCGGTATTGGGATGTGCTTTTTTTGCGGCCTTATCAGGATCTGGGCCAGCTACCACCGCCGCCATTGGCGCAGTCATGATCCCGTCAATGATCAAACAAAAATACGACCCGGCTATGGGCGGCGCCATCGCTGCAGCGGGTGGTGCGCTTGGTAGCCTAATCCCGCCAAGCAATCTGATGATCATCTATGGCATCGTTGCTGAACAGTCGATACCACGGTTGTTTTTGGCTGGCTTCATTCCTGGCTTCATTGCGACGGCAATGCTGATGTTTACAGTGTATTTGATCGCCAAGCGCCGTAATTACATCGGGGTTGGTGATGAATTTTCCTGGGCGCGGGTCCGTCAATCCATGCTAGATGGAAAATGGGCTATTCTTGCCCCCTTCATTATCCTTGGTGGTATTTATAGTGGCGCCTTCACGCCAACTGAGGCCGCATCAGTCGCAGTATTTTACGCGTTATTGATCGGTGGCGTTGTCTACCGCGAACTGACACTGAAGAAAATATTTGTGTGTTTGAAAGTCACTGCGATGATTTCCGGCGCTGTTCTGATCATCGTTGGCCCGGCCAAGGCGTTTGGTGAGTTGATGAGCCTTCTGTCGGTGCCCGACATGATTGGTGAAGCCTTGTCAGATGTGACCGAAAGCCCGTTTTTGTTGCTGATGATCATTTCGGTGATTTTGATCATCACTGGCATGTTCTTGGAGTCGATTGCTCAGATTATTCTGCTGACCCCATTGCTTTTGCCGATTGTGCAAGCGCTTGGCATCGACCCGATTGTGTTTGGTATCGTAATGGTCATTTCTTGTGAGGTCGGGTTCCTGACGCCGCCTGTTGGCGCCAATCTTTTTGTCGCCGCGCGTATTACCAATCTTGGCATTGATAAAATTTCGGTTGCGGTTTTGCCGTTCCTGCTTGCTTATATCGCGGTTCTGGTTTTCGTCTCGGCATTTCCTAGCGTCGTCACATGGCTGCCTGATCTCATGTACAATACACCTCGATGACACCAGCCGATCGAGAACATAGCCAGAGGGCAGATGACTGAGCCAATGGAATTCGATTTTGTCGTTGTCGGTGCCGGCTCGGCAGGATGTGTGATTGCCAACCGCCTGTCAGCCAACCCCAACCATCAGGTCGCCCTGCTTGAGGCTGGCGGGCCAGACCGGTCGCCGTGGATTCATATTCCGGTTGGCTATTTCAAAACGATGGGCAATCCGGCAACCGACTGGTGCTATATGACCGCGCCGGATCCGGGGCTAAACGGCCGATCCATCAAATGGCCTCGTGGCAAGACGCTTGGGGGCAGCAGTTCGATCAACGGGCTTTTATATGTGCGGGGCCAGCCACAAGATTTCAACCACTGGCGGCAATTGGGCAATGCTGGCTGGGCGTGGGACGATGTCCTCCCCTTGTTCAAGCGGGCGGAAAATTGGGAAGGCGGCGGCGATGACGTGCGCGGCGATGATGGGCCGCTGAGCGTGTCGCGCAACAAGGTCAATCGCACCATCGTTACGGCATGGCTTGAGGCGGCGGTGGCAGCCGGCTATCGGTGGACCGACGACTATAATCAGGAAGACCAAGAAGGTGTTGGCTATTTTCAGATGACCATGCGCAATGGCGTGCGATGCAGCAGTGCGGCGGCCTATCTGAAACCGGTAATGGGCCGACAAAATCTGCACGTCTTTACCCGGGCCCATTCACACAAGATCGATATCAAAGATGGCCGCGCGGTTGCGGTGCAGGCGATGATTGACGGCAGGCTGCAGACGGTGCGCGCCCGCCGCGAAATTATCCTATGTGCCGGGGCCATTGGCTCACCGCAATTATTGATGCTGTCCGGTGTCGGGGCGGGTGCCGAATTGCGTCAGCACGGGATCGAGGTGGTGCGCGCGCTACCGGGGGTGGGCAAGAATTTGCAAGACCATCTTCAGGCACGCCCGGTCTATAAATGCACCGCCAGCACCATCAACACCGAAAGCCGCAACCCGATCCGTCTTGTCGCGATGGCGTTGCAATATGCGGCGCGGCGATCAGGGCCGATGGCGATGGCGGCCAGTCTTGGCACCGGGTTTTTGAAAACAAGACCCGAATTGGAAACGCCGGACATCCAATATCATATCCAGCCCTTTAGTGCGGATAATCCTGCCGACGGCGCGCATCGCTTTTCCGCCTTTACCGCCTCGGTTCTTCAGTTACGCCCGGAAAGCACCGGCTATCTGACGCTGGCGTCATCGAACCCCTATGACCATCCGGCCATTCACCCCAATTATCTGGCCACCCGAACCGACTGCGACACCCTTGTTGCTGGCCTAAAAATGACCCGTGCCATTTGCCGGCACGAACCGGTTGCATCGCTAATCACCGCCGAACACGCCCCCGGCCCGGCGGTGGCCGATGATGATGCGGCGCTGCTGGAATGGGCCCGCAATACCGCCACCACCATTTACCATCCAACCGGCACCTGCAAAATGGGGGATGACAAGATGGCCGTTGTCGATGCCAAATTGCGGGTTCATGGCGTGGCCGGCCTGCGGGTCGCCGATGCGTCAATCATGCCGACCATCACCTCGGGCAATACCAACGCACCAACCATTATGATTGGTGAGAAATTGTCGGATTTGGTCCGCGCCGAACATCGCTAGCCGGCATCACATGACCAGCCTATTTGGTGCCATACATACGGTCGCCAGCATCACCAAGACCTGGCAAAATATAGGCATGATCATTCAATTCGCGATCGACAGCCGCGGTATAGATCGGCACATCGGGATGGGCGGCGGCAAAGGCTGACAGCCCTTCGGGTGCCGCTAGCAAGCAGACAAATTTTATTTTCTTGGCGCCAGCATCCTTGATGCGCTGCACCGCGGCCGCCGCCGAATTGCCCGTTGCCAGCATCGGATCAACCACCACACAAAGCCGCTCGTCCAAATGCTCAGGCAATTTGAGGTAATATTCAACCGGCGCCAACGTCGCCGGATCACGATACAGCCCGACATGCCCGACACGGGCCGATGGTACCAAATCAAGCATACCATCCAAAAGCCCGTTACCCGCCCGCAAGATAGAAATGAAACACAGCTTCTTGCCTTCCAATTTAGGCAGGGCGGCCACTTCCAGCGGTGTTGTGATATCGACTTGGTGCGTTTCAAGATCACGGCATACTTCATAGGCAAGAAGCAAGCTGATTTCGCGCAACAACTGACGGAACTTACTGGTCGGCGTGGCGACATCGCGCATCAGCGTCAGCTTGTGCTGTACCAGCGGGTGGTCGACAATCGTGATAGGGGGCGTGGTCATGAACAGGTCCTCATGCTTGAATTGTAAAATGCAGTTCGGTCGGCGCCGTATTATGGCCATTGATCGGGTTTTTGTCTTGCGGGCATGCCGACATCACCGCCACACAGTCAGCCAGCGCCCGCATCGCAAACCGGTCTCCCGATGCAGCGACCGTTGGCTCAAAACTGGTTTGACCGTCGCGCGTCACCGGAATATTCATCCATAGATTGAACGGGTCAGGCACCTGCGGCGGGACCAGCCCGATGGCGGCGAGGGCCATGCGCAGATTATCAGCGCAATTATCGTGATAGGCGGTGCATCCCAACAGCTGATAGCGCGGCCAATCGCAACAGGACATCAAGGTATCATGCACCCCTGGCGATGTATCATCAACAATGGCAAGTAACGGCTGGCGCTGGTTGGTTACAAGACTGTCGCCGACTTTCGGCGTGATTGATTGCAGCCATGTCCGGCAATGCGCCATCGACAGAAACTGGCCCATATCGCTGGCCAAAAAAGCCCAAAAATCACAAACCTGCGTCCCGTGGGTGTTTTCGATCGAGATGATTTGACCCGCCATTACCCGCACGGCAACGCCGCAGCGTGGCGGCACCCGATAGCGCACGCCAAGCCGTGGCATACCATCAGCTGATATCGCGCTTGTCAGGCTGGCATTGGTGCCGTCGTAACGGGCAGGATCATAAACCTGATCGGCCATCTATCATTCCCCAAGGATATCTTCAGCGATATCTTCAGCCCATAGTTCTGGCTTTTCAGTGATGAACCGTTCCATCAGGGCGATGCAGTCAGGGTCATCTGCGATGATCACCTCGACCCCATGTTGACGCAAAAATTCTTCATTGCCGCCAAAGGTCTTGTTCTCGCCAATAACGACACGCGGAATACCAAACTGGATAATCGTTCCGCTGCACATCATGCAGGGGCTAAGCGTTGTGTACAGCACCGTGTCACGATAGGTCTTTTGCCGGCCGGCTTTCCGCAACGCATCCATTTCACCATGCGCGATCGGGTCACCTTGCTGCACCCGTTGATTATGGCCGCGTGACACTTCCTGCCCGTCGCGGGCCAGCACTGAACCGATGGGGCAGCCCCCGGCATCAAAGCCGGTCTTGGCTTCATCATAGGCAAGCCGCAGCATTTGTTTATCGGTTTCGCTAAGCATCACATATCTCCTTTACTCTGAACGCCCCACAGGGGCCGTATAATAAGGTAACGTGTCACGGCGCGGCGTGTAGTCACCACGCGCCACCAGCTGGTCAAGATGATCGGCGATCTGGTCAAGGCGGGCAAACCACACATCCTTGGTTGCCAGCGTTGTTTCCAGCCAGGTTTCAACCTGTTTCCACCGCGCCAGACGCCCGGTCAGGAACGGATGCACAATCAACATAAAAAACCCGCCAGCCGCATAGGCGGCGTCAAATTCTTCCCAGAATGCGGCCAGCCCTGACGAGGGTGATTTTACCGGCATCATATAACCGATTTCGGCGTAATGGGCGAATGGTGGCCAATCGTCAGTACCCCAATGCACCGGCATTTCCCACAAGCCCCCGTCTTTGGTTTGAAGCCGATAGGGAATATCATCGGCCATCATTGATGAATCATATCGAAAGCCATATTCGATCAGCAAATCGACAACCTGCTGGTTGATATTATAGACGGGCGCCCGATAGCCTGCTGGCCTGCCGCCGCAAGTGCGCTGGAAAGATTCCAATGCTTTTTCAAACCAAGCACGTTGGTCGGGGGCATCAATTGGGTCTTCGTGAAGATAACCATGATGGCCAATCTCATGGCCGCCTTGCAAGATAGCCTCGACCGTTTCAGGATAGGTTTCAATACACCAGCCCGGAATAAAAAAAGATTGCTTGATGCCAAGCCGGCGATAGGTTTCAAGTATCCGCGGCACCGCCACCGTTGGGCCATAGCGGCCCATGCTGATCGGATAGAGCCGGTCATATGAATCATCCGGGCGGGCAATATGAATGAGACTGTCAGCATCCATGTCAAACGAGATCACACAAGCACAGCGCGCCCCGTTGGGCCAAGGAATGGGATTGCTGATCATCGCTTGCTCGTCTCCGTTCTATTCGGCGCTGATGTAATGCGCCCGTTCAGATGCCCAACTAACAAAAACTTTGCCCATATGTTTGATGTCAATATCGGCAAGCTCGCGTTCTTGGATTTGCACCTTAAATTCACTGCCGTCGGGCGTTTCCAAGAACAGCGTCACGACCGAGCCGATAAATTCTTCAGAAATGACCGCGCATTCAATCACATTGACCGCCTTTGGTCGCGTCGTTGACAAATGCACTAAATCGGCCGCGATAACAAATCTTGCCAGATCACCAACCGCCGGTTTGGGCCGGTTACCAAGCTGGACCTTGAACCGCCCAAGGTCACTGTCAATGGTCACCGTCTTGCCGGTGGCCGATGCCACCTGACCACTGATGATATTGTTCCGCCCGACAAATTCGGCAACAAACCTGTTTTCCGGTGTGCGGTAAATATCGCGTGGCTTGCCGATCTGGGCGATATGGCCGCGCGACATGATCACCACCCTATCGGCCATCGCAAAGGCTTCAGATTGTGAATGCGTCACATAAACAAAGGTGATCCCAAGCTCACGTTGTAGCCGGGTCAGCATCGACTGCATGCGAATGACAAGATTTGCATCCAACGCCGACAGCGGCTCGTCAAGCAGCAGAATTTTTGGTTCGGTGACCAGTGATCGTGCCAGCGCCACACGTTGTTTTTGACCGCCTGACAGGCTGGCAATATCGCGCTCGGCAAATTCACCAATTTCCAGACGGTCAAGCCACTCAAGCGCTTTCTTCTTGCGCGTTGGCGCATCGACACCGCGCATCTGCAGGCCGAATTCGACATTTTCTCTGGCATTCAAGAACGGGAACAGCGCCAGCGACTGCCACACCATCGGCGTATCGCGTTCATGCGGTGGCACATCATTCATCACCCGGCCCTGCATGCGAATCTCGCCCTCCGACGGGGCTTCTAGTCCTGCCAGCATACGCAAGGTGGTTGTCTTGCCGCATCCTGACGGCCCCATGAAGGCGATGAATTCACCCGCATCAATGGTAAAGTCCATCCGTTCCACCGCCGTGAAGTCACCAAATCGCTTGACGACAGACTTAAACTCTACCAGCGCATCAGCCATGACATGCCTTTTCCTTTTTTTGTCTGGTCATCAAAACAACTTGGGCAATCACCACCAAGGTGATCGATGTCAGGAACACAAAACTGCCAATCGCGTTAACCTGTGGGTCGATATTACCGGTCACAATTTCCAGAATGATCACTGGTATGGTCTTATTCAATCCGGAAATGAACCAGGCAATTGCAAATTCATCAAACGAAACCGCCGCCGTTAAACAGAATGACGAGATAATCGCCGGGCGGCAAAAGGGGATGATCACTTGCCGCAAGGCCCGCCATTGGTTGGCCCCCAGATTCCACGCCGCCCCTTCAAGGCTGGGGTCCATCTGGTTAAGACGAAGCCGAATAATCGCCATCGCAAAGGGTGCGGTCAGCACGGTATGGGCGATAATGATCGACGAGATTTGTCCGGCAATGCCAATTTTGGCGAACCAGGCCAGCATGGCCAACGCCATGATGATCAACGGAATGGTTGGCGGCAGCAAAATAAGGGCCAGATAAACCGGCTTGAATCTGAACCGATACCGATAGTCCGTATAGGCGGTGGCAAATCCCAAAAATGTCGCCAACACCGCCACCGAACAGGATACAATCACGCTGGTCCGCGCCGCGTCCCATACATCCGGGTCCTGCCAGACAGTCGCATACCATTTCAGGGTAAAACTACCCAGCGGAATGGTTGGAAACCGGTCCGAATTAAACGAAAAGATAATGCTGAAAATAATCGGCGCAAAAATAAAGGCCAGCACCAGCAGCAAATACCCATAAAGAAACAGCTGTAAACGGCGATCAGACGTCATGCGTGTCTCCGCCGGTATGCGGCCGCAATGCCACCGAACGCCACGATGAACAAGGTCACCATCATCACCACCGCAACCACCGCGGCACGCGGCCATTGCTGCCCTGATTTGACCGTATCGACAATCAGGATGGGCAAGGTTGGTGGTTTGGACCCGCCAAGATAATAAGGGCTGACAAAATCGCCAAAAGACAGAATGAAGCAGAACACCGCGGCAATGATAAATCCGGTTTTGGCAAGCGGCAGAATCACCCGATAAATCGTCCGCCACGGCCGGCAGCCAAGATTATGCGCGGCCTCGACAAGTGACTTGTCAATATTGGCAAGCGAGAATGTTTGCAGAATGATCACCAGCGGCAGCGTCAGGGTCATATAGCCAACGATCGTGCCGAATTTGGTGTTCAGCATCACAAACGGGCCAAGCCCGATATAGCCAAGCATGGCGTTAATCACCCCACTTTCGGCCAAAATCACATACCAGGAAAAAATCCGCACAAGATAGCTGGT
This sequence comes from uncultured Candidatus Puniceispirillum sp., assembly GCA_964648035.1. Lineage (GTDB taxonomy): Bacteria > Pseudomonadota > Alphaproteobacteria > Puniceispirillales > Puniceispirillaceae > UBA3439. The sequence continues at coordinate 520 of CAZYKI010000037.1, read as the reverse complement.
AAAGAACGGAATGATCAGCAAAAAGACAATCCAGCGGCGGGCGGTTTCTGACAGCCTGAAGGCCAGCATATAGGCCGCCGGGAAGGCCACCACCATCACCACCACGGTCGCCAAACTGGCCAGCCCGATCGTTAACAGATAGCTATCCCAAAAATAATCACGGCTCAGCATTTTGAGCCAGTTCTTCATCTCGAACGCTTCGGTCATCCGGTAGTTGCGAACGATGAAGAATGACATCGCCACCAAGAATGACAGCGGCGCGACAAAAAACAGCCCTTGCCACAAAATGATCGGCAGGCGCATGGTGTTTTTGAACAGATCCGGCCTGTCGCTTTTTTGCGGCGGTGGCAACGTCACCGGCGCCGGTGACGGTGGATTGGTTTGGACGGACATCTACCGCGATCCTTGCACAAGTATCTGGCCAAGAGGGTACAGGACAGAAAGCCGGCCTTTCTGTCCCGCACAATCAAGGTCGGTGCTGGTTAGGCGTTTTTATATTCAGACCAGAAATCGTTCCAAT
>CAZYKI010000036.1:0-17605 GCA_964648035.1 uncultured Candidatus Puniceispirillum sp. | reverse complement strand
CGCAAGCCGGTGGAAGACTGGTTGACCCGTAAACATCCTACTGCGGCTGCTTCCTTTCGGACCTGACCGGATTGGCAGGGGCAACGTCCATCCAGCCTTCCTGCTTCTTTGTATGAAACAAAGCAGGCGAATGAACAAGTTTTTTATGCGGCATACAGGCTTGATTATGCCGCGGGGCCGTCTATTGCCGTGCGCGGTCGGGGCTTGCCGGGTAGGTGCCAAGTACATGGACCTCGTCACGGATACAATAGAATTGTAATTCTTCCATTGCCAGCCGCATCGCCGGATCATCAATATGGGCTTGTACATCCATGTAAAACTGGGCCGATTCGGCAACCCCCGGCCGGATATAGGATTCAAGCTTGGTCAAATTGATCCCGTTGGTCGCAAAACCACCAAGGGCCTTGTAAAGGGCAGCCGGTACACTGCGGAGTTGGAAGACCAATGTGGTGATCATCGCCGCACTGCGTGGCGGCACTTCGGGTGTCGATGCCATGATCAAAAACCGGGTGGTATTGTGGGCATCGTCCTCGGCGGATTCGAACAGGATATCAAGATCATAGATTTTGGCGGCAAGGCGCGAGGCAATGGCGCCAATCTTTGGGTCGCCAAGCGCGGCAATATCCTTGGCAGCCCCGGCTGTATCCGGATGCATGACCGGCGTCAGCCCAAGCGACCGGATGCGATTACGGCATTGGGCCAGGCCTTGTGCATGGCTATGCACTTCGGCCAGCCCGTCAAGCGTGGCACCGCGCGGCGCCAGAATATGATGATTTACCCGCTGGAAATGCTCGCCGATAATATGCAGACCCGATGACGGCAATAAATGGTGGATATCAGCTACCCGCCCGGCAATCGAATTTTCGACAGGCACCATGGCAAGACCGGCCTCGCCGGTTTGCACCTGCATCAGCATATCTTCAAAAGACGCGCAAGGGACTGGTTCCATGTCCGGTTTTACCGCCTGACAGGCCATATGCGAATAGGCCCCGGGTACACCTTGAAAGGCGATTTTGGAAGCTGCGTCTGACACCGGTTGTCCTTTCCGCTGTATCGTGCCGGCTGTTAAAGCCAAGGCCGTTGTTCAGTTCCGGGTCATGGCCCAGAGCGCCGTTTTATGGTGTTGACCGGCACCTGTCAATCTGTGCCTGTTGGGGCGGTTTTCGCGGTCTTGGTTAACCGTTGGCGGGCCGCCGCAAGGTCGGCGGCGGTATCGACACCGCCGGGTGCGGTATCAACCCGCCCGATGGCGATGGTCATGCCGGCTTCAAGGGCGCGCAACTGTTCCAGTTTCTCGGCCTGTTCAAGTGGTGATGGCGGCAAAGCGACAAACCGCGCCAAGGCCGCCCGCCGCCAGCCATAAACGCCAATGTGATGCCATAATGGATGACCGCCTACAGGGATCGCGGCCCGGCTAAAATAGAGCGCCGACCCATAATCAGCGTCTTGCCAACTGACAACGGCTTTGACCACTTGCGGCAGCGCCGCCTCGGCATCGCTTGCCGCGGTTACCAGCGTTGCAAGATCTGCCTTACTGCGGTCCAATGTGGCGGCTAGCTGGTGCAGCAGGCCAGAGGGCAGGTCAGGTAAATCGCCCTGTAAATTCAAAATCTGTTCGATATTGCGGTCCGGGTCGATGGTTTCGATCGCCTCGAAAACCCGATCAGAGCCAGAGGGGTGATCAGGCCGGGTCATCACCGCCTTGCCGCCAGCGGCGGTGATCACATCGGCTATGGTGCGGTCATCTGTCGCAACATAAACCGGGGCCATGTCAGCCGCCATTGCGCGTTCCCAAACATGTTGGATCATTGGTTTGCCGCCAATATCGGCCAGTGGCTTGCCAGGCAGACGGCTGGCGGCAAAACGCGCCGGAATAATAATGACCTTATTTGAAAATTTTGCCATGATCAGGGCAATTCATCACATAATCGGCGATGGTGCAAAGCAAATTGTCGCCATTCACAGGTGAAGCATTGAATAAAAGGTTGAGAGCCGGGGTAATTTTCGCTAATTAACCTGTCGAAGGGCGGTTTTCTTGGCCCTGTTCGATTATCATTTTGCCGGCTTTGACAAGGCTGGACTGCAAAAGGAGCCCGCTTGCGGGAGTGACGCATGGATGAGTTGCGCTTGAATAAAGTTTTTGCCGGGTTTTTGTTTGCCGCGCTGTTGCTGATGGCGGGTATCAAAATTGCTGACGTGCTGGTGCCACATCAACAGCTGGCTGAAAACGCTTATGTCATCGAGGTACCGGAATCAGGCACGGCGGTGGCTGATGCACCGGTTGAGACCGGGCCGGAACCGATCCTTGCCTTGCTGGCCGATGCGGATATTGGCGCGGGGGCAAAGCTGTCCAAGAAATGTACCGCGTGCCATGTATTTGAAGCAGGCGGTGCCAACAAGGTAGGGCCAGCCCTGTGGAATGTGGTTGATCGCGCCAAAGGCGCTGCCGATGGATATAGCTATTCAGCGGCGCTGATGGAAAGCGGTGGGGCGTGGAGCTATCAGTCATTGAATGCGTTTTTGGCCAAGCCAAAAGCCTATATCGAAGGCACCAAGATGAATTTTGCCGGCCTTAAAAAGCCACAAGATCGCGCCAACATCATCGCCTGGATGCGGCAGCAGGCCGACAGCCCGGCAGCCTTGCCAACGGCTGAACAAATCGCCGCGGACGGCGCCAAATAAATGGCTGACGGATCCGGCTCGGCACAGCAATGTCCGGCCGCCGAGATGATCGCCTTTCTGGCCGGTTTACCCTTGGTAAGCCGGCCAATTATTTCGCGCTGGTTCCGGCAGGACCCCGCCACCGAAACCAAGCATGACGCATCGCCGGTCACGATCGCTGACCGCGATGTTGAAACGGCGCTCAAGACCGCGGTGGCGGCGCGGTTTCCAAAAGACAATTTGGCTGGCGAGGAATTCGGGGCCACACCTGAAACCGGCAGTGCCTTTCGCTGGATTATCGATCCGATCGACGGCACCAAAGCCTTTGTCAGTGGCAAGCCTGTTTTTGGTACGTTGGTCGGGCTGCTTTATAATGATATGCCGGTTGCCGGACTTGTTGACATGCCGATGCTTGGGGAAACCTATATTGGCCTAAACGGGTTTGGTGGCACCATTGGCGCATGGCTGAATGACCGCCCGATAGTGCCGCGCCGATGTACCGATCTTGCCGCGGCCAGACTTGCCACCACCTCGCCGCGCGCGCTCAGTCCTGAACGGCGGCCGGATTTTGACAAGCTGGCCGATAGGGTGGCGGTGACCAATTATGGTGGTGACTGTCACAATTACGCGCTGCTGGCGGCTGGCCATATTGACATTGTGATGGAAGACAGCCTTGCCCCGCATGATATCATGGCGGTGGTTGCGCTATGTCTTGGGGCTGGTGCGTCAGTTACCGATCTTGCCGGTGCGCCGGTCACATTTGGGCGCACGACCAGCCTGTTGGTAGCGGCCACGCCGGATTTGCATGCCGCCGCCCGCGCGGTGATATCAGGAGCCTGAGACGAAAATGACCGTTATCGCCTTTCATGATTTTGCCAATAGTGCTGACTGGCAGAAAAAGCTACAGCCCTATCTGGACGGGTTTACGCTTGTCGATTTAATGTCCGAGGAAGGCCGGCTTGCCGATATTGCGCTTGTCTGGGCACCGCCGCCAGGCCGGTTTGCCGAGATGCCGCATTTGAAAGGCATCATCAATAAAGGTCAGGGCGTTGACCATATTATGCGCGACCCGACAGTCCCTCGGCATATTCCGTTGGTGCGTCTGGTCGATCCGGACATGTCGGATGCGCTAAGCCATTGGGTGATTCTGGCGGCGCTCGATTTTTGGCGTGACGCCGGCTATTACCGACAAAACCAACGCCAGAAGATCTGGAAGCCGATTGTGCAACGGCCCGCCACTGGGGCGGTGGTTGGGATTATGGGGGTTGGGGCCATCGGTTCGGTGGTGGCGCGGCGTTTCGCGATGCTTGGCTTTAGCGTGCGCGGTTGGGCCCGCACCCCGCGGCTGATTGATGATGTGTCGGTTTATGCCGGGGCTGACCAATTTTCGGACTTCCTTGACGGGGTGAATATTCTGGTGTCGGTGTTGCCGCTGACCCCGGAAACCGATGGCATTATGAATGCTGATTTGTTCAACCGCTTGGCCAAGGGGGCTTATGTAATCAATGGCGGGCGCGGTCAACAGCTGGTCGATGCCGATCTGATTGCAGCGCTTGAGTCGGGGCAGATTGCCGGTGCTGCGCTGGACGTGTTCCATCAAGAACCCTTACCCGACACGCACCCCTTTTGGGACCATCCGGCGGTAACCGTATGGCCGCATGTTGCCGCCCAGACCAACCCGAATACCGCCGCCAAGCAAGTGGCCGCGGCGATCTCGGCAATAATGGCTGGCCGGGAACCGGATAACCGGGTTGAGTGGGCGCGTGGCTATTAGCTGTCTTGGCCAGCAGTGGCAAGCCCCGCAATAAAACCAAAAAGCGCACGAAGTCCCATCGCTTCGCCGCCTTTGGGGCGGCCAGGGCGACTGGCTAGGTTCCACGCCATCACATCAATATGCGCCCAGTTGCTGGCTTTACCGGCAAATCGCCGCAAAAATAGCGCCGCGGTAATCGCCCCCCCATACCCTGACAGGCCGGTGCTCGATAAAGCGGCATAGCCAGCGTCCAAATGCCGGTCATAATCGTCAAACAAGGGCAGTCGCCATAACGGATCATGAACGGTTTCAGACGCCTTCAAAATAGCCGCAGCCGTATCATCGGTGTTGCAGAAAAGCGCTGGCAGTTCGGTGCCAAGCGCCACCCGCGCCGCGCCGGTCAATGTCGCGAAATCAACCATGAAATCCGGCGCGTCTTCAAGCGCGTAGGTAATCGCATCTGCCAACACCAGCCGGCCTTCGGCATCGGTGTTGCCAATTTCGACCTTGGTACCGGCGCGCGTGTCGATGATATCTAGCGGCCGCATCGACCGGTCGGATACAGCATTTTCTGCTGCGGCCACAAGGACCCGTAATTGAATTGGCAATTTGGCTGTCATAATGGCATCCGCCAGACCGATCACCGTTGCCGCCCCGCCCATATCCTTTTTCATCATTTCCATGGCTTTTGACGGCTTTAGGTCCAGGCCGCCGGAATCAAAGGTAATGCCTTTGCCAATCAGGGTGATTTTCGGACCCTTTGTGCCCCAACGCAGATCGACAAGACGCGGTGCGGTTTCAGCGGCACGACCGACCGTGTGGATCGCCGGAAAGCCGGTCTCAAGCGCGGTGCCGCTGTGGGTTTCAAGGCGCGCACCATGCGCTTTGGCCACCGATGTGACGGCTTTTTCAAGGGCTATCGGGTTCATGTGATTTGGCGGTTGATTGATCAGGTCGCGGCACAGGTAAATGCCTGCCAACAGGCCAAGAAGCCGGTCTTGGTTGATGGCTTTCGGCATCACAAGCCTGTTCGGGGTTTCGGCTTTGGCCGGGCGATAGTGGTCAAAACGATATTGTGACAGCCCCCATCCCAATGTCAGATTCTCGATTATGTCTGCCGATAGGCTGGCGTCGTCATTGCCAAGTTGCCAGAGTGCGTTCGGCAGGCTAGCGGCAATTTTTGCCGCATCCCAAATGGCATGGCCGCCAATGATACCAATGGCAAAATCAATCGTGCCGTCAGCCGCGACAAAACAGATGGCGTTGCCCGGCTTGGCGGTAAATCCGCTGGCCGTCACCCACCCTTTCTGGGCGGGGCTGGCGCGGTCCTGCCAGGCGGTGAATTGGTCCGCGGACATCGGGTGGATGAGGGTTGCGGCGGTGTCTTTTGGCGCAAGGCCAAATCTGGTAAAATCAATCATCGCTGAGGCTCCTGACGATCAAGCGGCATGCTCTACAGCGTTGTAGCGGTTGCAGCAGGCCGGCGTCAATCGTTGCCATCGGGCGTTGCTTTGGCGCGCACCTGCCCAAAAAGCAGGTAAAGAGACAGCCCCCGCACTGCTAGATAGGCGGTAAAGGCTGCCATCATGCCGCCAAGACCAAATGGCTGTAATGCCAGCACCACAGCAAATAAGCTGGCCGCTACCAACATCGCATTCCGCATTTGCCGGCCGCAAGTGGCGCCAACAAATATGCCGTCCATCTGAAAGGCCAGAAACGATGCAAGCGGGAGTAACGCCACCCAAACCCACTGCGGCCGCATTGCCTCAATCAACGGGTCTTGGGCGGTCATCAACATCATAATCGGGGCCTCACCAACCCAGATTATTAGGCTTAACAGAACGGCCATCACGCCCGCCAATAGGGTGGTGCGCGCCACCACCTTGTTCAGCATGGCCGGGTCGCGCCGCCCAATCGCTTCGCCGACCAGCGCTTCTGCCGCATGGGCAAAACCGTCAATCGAGAACGCGATAATGCCGAAAAGTGACAGCATAATCTGAACCAAGGCCAGCGCCACATCGTCAAGGCGTGCCGCCGCGTCTAAAAGCAACGCCTCGCATCCCAGCAGTAACAAGGTGCGGATAAAAATATCACGGCCAAGCTGAAAGAACTGCATAAAGGCCGCCCGGTCAAACCAGTCGGGCGCCCAGCCATGGGTGCCACGCGATAGCACGCCGCGCAAGCGGCCCGGCCAGATATGGCCAACCCGCCAGATCATAAAGAAAAAACCACCCCATTGCGCGATCACCGATGCCAAGGCAACGCCCTCAGCGGCAAGGCCAAGCCCGATAACAAATAGCGCATCAAGCGCCAAATTAAGGCCATTGACCAACAACAATAGCGCCATGCCAAGGCGCATTTGCTGGCTGCCGTAAAGCCCGCCCAAAAGCACCATATTGGCCAATGCAGCCGGCACCGCAAAAAGCCGGATCGCGATATAATCTGCCATCAGCGTTTCAGCTGCCGGGCTGGCTGACAAGCTGCTTGTTGCAAGGCTGATGATCACCGGCCCAAGCGCAATGGCGATGAGACCAAGCAGCAGCGCAAGCGTAACGCCCCGCGCCAGTACCGCTAGGGTGGCAGACGCCGCACCGCGCCCAAAATTCTGGGCCACCAGACCGGTGGTGCCCATCCGTAAAAACCCAAGGCCAAAATAGATGAAATTAAAAACCAGCATGCCAAGACCGACACCGCCGATAAAAACCGGATCGTCAAGCCGCCCCATCATCGCCACATCTACCGCCCCAACAAGCGGGATGGTCACATTCGACAGCATAATCGGCCATGCCAACCGCCAGATATGCGGCCAGCTTGTATGATCGGTTGGGGACGGGCTGGCTGGCGACATTGTGTGCGACATCGGATCCTGTGCCGGCATGATACCAATTGTTAGGGTAAGCGGATGACGTAAAAACCGGGCAATATCCGCCGAGCATAGCCGAACTGCATTGCCTTGGCCCAGCGAATTTTGCTATGCGTTCAAGGGCTGATTGCAGATAGGGATTGTCGGCTTTGCCTCTGTTTGATTCACGAGCGGCTCTTTACGGGCTGATGGCGATTTTGACCATGGTGGTGTTGATTGGCCATCATGCGGTACCGCCGATGGACCGGGACGAGTCGCGTTTTGCCCAAGCAAGCCGCCAGATGGTCCAAAGCGGCGATTATATCACTGTTAAATTCCAAGATGAGTTGCGCGCCAAAAAACCGGCCGGAATCTATTGGGCGCAAAGTTTTTTTGCCAGTCTTTTCGGAACGGACGATATCGCGTCCTATCGTTTTGTCAATTTGCTGGCGCTGTTGGCTGCGGTATTCATGCTGTATCACATTGGTTTGCGTCTCTATGAACCGCGTGCGGCTTTGGCCGCGGCGGCATTGCTTGGCAGTAGTTTTATCGTGCTTGGTGAGGCGCATCTTGCCAAGACCGACAGTGTGCTGATGGCTTTGGCATTAGCCCAGCAAGGGGCGCTCTTGACGATCTATCGGGCGGCTGACACTGAAACCGTAGCGCCGCGCTATAGCTGGTTCTGGTTTTGGGTAGCGATGGCGGTAGGTGTGCTGGTCAAGGGGCCGGTCTTGCCGGTATTGGCGGTGCTGACGGTTACGGCCCTGTCACTATGGCACCGTGATGTTGGCTGGCTTGCCGGATTGCGGCCGGTCTATGGGGTCGGGCTGGTTATGGTGATCTGTCTGCCTTGGGCCATTATGGTGTCGGCGGCCACCGGTGGCGCGTTCCTCGATCTGGCATTCAAGGGTGATTTTCTGGCCAAGGTCAAATCGGGTCAGGAATCGCACGGGGTATTTCCAGGGGCCTTTTTGTTGCTGTTGCCGGTCCTTGTCTGGCCGGGAACGCCGTTATTGGTGACGGCGGTATCGGGTATGCGGGGATTGTTGGCGGGGCCAACCACCCGGTTTTTGGTGGCGTGGCTAATACCGTTCTGGGTGATGCTGGAACTGGTGCCAACAAAATTGCCGCATTATATTTTGCCGGTCCTGCCGGCCTTGTGCTTGATTTTGGCTGGCCGGGTGATCGCGCCGGTTCCGCCTCCCTTACCGCAATGGCGCGGTTGGCTGGGGCCAGCTTTGCGTTATCTTGGGGTTGCGGTGGGGTTTGGCTTTGCCGTTGTCGCCTTTTGGGGGGCGATGGTATTTGGCGGCACCGATAGTCGGGCGGCGATGCTGTATGCAATGCTGGTTTTGCTGCTGGCACTGGTGACCATGATGTTCGGTCATTACTGGATCAGTCGCGGCCTATGGGCACCTTTTTTTGCGATGCTTGCTGCAGGCCTGTTGCTTCATCTGGTGTTTTTTGCCGGTCTTGTGCCATCATTGTCCCGCCTTCATGTATCCAAAGCCGTGGCTGGCACCATAGCCGCCATGCCTAGCGGCCGTCCGGTGGTAATGGCGGCAGCTGGCTATCATGAACCATCCTTGGTGTTCCAGCTTGGGCGTGATTTGTTGCTTGTAGACGGGCGGGAGGCGGCGCTCTTTCTGGCCGAAGCCCCAGCCGGGTTGGCGATCATTGAACAGCGTCAAAAAGCGCTTTTTTTACAAACGGCGCAGGCCTTAAACCTGCAGCTTGCCGACCCCCAACAGATTGACGGCTTCAATATTTCAAAAGGGCGGAGTGTTTCGATTTTTCTCTATCGCACCGATATGTTTGACGCCAAAGCCCCCAAGGGGTAAAAGCCTCGTGGCGTAACCCGATAAAGTGATTGCAAGCAAGCATGACGACACCCACCATGGCAGCAACCGGCAAAACCGCACCTAGGTCCCGCCATTCGGCCAAGACGATTGATATATCGGTGCTGGTGCCGGTGATGAATGAAGCTGGCAATATTCGCCCGCTGATTGACGAGATTGCCGCCATTTTCGCCGGCCGCCATTTTGAAATTATCTATATTGATGATGCCAGTACCGACAGCACCGCCGATGAATTGGCCGCCGCCCAAAGCGCGGTGCCACAATTACGCGTGTTGCGCCATGCCAAACGGGCGGGGCAGAGTGCCGCGATCCGTTCAGGCCTGTTGCGTGCCCGCGGCACGCTGATCGGGGTCCTTGACGGCGACGGGCAGAATGTACCGGCTGATTTTCCGGCGTTGGAAGCGGCAGTCATTGACGCTGGCAAGCAAGGTCGGCTGGCGATGGCCGCCGGTATTCGCCAACGACGCAATGACAGTGCCCTACGGCTGCTGGCATCGCGCGGCGCGAAATGGGTGCGCGCCGCTTTACTAGCCGACACCCATCCGGATTCGGGTTGTGGCATCAAAATTTTGCCGCGGTCATTGTTTCTTGAGTTACCATTTTTTAACCATATGCACCGGTTTATGCCAAGCCTCGTGCGCCGTCATGGTGGGGTTGTGCTGGGGGTGCCGGTGGCCCATCGCCCGCGGGTGGCCGGCACGTCAAAATACCGCATTCTTGACCGGCTTTTGGTTGGTATCTCCGATGTATTGGGGGTGATCTGGTTACTGCGGCGGGCCCCGGCGCAAGGTGATGTGAGCGAATCTGCCAGACCGGAAGACCCCACAGCTAACGATCGCACAGGGAAAGATCGCCCAAGTAAAGATCGCACAGGGAAAGATCAGGGCTGATGATTGCGTTTTTATCGGATAAAATCGGATTGGCCGCCGCCCAGCTGGCACAGGCATTGTTATGGCTGTTCCCGTTCCTGCCGCAAAGTCTGGCGGAAAATCCCGAGCAGATCATGGTGGTTGTCGGTTTTGCCGGCCAAGGCTTGTTTGCGATGCGGTTTATTCTGCAATGGTTGACCTCTGAAGGCCAAGGCCGGTCGGTCATTCCGATTGGCTTTTGGTATTTTTCAATTGGTGGTGGCTCGGTGTTGCTGCTCTATGCGATCTGGCGGCAGGATCCGGTGATTATCTGCGGGCAGGGGCTTGGCCTGTTTATCTATCTTCGCAACCTCTATCTAATCAAATCACCGCGGCCACAAGGCGGGGATCAGCCCGGCCCGTAACCGGCGGGCGCTGGCCGGCAATCACCCCATTTGCGTTTCCGGTTATAAGCTGGTTTCGCCCATCGCCATGATGATAGCCCATTGGTCGGCGCTGACCGGTGTCACCGACAGGCGCGACTGCCGCACAAGCGCCATATCCTGCAACCTGTCATCGGCTTTGATCTGCGCCAACGTAACCGGGACCTGCATTGATTTGACCGCACGGATGGTGACCATGCCGAATCGGCCACTGGCATCGGTAGGGTCTGGATGGTAGAGCTGGATCACCTCGGCAATGCCAACAATCTGCTTTTCGTTGACCGAATGGTAGAAAAAGGCAAGGTCACCAATTTCCATAGCTTTCATATTGTTCGATGCCTGATAGTTGCGAACACCATCCCAGCCTTCGCCGGCGTCCCCGCGATCAAGCTGGTTTTGCCACGACCATGTTGATGGTTCCGATTTCATCAGCCAATAGTTCATGTCTTGCCTCTTTCGTTTGTCCTGTTGTGCGCTGGCCGATGCTGTTTATTCAACCCCGGCCCGGCGGGCCAGCAGACCGGCCACAATTTCATGCAAATCTTGACCATGATTGACCAGCTTGTCCACCGCGCTGGTCAGCGGCAGATCAATGTTTTGGTTAGATGCAAGGCGCGCCAAATGGCCGACTGTGCGGCTTCCTTCGGCAAGGGCTGGTGACGGCTTATCGCCGCGGCCAAGCGCCATGCCAAACGCCATATTGCGCGAATGCGGGCCGGCGCATGTGAGCGCCAGATCACCGACCCCGGCAAGGCCGAAAACGGTTTCGGGGCGTCCCCCCATAAGCACCGCAAAACGGGCAATTTCGGCAAGGCCGCGGGTCAGAATGGCGGCCTTGGCATTGTCGCCATAGCCGGCACCTACCGCACATCCGGCGGCAATGGCGATAACATTTTTCATCGCGCCGGCCAGCGCCACGCCGATCGGATCATCATTTGCATAGACGCGCAAATTGCTGCCATCAAAGGCGGTCTGTACCTGATTGGCCACGGCGCTATCGGTGGCCGCCGCAACCAAGGCAGCCGGTAATCCAGAAAACACCTCGTCGGCAAAGCTAGGCCCGGAAAACACCGCCAGCGGATGCGCGGGAAGATGCTGTTTGGCAAGGTCGGGCAGCAAGGCGGCGTCGCCGCCCGCGGTTACGGTAATCCCCTTGGCGCATAGCACAATAATGCTGGCCGGTTTGTTCTGTTGCCGCGTTGCAATCAGGTCAAAATTTTCCGCATTGGCAGCAACCGGCACCGCAACAAAAATCAGGCTGGCCTGATCAAGTACGGCCGGATCAATTGTGGCCTTTATCGGGGCAATCGGGGCATTGTCAGGCAAGCGAAGACAGCGTCCGGCAGCCAATGCCTCGACTTGCGCGGTACGGCGGGCCAGCACGGTGACATCCTGTCCGGCCCGCACCAGCGCCGCGGCAATAGCCGCCCCCCAGCTGCCGGCACCGATCACAACGGCATGGCTCATGACCGTACGCCCCGACCGGGTGGTGGCGCGGCTTCAGGGTCAAGCGGCCAGCGGGGACGCGGTGCAAAATCCAACGGATCAGGGGCGCCCTGTCGTTCCAGCGCGGCCCATGCAATCATCGCCGCATTATCGGTGCAAAGATGCGCCGGTGGGACAGACAGACGAAATCCGGCGCTGCCAGCCCGCGCGGCAAGCTGGGCAAAGATATGTTTGTTTGCGGCCACGCCGCCCGCAATCACCAAGGTTGGCATCACCCCGGCACGGGGCGGATGGTCGGCCAGAAACGCCGCCATCGCATGGGCGGTGCGGTCAGCGAGACAATCGGCAATGGCCTGTTGCAGGCTGGCAGCAAGATCATTCAGCGGGGCCTTGTCGGGCCCACCAAGCTGGGTCAGGCGATTGAATAACGCCGTTTTCAGTCCGGAAAATGAAAAATGACAGCCGGGACTGCCTTTAAGCGGGCGCGGCAGGGCAATCGCGGTTGCATCGCCGCTTTGGGCGGCGGCCTCGATTGCGGGGCCGCCAGGATAGCCAAGCCCCATCGCCTTGGCGCATTTGTCAAAGGCTTCACCGGCGGCATCATCCATTGTCGTGCCATAACGCTGATAGTGACCCGGCCCGGTGACTGCCAACAGCTGGGTATGGCCACCTGATACCAGCAACAGCAAATAGGGAAATTCGATATCGTCAGCCAGCCGCGGGCTAAGCGCATGCCCTTCAAGATGGTTCACCGCATAATAGGGAATGGACCGCGCCGCGGCGATGGCTTTGGCGGTAACCGTGCCAACCGCAACCCCGCCAATCAGCCCGGGACCGGCGGTTGCGGCCACCGCGTCAATATCGCTGATCCGCATATTCGCCTGCCGCAACGTATCGCGAACAACAAGGTCAATCATTTCCAGATGCTGGCGCGCGGCGACTTCCGGTACCACGCCGCCATGTTTGGCATGAATGGCAATTTGCGATGAAATATGGCTGGCATGGATGTGCCGGTCCGCCCCGACAATCGCGGCGGCCGTTTCATCACAACTGCTTTCAATTCCAAGCATGATCATAACAAAAATCCAAGGGCGGGTGGCGACATAAAGCAGCCAGTACCTTATCCGAAGGGACCAGCATATACCAGCCCGGAACCGGTCAAAATCGATCGCCTGACCCGGGCTGGTGGTTTTTTGGCTTTGCTTTTTGGTACCGGCCTATTAGACATGCCTTCTATGGAAACCGATTTGTCGTTTTTTGATGATGCGCCTGTGCGCCTTGCCACCCGGGCCTCGCAGCTGGCCATGGTGCAGACCGAAATGGTTTGTGCGGCGTTGCGCCCGGCCGCGGTTGTGGTGCGGCCTGTCACCACCCAAGGCGACCGAATTTTGGACCGTCCGCTTGTCGAGGCTGGCGGCAAAGGGCTGTTTATCAAAGAGCTTGAACGATCGATCCTCGCCGAAGAAGCCGATGCGGCGGTGCATTCGATGAAGGATATGGAAACGCATTTTGCGCCCGGGACCGAAATTGGCGCGGTGTTGCCGCGTGAAGACCGGCGCGATGCGCTTGTGGGGCCGTTCAAAAGCCTTGATGATTTGCCTAAAGGCGCGCGTATTGGCACAGCCTCGGTGCGGCGCGCGGCGATCCTTTTGCATTACCGGCCGGATTTGTCGATTAAATTGATCCGTGGCAATGTTAACCGTCGGCTGTCCTTGCTGGCGGCGGGTGATTTTGATGCGCTGGTGCTGGCGATGGCCGGCCTGAAGCGGCTTGGGCTTGACGTTGATCATGTGCCCATTGACCCACAGATCATGCCGTCAGCTGTCGCACAAGGTGCGTTGGCGATCCAGATTGCCGCCCCAACAACGCCGCGCCGGCAGGCCGTCAAATCACTGGTTGCTGGGCTGACCTGCCAGAGAGCGCTGGCCGAGGTGACGGCCGAACGGGCGCTTCTGGCCCATCTTGATGGATCGTGCCAAACCCCGATTTCTGCCAGCGCGGTGCTGGATGATCATGGTGTGCTGACAGTGGACGGGATGATTCTCCGCCCCGATGGCAGTGCCGCGCATCGTCAGCAGATCAGCGGGCCTGTGGCAACGGCCCAAGATCTTGGGGCCGCCCTTGGCGCAGAATTGCTTGGCATGGCTGGCGGCCGTGAATTTCTGGCCTAGCCACGGCGCGATGCGACCACCCCCGCCTGACCGCTTGCTGTGTATGGAGTGGTGATGACCGATACAACGCTGATTATCCGCCCACAGCCTGACGCTGACCGCGATGTGGCGTGTCTGGCGCGCTATGCGGTTCCGGCGGTGGCGATTCCGGTCATGCAGACTTTAACGATGCCGGTCACATGGCCTGACCCGGGCCAGTTTCAAGGTATTGTTTTGACAAGCCGGCATGCTGTTGATCGGCTTCATGCGGCGCCCGATGCGGCCGCTTGGCGGGATTTGCCGGTTTTTGCCGTTGGTCACGCCACTGCCGCGGCAGCGGCGGCGGCCGGTTTTGGCCACATTATTACCGGGCCGGGCAACGGGGCTGGTTTGGTGCCGGTCATCGCGGCCTATTTTGGCAGCACGCCCCCAACCGATCAGCCCCTATTGGTTTGGCCGGGGGCGGCTGATATCGGGTTTGATATGGCCGCGGCACTGGCACCCTATGGGATCCGGCTGGATCCGGTCGTGGTC
This sequence comes from uncultured Candidatus Puniceispirillum sp., assembly GCA_964648035.1. Lineage (GTDB taxonomy): Bacteria > Pseudomonadota > Alphaproteobacteria > Puniceispirillales > Puniceispirillaceae > UBA3439. The sequence continues at coordinate 3,069 of CAZYKI010000036.1, read as the reverse complement.
TATCAGATGGCGCCCCGCCCAGATATCTTAGATACGATTCGTGCGGTGCTGGCACCCTATCAGGACGGCGCGCTGGTTGCCATGTCGGCCCGGTCGGTCCGCCTGTGGCGGGATGCGATGGACGCGGCCGGCCGTAGTCCTGACCGGATCAGTCTGATTGCCGGCAGCGATGCGATTGCGGCGGCGGCCGGTGATGGTTGGCGCGAGATATTTGTCGCGCGTTACCCGCGGCGAAGCCGGCTTTTGGCGATCGCCGTGATGCGGTACCGCCGCGACGCTGTTTAACGGCTGGTCGACCAAGGTTTGCAGCAACGCTTACCGCTGGCGTCTTGGCACGGCTTGAGGTTTAATGGGGCAGCCGGTCTATCTATCGCCCGGCTGAAAAACAGGCGCGGACAACCAAAGTCAAAACAGATGGCAAAACAGCAAAAATCAGGTGGTAAAGAGACCAGCAGCAGCGGGCAGGACGCGACCATCATTGATGGTGATGCTGTTGAAGCGCCCACCGAACCATCACCACAGGCTGCCCAAAAGACCGCCCGCCGGATCGATGCCGACCCACCGCCGCAGGTAACAGGGGTGGCGCGGTTGTCGCCATTGATGCCGCCGCTGGCCTTGGGGCTATCTTGTATTGCATTGATCATTGCCGGCTATGCGCTGTGGCAAACATCAGTGACCGCAACAGTGTCATCTGAGCCAGTGTCATCTCCGGTGTCATCTGATAGGTTGGTGACAACGGGGCCGGCGGTAACCGCGCTGGTTGGCAGGGTTGACCGGCTTGATGCCGAGCTGGCGGCAGCGCTGGCGGCGTACAAGGCAGAGGTGACGCGCCTGCAAGACCGTATTGACGCGGCGGAAACGACCGCTGTGCCATCGGCCCCGCAAGCGGATTTGTCGGCGGGGCTTGAGCGGCGTCTTGCCGCACTGGAGTCGGGGGTGAAGCGCGCCTTGGCACGGGGTGATAATCCGCCTGCCGACCCACCGGCGGCTGATCCGGCCGTGGTTGATCCGAAAGTGGCTGATTCGGCAGTGGCTGATCGCAGTAGATCCGCGGTGCCGGCGCCCCCCCCCAAGCCGTCATCATCCGGCGTTGGTCTGTTACTGGCAAGTGGGCTGCTGGCTGATAATTTGGCGGGCAAACCCCTCACCCAATGGATTGACCTGTTACAGCAACATAGCCGCGCCATCGGCGCGCCCACCCGTTTTGTGGCGCTGGTGAACGCCGCCGCCGCCAAACCGGAGTCGATCCCGATATTGATGCGTCGCGCGCAAACGCTGCAACCGCTTCTTGTGGCGGCACTCAACGCGGCCGGTGACGATGCCGGCTGGCTAGAGCGGGCCGGCGCACGCCTTGGCCAGCTTGTCCAGCTTCGTGCCGCATCGCCCGATCAAGCGGGTAATGCCGGCGCTGTGCAGGCCTTTGAAGCGGCGCTGATCCAACAGGATTTTGACGGTGTGCTGACAGCGCTTGGCGGGTGGCAGGGGGATCTGCCAGATGCCGTGGATACATGGCGCCTGGCGGCTGAACAACGCCGCGCATTGGACGCGGCGGTTCGGGCCACAGTTGCCGGTTTGCTGGCAAAGGCTATGGAGACCAATTGATGCTGTGGCGATTATTGGTGCTTTTCGGGTTGGTTCTTGCCGCCGCCGCCGCGGCTAGCTGGTTGGCACAGCAACCTGGCGATATGCGGATTGACTGGCTTGGATGGCGGGTACAATTGCCAACCAGTCTGGCGGTTGCGCTGGTTGTCGCTTTTGCGCTTTTGCTGGTGTTTTTTGATCGGATTTTGCGCGCTATCCGCACGCTTCCGGGCTGGCTTGGCGGCCGGTTCCGGCAGCGGCGGGACGCCGCCGGACATCGGGCTTTGACGCTTGGCCTGATGGCGGTTTCGGCGGGCGAGCCGGAGGCAGCGCGCAAGCAGGCAAGCCGCGCCCAGCGGCTTCTTGACGCCCCGCAACTGACGGGGCTTTTGGCGGCCCAAGCCGCGCATTTGGCCGGCGACCATCAGGCGGCACGGCGGTATTTCACCTCGATTCTGGATGATCGCGACACCGCCTTTTTGGGGCAAATAGGGTTGTTGCGGCTAGCCCTTGATGATCGGGATTCAGAGGCGGCCCACAAGGCGGCGACAGCTGCCTTGGCGATCAACCCAAAGTCGGAACTGGCGGCGCGGGCGTTGCTGCAACTAGAAACAGATCGGGGGAATTGGCAGCAAGCCTTGCCGGTCTTGGCGGTGCTTCATCAAAAGCTGGGCAAAACCCCGCAAAATGGTGCTGGTCTCAAAATACGGCAGCAGCAGGTCGCGGCGCATTATTTGGCCGCGCGCGACCAGCTTGACGATAATCCGGCATCGTCGCTACGAGAATTGGAACAGGCGCTTAAACTTGATCCGGGATTTTTGCCGGCAGTGTGTGCTATCGCCGATCATTATCTTGACCCTGATACCGACCGGCGCGCCAATTATGGACGGGCGGCAAAATGGCTCGAGGCGGCCTTTATCGACCAACCGCATAGTGAGCTGTTGCCGCGTTTGCAAAAAGCGTGGAAAGCCAATGACGGGCAGTTTATTGCCCGGCTGGAAAAATTGCTTGGCAAGGTAAAGGCCGACTGGCGCACAGAGGCGGTCAGGCTGGTTGCGGCGGCGGCTGAACAGGCGGGCCTTGACGGCGAGGCCGCACGCCTACGCCACGAAGCGGCGGCGCTGGCTGACAATAGGGCGGCTGACGACGTGGCGGCGACATGGCAATGTGACGCGTGTAAGAGTGTGCATGACATGTGGCATAGCCATTGCCCGGCCTGTGGGCAATTTGCCAGCCTGTTATGGCAGCGGCCACAACAGGTGACACCACTTGTGCGGGGACAACGCGTTTAGCGCGGCCGGCGGGCCACGGTCTGATGCATCGGTCTGATGGTTGGTGCCACAAGCGCTATTGAAGCGGTGGCCGAAATGCGGCTATAAAGAGGCCGCGCTGTCGGGATACGCGGCAGGCAGGCGCCGGATTAGTTAAATGGCATAACAGACCATTCGTAATGGTTAGTTGGGGGTTCGATTCCCTCATCCGGCACCA
>CAZYKI010000035.1:0-18118 GCA_964648035.1 uncultured Candidatus Puniceispirillum sp. | reverse complement strand
CCTCGTCTTCCGGCTGCTTATACAGTGTCTCGGCATCGATAGTGACGTCGGTCACTTTCGCCATTTCGAGGATAAAATCGATCACCTTATCTTCGAAAATCGGACCGGCAAGCTGTTGCATCGCTTGTGGATTTTTCTGGAAATATTCCAACACCATCTGCTCTTGGCCAGGATAGCGCCGCGCTTCTTCAAATACCGCGCGGCGGGTGTCTTCCTCGCTCACATCGATCTTGTTTTCGCGCCCAATCTCGGTGATCAGCAAGCCCAATCTGACCCGTCGGTTGGCAACGCTTTCAGCCTCGGCCTTGGCATCGTCATCCATGCCTTCGTCGGCAGCCGGATGATGATGATCATGGCCATGATCGTGATCGTGGTCATGGTCATGGTCGTGATCATGTGCGGCGGCGTTCGGGTTCATCGCCCGTGCGACGCTGTCATATTCTTGCTTGAACAGGCTTGGTGGCACGTCAAAGTCAAGGCCGTCTGCCAGCGCATCGAGGACGTTTTTCTTGATCACCTGCCGCAATGCGGTTTGATGCTGACCATTGATCTGCTCGGCGATTGCATTTTTCAAACCATCCAAGTTTTCAAAGCCAAGGCGGCTGGCCAGATCATCATCAATGCTGGCATCACCTTTTTCTCTTAACTCATTGACTTTAACTTCAAAAACAGAGTCCTTGCCGGCAAGATGTGCGGCCTGATAGTCGGCCGGGAACGTGACCTTTACATCGATGGTGTCACCAGGTTTTGCCCCGACGATACCGTCCTCAAAACCGGGAATGAAGCTGTTCGACCCTAGTTCAAGCGCATGCCCTTCCGCCGCACCGCCTTCAAACGCCTCGCCATCAACGCGGCCAATGAAATCAATAACCGCGACATCACCAAGCTTGGCCGCACGCGGCTTGTCAACGGCAACCGTCGGCCGGTTTTCATCGGCAATACGCTCTAAAGTTTCATCGACTTCCTTGGGGTCACTGTCGATTTTAGGCCGCTCTACAGCCAGCTTGCCAAGATCGGGGATGCTGATTGCCGGCATCACCTCACAGGCGAGCGACGCCACCAAATCCTTGCCGTCTTCATATGATTTAATATCAACCTGCGGCTGGCTTGCCAGCGCAAGGTCGTTACCTTCGATGGCCTGTTTGGCCCCTTCATCCAGTGCCGTCTTGATCGCCTCGCCGCGCACCTGATCACCAAACCGTGATTTTACCACCGACATCGGCACCTTGCCGGGCCGGAACCCGGGCATTTTTGCCGTGGTCGCAATCTCTGTCAGCTTCTTGCTTACCTCAGCGTCGATTTCCGCCGCCGTGATAACAATTTCATATTCCCGCAACAGGCCTTCTGATTTGGTCTCGGACACATTCATCGAACCATAAATCCTTTACTTGTCATGGTCACCTTCATGACCCGTGAGTGCATCGCTATTACCGGTTCATGCGGCCTTGCCGCAACCGACGCGACGCTATTTCAAAGGCGGTTAACCACCTTTATCAAACCCTTTTCACACCAGTGGTGCGGGCGGAGGGACTCGAACCCCCACGACTCTCGCCACTGGTACCTAAAACCAGCGCGTCTACCAATTCCGCCACGCCCGCAAACCGTTCTGGCATGCTTTATGCCGCTTACCATTGACAGCTGACCCGCCAACGACGACATGATTTCCCACGATCTTTGAGGGAAATGGGGCGAGTGACCGGTTTCGAACCGGCGACCTCCAGTGCCACAAACTGGCGCTCTAACCAACTGAGCTACACCCGCCATCATAGTTGCGCTGCCCGGTCAGGCGGCGAACAGCCACCAAGGCACGCAAACTGTGCGGCAACATAGTCCAAGCCCTGCTCGCTTGCAAGCTGTTTTACCAAGGATTGATCACGCTTTTTCTTGCGCCCTAGACACCGGTTACATCATCGTCAGGACGCATGACCAACGTTCAAAAAGCCGGTGCCACCGGCGATCAGCTGGATACCGGAAAATCGCGACCAAGTCGGTAAAATTCATCATTGGGCCGCATTGAGGTCAAACTCGCCATGCGATTGGACAGGGCAAAAAGGCCGGTAATGGCGCCAATATCCCAAATATCATCGTCACTGAACCCATGCGCCGCCAATGTCGCAAAATCGGTCTCGTCGACAAGATGCGACCGATCACAGATTTTCACCGCAAAATCCAACATGGCTTTTTGGCGATCCGTGATCGATGCCTTGCGATAATTGGTGGCCAGGTCATCGGCGATCGTTGCCGATTTTTCGTAAATCCGTAAAATAGCCCCATGCGCCACGACACAATAAAGACATTGATTGGCGGCCGAGGTCACGACAACAATCATCTCGCGTTCGGCCTTGCTTAGACCTGACTCGCGCCGCATCAACGCCTCGTGATAGGCCCAAAAGGCGCGTAACTCATCAGGCCGATGCGCCAAGACCCAAAAGACATTCGGGACAAAACCGGCCTTTTCCGAAACATCATGGAAAAGCTGCTGCAAATCCTCTGGCAAATCTGCCAGATCTGGCACCGGAAACCGGCTGATCGAATGGTTGCTCATGACGCCCTCACAGTCCTTGCTTGGGGTCACTATGCACAACAAAGGGCCGGTTGCAAAGCATGATCACCCGCGCCCGTAACACAAATTGCATAAATTTTAGGCAACATGCTTACACATAGTGCAATTGGTCGGTTTTTTCTGCGGTTCTGCGGGGCAGACCAAGGCGGGTTGTTGGATTCCGCCATGCGGTCTTGTAGAGGGATGGCGAGATACGGCCACTCGGTGACGCGCGATTTGGGGCGCTGCTGTGTACAGGCCGAATTAGACGACCACCCCATAGAATGAAAAGTGATCGCGCCATGAAAAAAATTGAAGCCATTATCAAGCCGTTCAAGCTGGATGAAGTCAAAGAAGCCCTTCATGATGTCGGCATTCAAGGGATCACCGTTCTCGAAGCCAAGGGCTTTGGCCGCCAAAAGGGCCATACAGAACTGTATCGCGGCGCCGAATATGTTGTCGATTTTTTACCCAAGGTCAAAATTGAGGTGGTCATTGACGACGCGATGACCGAACGTGTGGTCGACGCCATTCAAAGCGCCGCCCAAACCGGAAGAATCGGTGATGGGAAAATTTTCATTTCAACCATTGACGAGGCCATCCGGATCAGAACCGGCGAACGCGGCACCGATGCCGTTTAGGCCATTTTTGACCACCCTGTTAACCCCGCTTTGCAGATTTCGCTTTTAAGACAGTAACGGAAGGATACCCACTATGTCTGACGCAAAAAAAATCATGGAAATGATCAAGGAGCATGACATCACCTATGTCGACCTCCGCTTTACCGACCCCCGCGGCAAAATGCAGCATGTCACCCAGCATATCGACACCATCGATGAAGATGCGCTGAATGAAGGCTTTATGTTTGACGGCTCGTCAATCGCCGGCTGGAAGGCAATCAATGAGTCAGACATGACCTTGATGCCGGATCTCTACCGCGCTTATGTCGATCCGTTCTTTGCCCAGCCAACCTTGGCCCTGTTCTGCGACGTTCTCGAACCAGGCAGCGGCGAGGCTTATGACCGTGACCCACGCGGCACCGCAAAAGCTGCGCTGGCCCATATGGAAACATTGGGCATTGCCGATACCGCCTTTTTCGGTCCAGAAGCCGAATTCTTCATTTTTGAAGATGTCAAAATCGACGTGTCGATGAACCGCGGCCTTTACGCGCTTGACAGCATTGAAGGCCCATATAACAGCGCCCGCAAATATGAAGAGGGCAATATGGGGCACCGCCCTGGCGTCAAGGGCGGCTATTTCCCAGTGCCACCCGTTGATTCGGGTCAGGACATTCGCTCTGAAATGGTATCAGTATTGGCCGATATGGGCGTTGCCGTTGAAAAGCATCACCATGAAGTGGCCCCGTCCCAGCATGAATTGGGCATCAAATTCGGTACCCTGCTGGAAACCGCCGACAACATGCAGCTCTACAAATATTGCGTGCATCAGGTGGCCCATGCCTATGGTGTGACCGCGACCTTTATGCCAAAGCCAATTTCTGGCGACAACGGGTCGGGCATGCATGTTCACCAGTCGCTATGGTCAAACGGCAAGCCACTATTTGCTGGCAATCAATATGCCGACCTGTCGGAAAATGCGCTTTACTACATTGGCGGCATCATCAAGCATGCCAAGTCATTGAACGCATTCACCAACCCATCAACCAACAGCTACAAGCGGTTGATCCCGGGGTATGAAGCCCCTGTTCTATTGGCCTATTCATCGCGTAACCGGTCAGCATCTTGCCGGATCCCGCATGTGAATTCACCAAACGGCAAGCGGGTTGAAGTCCGTTTCCCCGATGCCACCGCCAACCCGTATCTGTCGTTCTCGGCGATGCTGATGGCCGGCCTTGACGGTATTTTGAACAAGATCCATCCCGGCGATGCGATGGACAAGGACCTTTATGACCTGCCACCAGAAGAACTGTCACAAATTCCGACCGTTTGCGGCTCGCTGCGCGAGGCACTGGACGCATTGAATGAAGACCGGGCCTATTTGACTCAGGGCAATGTCTTCACCGATGATCAGATCGATGCCTATATCGCACTGAAAATGGAAGATGTGATCCGGCTGGAACATACGCCAGCACCGGTCGAATTCGACATGTATTATTCATACTAGTCCGACCGACAGGCCTATCTAAATATCAAGGCGGGGCACAAGCCCCGCCTTTTTCTTTTGCCCGGGTTTCTTTTGCCCGGGCCGGTATCGCCCCGATGGATAGCCCCCAGATATCGCGACCCCATCGTGAACAATGTCCAGATATGGTAGACATCGCCGCATCAGACACCCTATACTGGCGGCCTTGTGATTGATTATCTCGCCCCATCTTCCAGTCGATGAGTGACCGATGGCCGACCTTTTTGGCAATGCCGCAAAAACTGATGATTATGATGCCTCGAATATCGAGGTGCTTGAGGGGCTAGAGCCTGTCCGGCACCGACCCGGCATGTATATCGGTGGTACTGACGATCGTGCCTTGCACCATCTGGCCGCCGAGATTCTCGATAATTCGATGGATGAGGCGGTGGCGGGGCATGCGTCGCGCATCGATGTGCATCTGGAACGGGCCGACCGGCTGACCATTCGCGATAATGGTCGCGGCATGCCAACCGACGAACATCCCAAATTTCCCGGTAAATCGGCGGTTGAGGTGATTTTGACGACGCTCCATGCTGGCGGCAAATTTTCCGGCAAGGCCTATGCCACATCTGGCGGGCTTCATGGTGTTGGCGCGTCAGTCGTCAACGCGCTGTCAAGTGATCTGATCGTCGAGATTGCGCGCGATAAAACACTGTATCAGCAACAGTTTTCGCGCGGCAAACCAATGTCGGCGCTCACCACAATCGGGCCAACCCCAAACCGGCGCGGCACCGCTGTATCCTTTACCCCCGACCCGGAAATCTTTGGCGAGGGGGCGCGGTTCCGCCCTGCCACCTTGTACCGGATGGCCCGATCCAAGGCGTATTTATTTGCTGGTGTCGAAATTCGTTGGCGCTGTGATCCGGCACTGCTTGGCCAAGATCAGTCAGTGCCGGCCGAAACGGTCCTTCATTACCCCGGCGGCCTTGCCGATTTCCTGAATGACGCAACGGCGGACAAGGCGCTGATGATTACCGCCCCCTTTGCCGATATCGCTGCTGCTGACGGGCAAAAATTTGAGTGGGCGATCACCTGGCTTGGCCCCGGTGAAGATGGTTTTTTCCATAGCTACTGTAACACCGTCCCCACCCCGTCAGGTGGTACGCATGAAACCGGCTTTCGCCAAGCCATTGTTCGCGGATTGCGGCAATTTGGCGACCTTGCCGGCAATAAAAAGGCCGCCGACATCACCGCTGATGACGCGCTTTCGGGCAGTGCCGTGATGCTGTCGGTGTTTTTGCGTGACCCGCAATTTCAAGGCCAGACCAAGGACCGGCTGGTATCGGCTGACGCTACCCGGCTAACCGAACAGGCGGTCCGTGACCGGTTTGACCAGTGGCTTGCCGCCGACGCCGGTCGTGCGACATTTTTGCTGGAAGCGGCGATTGAACGCGCTGAAGACCGCAAAAGGCGGAAAAAAGAAAAAGAGGTCGCCCGCAAATCGGCAACGCGGCGCCTGCGCCTTCCGGGCAAGCTTGCCGACTGCACATCAAGCGATACCGAGCTTACCGAACTGTTCCTTGTCGAGGGGGATTCGGCGGGCGGGTCGGCCAAACAGGCGCGTGACCGGAAAACCCAGGCGGTCCTGCCGTTGCGCGGTAAAATTTTGAATGTGGCCAGTGCCACCACTGAAAAATTGAGCGGCAATCAGGAATTATCCGACCTTGCGCTGGCGCTTGGCGTCAAGTCAGGCAAGGATTTCCGGCTTGATGACCTGCGCTATGGGCGCATTATCATCATGACCGATGCCGATGTTGACGGGGCCCATATCGCGGCGCTGCTGATGACCTATTTTTACCGGGAAATGCCACAGCTGGTTGAGGCTGGCCGGCTCTATCTGGCACAACCGCCCCTCTACCGGCTGACGCAGGGCGGCAAGACGATCTATGCGCTTGATGATGAACAGCGCGAGGACTTCATGCAAACCGCCTTTGACGGGCGTGGCAAGATTGAGGTCAGCCGATTCAAAGGCCTTGGGGAAATGCCACCGGGCCAGTTAAAGGAAACCACCATGAGCCCGCATAGCCGGCGCCTTCTTCAGGTGGCATTGCCGTTGCGTGACTCGGTTGGTGCTGACCTGCGCCGGCACACCGACCAGCTTGTCAACACGTTGATGGGCAAGAAGGCTGAATTACGGTTCGGCTATATCCGTGATCATGCCGCCGATGTGATCGCCACGCTTGATGTCTGATCCCCAGCCCAAGCCTAGGTGGATGTCCCCCCAAAATCTGTTACGCGTGATTGGCGCCGGCTTGATCATTCAAGGATTGCTGTTCTTTGCGTTTGCCGCCCCCCTCACCGAACAGATTTTTCCGGGCGCCGGTGATGAGGCGCGGCATGTCGGCATTATTATGCGGCAAAGCCTTGCCGGCATGTCCTTTCTCGGCGGTCTGGTCATATTCTTGGTACGCGGCGAATCTGACCGGGTGGCGCGGCGGGTGCTTTTTGGCTGCGGTATCGGATTAACAGCCATCGCCCTTTCGATGGTCAGAGTGATTGTCACGCACGCCGCAGTTGTCCCGATACCGGGTCTGGTCATTTATCTTGGGACCGGCCTTATCGCGATTTTCATCGCGACCAGAGCCCGGCGCTAGGCGATTTTGGCAAGCAGCCCGCGTAGCGCTTCGGTTACCGCATCAGGGGCTTCCATTGATGATAAATGCCCAACCCCGTCAAGAAGGCACAAATCCGCGTTGGGTGCCAAGGATGCCATTTCGACCGACAATTCAGGCGGGGTCAACACATCCAGCTTGCCGCACAACACCAGTAACGGCGCATCAAAGCCGGCCAAGGTATCATGCTGGGCACGGCGCCCCATGATGGCCCGCTGTTGATCGGCAAACACATGCCGGCCAATATCGCGCGCCATCGTCAAAACAGCATCAACCAAGGCCTTGTCTTGCTGTGCCGGATCAGACAGCAGGCGCGGTAGCAAATGCCGCGTTACCCCCTGAAACCCCTTATGGGCGGCAAGTTTGATCGCGGCTTCACGCTGGCTTGTCTGTTCAGCCGTATCAGCCCGGCAATTGGTGCTAAGAAGCGCCATACCAACCACCCGGTCCGGGGCCTGTCTGGCCATTTCTTGGGCCACATATCCCCCCATCGACAAACCGATGGGTACAATCGGCCCGTCAACCAACGCCAACGCGGCGGCGGCCATAGCGGTTATGCTGTCATGCGTTGTGGTATCGGCAAGCCGGTCATCGCACCTTAAAGCGGCACGCTGCTGTTGAAAGAGAATTTCCGTACAAAGCAGTCCGGGAACAAAAATGGGGGTAGCGGCAGACATCAACCAGCCCTATCACGGTAAATTGAATGAAGGATTGACCTTGGTAGCGTAACTCTGTATCACCGGCAGCAGAAAAAGCCTACCGAAAACACTGTCGATACAAGACAATGCGCGGAGAGCATCGTAGATTTATTGAAATCTAGATAAGGAAACCGTCCTTGAAATTTTCAGACCTCGGCCTGAGCGACGAGCTAAGCCGCGCCGTTGCCGATCTTGGCTATGAACGCCCGACCCCCATTCAGGAAAAATCAATTCCCATCGTATTGATGGGGCGTGATATTCTTGGATCCGCGCAAACCGGCACCGGTAAAACCGCGTCATTCACCCTGCCGATGATTGATATTCTGGCTTCAGGGCGGGCCAAGGCACGGTTGCCACGTTCGCTTATTCTGGCGCCAACGCGCGAATTGGCGGCACAAGTGGCCGAATCATTCGAAAAATTCAGCACGCATCATAAATTGTCGATGGCGCTTTTGATCGGCGGCGTCAGCTTTGTTGACCAAAATGCCGCCCTCAGCAAAGGGGTTGATGTGTTGATCGCGACACCCGGCCGCCTTCTTGATCATTTTGAACGCGGCAAGGTGCTTCTCAATGATGTCAAAATCCTGGTGATCGATGAAGCTGACCGGATGCTCGATATGGGGTTTATCCCGGATGTTGAACGGATTGTCAGCCTTTTGCCGCGGATGCGCCAGACGCTGTTCTTTTCGGCCACCCTGTCGGACGATATTCAAAAGCTGGGCAACAAATTTGTGATGAACCCCAAGGTCATCGAGGTGGCCCCGCCAGCCTCGACAGCCGACACCGTCGCCCAGCATCTGATCTGGACCACAATCAAGAACAAACGGCAGGTTTTGCGCGATATCCTGCGTCAAGAATCGGTGAAAAATGCGGTGATTTTCTGTAACCGCAAACGCGATATTGCGGTGCTGGTCACGTCGCTGACCCGCCATGGCTTTAGCGCCGTTGCCTTGCATGGTGATATGACCCAATCAGCCCGCCTTGAAGCCTTGCAGAAATTCAAGGATGGTGACGTGCCGTTGTTGATTGCATCGGATGTTGCGGCACGCGGCATTGATATCGCCGGCCTAAGCCATGTTTTCAATTTCGACATTCCAAGCCATGCCGAGGATTATGTCCATCGTATTGGGCGCACCGGCCGCGCCGGCAAGTCAGGCCGTGCATTTTCGATTGCGGCAAGCAAGGATGATCACAGATATGTCGATGCGATCGAGACCTTGACCGGCAAACCGATCCCGCAAATCACGATCGATCATGGCAGCATCCGCCCCATCGATGGGCAAGATGCAGCCGCCGCTACCAGCGTTGGTGCGCCTGACAAGGACAGCGGCGCCGAAAAACCAACCAAAAGCCGCCGTAAAAAGCCCGACCAGACCAAAAGCAGCCCGAATCGAAAAGACAAAGCGGGGCCAGACAAAACGGGGCAAGACAAAGCTGCCCGAAACCGCAATCGCGGCGATGAATTGCCATCACCGCCAGACTGCACCGGTACCACATTCAAAGATACCGATCATGTGCCGGCATTTTTGCGGCGTTAGGCGGGTTGCCACTCAGGCGTTGGCCTCTAGTGCCTTGTCGACGACTTCACGCAAATCAGCCGATCCGGCAGCCTGTTGAATTTTTTTCAACACTGATGTCATCTGTGCCTGACGGGCGGGGGCATACTGCGCCATACGCGTCAATGGCAGGGCCATCCGCGCGGCCAATTGCGGATTACGCCGATCAATATCGATCAAACAATCGCCAATAAAGGCAAAACCAGACCCGTCAGCCGCATAGAACTGGACCGGGTTCGCGGTCATGAACGCGCCAAGCACAGCCCGCAATTTATTGGGATTACCGGGATCAAATGCCGGATGCTGCATCAGCTTTTGTAGCTGCTCAATGGTCCCGGACTGCGCCGACGACGCCTCCAGCATAAACCATTTTTCCATGACCAGCGGGCTATGTTCCCAGCGGTCATGAAACGCCTTCAAGGCTGTGGCACGCGCGTCATAATCACTATTGTTCAGCGCCGCCAACGCCCCTTGCGACAGGGTCATATTTGCATGGGTCGCATTTGCTGTGGCGCAGGCGACCGCCACATCATGCCGGGCGGCCACACCAAGACCAAGGACGCGGTTCAGCAACGCACGACCACCGCTGGTTTTGGCAAGCGCTGCCACCGATGACGGCGACAGCAAGGCGGTGATTTGTGGTTCGAGCGCGCGGCCGATTGCCGCCTCAAGACTGGCGCGTGCCTGATATAGCGCCACCGGATCAGCCGGCGTCATACGCGCTTCCAACACCGATAGAGGCGGCAGCCCCAACAAGCCGGCCTTGAACTGATCAAGCAAGGCCGGATCATCAAGGCTGTTGGCCAGCCCACCGGCCAGCCCGTCTGCCAACAGATCATCAGCGCTGGCATCGCCGGACGCAATTGCCACAATGGCCTCTGCGAACAATGTCTGGGCCGAATCCCATCGGGTAAACATATCCGCGTCATGCGCCACAAGATGACGCCGTTCAGCGCTGGTCAAATCATCGACCAGCAGCACCGGTGCAGAAAATTGCCGCAGCAGGCTAGGCACAGCATCGCCGATACCGCCGGTATAAAGCGGCTGGACCATGTGGGCAGTTGTGAGCAACACCACCTGTTCGTCGGCCATCACCCCATCGGCGGTCAAGCGGAACGGAACCGGTTGTCCATCGCCCCCGACAAGCCCAAGGCGCACCGGCACCGGCAATGGCTGGCGCGGGGTTTTGGCGGCAGTGTCCGGAATGTCCTGGCAAAATTCCAACATCATATCGGCATCGCCCGCACCAGAACGCCGCGTCACCGTCAAACGCGGTGTGCCAGCCTGACTGTACCAGCCCGCAAATGCTGTCAAATCTGTGCCGGTGGCATCGGCCAGCGCGGTCACAAAATCGTCACAGGTGACCGCCTGACCATCATGCCGGGCAAAATAAAGATCCATGCCTTTCCGGAACCCGTCATCGCCCAGATAACCGGCCAGCATGCGGATCACCTCGGCCCCTTTTTCATAGACCGTCGCGGTGTAGAAATTATTGATTTCCCGATAGCTTTCCGGCCGGATCGGGTGGGCGGTCGGGCTACGATCTTCTGGAAATTGAGCGGCGCGCAACAAGGACACATCGTCGGCACGCTGGATCGCCGGATCATGCATATCGGCCGAAAAACACTGGTCGCGATAAACCGTTAACCCCTCTTTCAGGGTCAGTTGGAACCAATCGCGACAGGTGACACGGTTGCCGGTCCAATTATGGAAATATTCATGCGCGATAATCGATTCAACCCGATGCAGATCGGTATCGGTGGCCGTATTGGGGTCAGCCAGCACAAATTTGCTGTTAAAAATATTCAACCCCTTATTTTCCATCGCCCCCATATTGAAATGGCTAACGGCGACGATCTGAAACAAATCAAGATCATATTCAAGGCCATAGACCACCTCGTCCCAGCGCATTGACCGTTTCAATGAATCCATCGCATGCGCGGTCAAGCCGGCATTGCCTTTTTCAACGTAAATATGCAAATCGACATCACGGCCGGATTTGGTCTGAAAGCGGTCGCGCGCACATTCAAGATCACCGACAACCGCGGCGAACAAATAGCTTGGCTTTGGGTGCGGGTCATGCCAGATCGCATAATGCCGGTCACCGTCAACATCACCGGTTTCAACGAGGTTGCCGTTTGACAGCAACTGGGGGTAGGTCTTGGCCGCCTCGATCCGCACGGTAAATATCGTCATCACATCCGGACGATCGGGAAAATAGCCGATCCGGCGGAATCCTTCAGGTTCGCACTGGGTGCAATACATGCCACCCGACAAATACAGCCCTTCAAGCGCGGTATTTTTGTCTGGATGGCAAACCGATGTCACCGTAATCTGACACGCCGTTGACAAACCATCAATTTTCAGCCCACCGGCATCGACCTTGTAGTCATCCGGGGTCAACAACCGCCCGTCTAGCGATACCGATGTCAGGGTGATATCACGCCCATCTAGCAGCAGCGGTTGTCCGCTGGCGGCATCCGGGTTGGGATATAGGTCGAGGCGCGTTGTAACCGTAGTTGCGGTGTCATGGATAGAAATATCTAGCGACGCCGTGCGCACCAGAAACGCTGGCGGTGTGTAATCTTGCCGATATTTTGTCATGGCCGATATTGTGCCATAACGGTCAAGCAGAATCACGCGAGGTGGTGTAGGCCTGTTCACAATGTTTTAGGCAATAGGGTTTGCCCGGAACAATAGCGTCTCCGCAAAACAGAAACCCGACCTTGCGTGGATCACCGGTTGGCCAACAGCATTTGCTGCGCGACCATTCAAGCTGGCGCAATTCCATCCGCAACGGCAGATCGCGTGATGGTGGCGCCACTTCAACCGGTTTCGGCCGCGCCACTTTCGGGGTATTGATCGGCGATGGCCGCTTGGGAAGGCCCATCCGATGCGCCTTGCCGGCAATCGAGTTTCGGGACACGCCAAGCGCCTCGCCAATCTGCGAGATCGACAGACCTTCCGACCAGAGCTTTTTCAACTCGGCCAATCTCTCATCGGTCCAGACATTGCTGCTGTCAGCCATTAAACCCTTCACTCCTTGTCATCGATCGGCGCAGGATGCGGCCGTTAGGTAACGATCCTGCCTATATAACGATCCCGCCAGCCAAACTCAACGGGCGAATCACCCTGCTGCGGCTACAAGGCCCCAATAAAGGTGCCAATTAAATCGATCTGATAGTCAAGCATATGCCGTCCATAATGCACGGCTAACCCCCGCGCTTTGGCATCGGCCAGCCACGCGGTTTCGGCCGGCACCATAATGATATCAGCAATCACCGTCCTTTTGTCGACCTGATCCAGCGCTAACGGCAGTGCATCACCTGCCTTCAGCCCAAGACTGGTGCTGTTGACAATCATATCAAACCCCACGCCGGTGCAACCAGCAAGCCCGACCGCATCAACCGCTGCAAAGCCGGCCTTGTCATGCAAGGCAGCGGCCAGCTGTTCGGCCTTGCCGCGGTCGCGATTGGCTATCGTCAGTGACGCGACATCAGCCGCGCACAACGCCGCCGCGATCGCCCGTGCCGCGCCCCCAGCCCCAAGCAGCAAAACACGCTTGTTGGTCACCTCAAACCCGTTGCCGCGGCAGCCCGCAACAAAACCAGCCCCATCAAAATTGTCACCATAAAGCCGGCCATCAGCATCAAACCGCACCGCATTGACCGCGCCGGTCAACTGGGCGGCCGTGCCCAGATGGTCACATATCTTGGCAAGCGGCAATTTGTGGGGGATAGTTACCGCCAAACCGCCAAAATTTGGAATCGCACGCAGGCCCGCAATCACGGTTTGCAATTGGGCTGGTGCTGCATCGATCGGTACCATGATATGGGGCAGGTTCCGTTCAGCAAATAACGGGTTAAACACCATCGGCGCGCGCACATGGTCGATCGGATGCGCGATAACACCAAAAACGCGAGACGTACCCGCAACCCACGGCATGGGCGGTAATGCATTTGGTTGTGTTGGTTGGGCCATTTTTATTTTCGCTTGTTGGCTGTTAGTAAAAGACAGGACACCGACAAACGATAGGCAATACCGGCTACGCCTCAACGCTATGAGTCAATACGCTAAAAAGCAAGCGGCCATCACACCGCCACAACGCGGGAACGCCCCAATTCCACCATGTGAAAACCGCAAAATGATCACACAGGCGCCCTTTTCACGCCTTTTTTCAACATCAGATTACCAGCATGACATCGGCCGGGACGGCAACTCTCCAAATCACCGACAACCGGCCGGTGTCACGATTGATCAACCCTCGCTTGGTGACAGTCTTGTCACCGCCGCAACCCACCATTAGTAACCACGGAGTATCAGATGAAAAAGACCTATTTCCCCGCAGTCATTGGTGCCGGCCTATTGATATCAGGCTCGTTGATTGCCGGCCTTGCCAGTGCCGATATCGATGACGACAATCATGGCAAAGGCAAATATGGCGGCTATCACAATGCTGGCAAAGTGGCTGCCAAGCGACTTGACATCAACAATGACGGCAAAATCAGCCTTGACGAGCTTACCGCGCGGCAGGACCGCCGCTTTGCCAAGCTGGACACCGATGGGAATGGCAGCATCGACAAGGACGAATTCAATGCTCGCCTCACCGCCATGTTCAGCCGTATGGACGCCAATGCTGACGGTTTTCTTGACGAAGATGAAGTGTCACGCAAGATGAAAAAACATGGCAAACGGCATGACCATGACTATGGCAGCGCCAGCTGACCCATCTGACCAAACAAACCCCGCCGGCCTTTGTGCCTCACTGCACTCACGCCTCGTCGGTAAAGGACAAGGACGCAGAATTGATGCAATAGCGAAGGCCGGTTGGGGCTGGTCCATCGGGAAACACATGCCCAAGATGCGCGTCACAGCGGGCACAATGGACCTCGGTACGCCGCATGAAAAAACTGTTATCTGAGGTCTCGCCAACCGCCGCGTCATCAACCGGTGCATAAAAACTTGGCCACCCCGACCCCGAGTCAAATTTCGTATCAGACGCAAACAGTGACGCATCACAGCAAATGCAGTGATAGGTTCCGGCCGCATAATGTCCGTCAAACCGCCCGGTAAACGCCCGCTCGGTCGCATGCTGCCGGGTGACCCGAAACTGCTCATCCGTCAATTGTTGGCGCCAGTCTTCGTCAGATTTGGTGATTTTGTCGGTCATGATGTGATCTCCTTCTGGGACGTGGCGTGTTTTATGGCCGCAAAAATAGCCGCCGGTGTGGCCGGCATATCAATATGGGTAATCGACAACGCATCGCAAAGCGCGGAAATGATCGCCTGTGGGGCGCCGATCGCGCCGGCCTCGCCAGCCCCTTTGACACCAAGAACATTATTATGGCAGGGCGTATTGCAAAACTGGATCGAAAAGCCCGGAAAATCGGCCGCCCGGGGTAGCGCATAATCCATCAAAGAGCCGGTCAAAAGCTGGCCCGACGGGTCATAAACCACATGTTCAAACAGCGCCTGCCCGACCCCTTGCACAATACCGCCATGAATTTGCCCGACAAGGGTGGTCGGGTTGATCACCACACCAAAATCGTCGGTCACATGATAGCGCATGATCTCTACCGCAGCGGTTGCCGGATCGACCTCAAGCTCGACAATATGACAGCCATAGGGGTATGTCGCCCCCGCACTGGCATAGCCATGTTGTATATTCAGCGGATGGGGCTGGCCTGGCGTGACAAGTGCGCGAACGAGATCCTCGATATGCAGTGATTGGTTGCTGTCCTTCAGCACAAACAACCCATCGGCAAACGCCAGATCATCAAGATCGCACGCAAGCCGCGCAGCGGCATAGGGCAAAGCCGCTTTGACAATCAAGGCCGCCGCCTCGGCTGTCGCCGACCCTAATACCGCCGACATCCGCGCACCGCCCGTTGTCCCGCGCGGGCTGTGGCGCGAGTCGCCCTGCACCACAGTGATCAGGTCAGCATCATAGCCAAGCCGATCCGACAAAATCTGCGTAACCGTTGTGCGATGCGCCTGACCATTACATTGCTGGGCGGCATGCAACAGCACATGACCATCATCGGCAAAACTGATATCGACGCCCTCATCGGCGCCTTCACCGCATTGCTCAAGATACATGCCAAAGCCGATACCGCGCCATTTTCCGGCTGCTAATGACTGTTGGCGGCGTGCCGCAAACCCGGCAACATCAGCCGCCGCCAGCGCCTTGTCAAACAGGCCCGGCATGTCACCTGAATCGATCGTGCCACCCGATACCATTTTATAGGGGATTTGATCGGGCCTGATCATATTGGTCCGCCGTACGGCGATCCGATCAAGCCCCAATTGGGCGGCAATATGATCCATCAGCCGTTCCATCACATAATTTGCTTCTGGCCGTCCGGCACCACGATACGCATCAACCGCAGGGGTATTGGTCATCACCCCACGCACCGATAGGCTGACAAGCTGGATATCGTAAATCGAGGTCAGGCTACGGCTTCCCGACAAGGTCGGAATATAGGTGCTGAAATTTGACAGCCACGACCCCATATTGGCGTAGACATCAACCTGTAGCGCATGGATACGGCCGTTTTTATCAACCGCAGCGCGGGCCTTGGTACGGTTATCACGGCCGTGCAGATCTGACAAAAACCCATCAGAGCGCGCCTGCTGCCAGCGCACCATACAGCCAAGTTTGCGCGCCGCCCACGCCACGCAGACCTGTTCTGGATGAAGAAAAATTTTGAATCCGAAACTGCCACCAACGTCACCGGTCCGCACCCGCACCTGTTCCGGATCCATCGATAGGGCGGCGGCTATCTGATCGGCAATGCCGCGAACGCCTTGGGTGCCGCACCAGACATCCAGATCTCCCGCCGCCGCGCCGGGTGCGGCGACAATCGGCCGGGTTTCCATCGAATTGATCACAATCCGGTTGTTGACCACATCAATATCGACAATCTCATAGCCAAGCGACACGGCATTGTCCAACGCCGCAGCGGTGGCATCCGTCGCACCAACACCCCAAACGAACGCGATATTTTGCGGATAGTCCGGATAGAGCTGCGGCGCCCCCTCGGCCACGGCATCATAAACATCGGTGACTGCCGGCAACGGGTCAAAATCGGCTGCAATCATCGCCAGCGCATCATCGGCAATCTGCTGGGTGTCGGCCACCACCATCGCGACAATATCACCCGCATGGCGGTTCAGATCGCGCATCATCGGCGGTTTGCTGACAAGCGGCATTTTCCCGCCAGACAGCAGCGGCGGCCGATATTGACATTGAATCTCGCCGACATTATCGGCATCAAGATCGGCCTGGGTGGCGACAAGATGCACCCCCTCTAATGCGGCCGCTGGCGCAACATCAAGATGACGAAGGCGGGCGTGGGCAAATGGCGCACGCAAAAAAGCAACCCGCAGCCCCTCACCGGGCGCCACATCGTCACTGTAACATCCCGCGCCGGTCAAAAGACGGCTGTCTTCAAGCCGCGGGGTTGCCTGTCCAATACCGAATTTCATCCTTACGACTCCCTGCACTGTTCAGCGATGGCTGCTGACGCCATTGGTCACGACTTTGGTCACCATATGGCGCAAAAACCCTGTCAATCAATCCCTTCAGCCGGCGAATTGCCGAAATGCCGCATGAATACGCATCGACGTGGTGATCCAGCACAGGCAGCCAAACCCCCATGCCAGCCAGATAAACCAAGCTGGCCAAATCAGCATCACCACAAATAACAAAATTGTCTCGCCGCCCTCGGTCAAGCCGCCAAGATAGTAAAAGCTTTTCGCCCCGCGAATGTCGGTGGTGACATGGTGTTTTTCCGCCAAAATCGCATAGGCCAGAAAACTGCTTGCGGTACCGATAAAACTAAAGATCAAAAAGGCTGCCGCCAGTGCATTGGCAGGATCAGCCACCGCAAAAGCAAACGGGATCGCGCTGTAAAATACAAAATCGGCAACGATATCGAGATAACCGCCGAAATCAGAACGCTGCCCGGCCCGTGCCACCGCCCCGTCCAGCCCGTCAGCAAGCCGGTTTGCCAGCACCAGCCACAAGGCAAGATCAAACCAGCCAACGGCAACCATCACCGCGGCCATGCCCCCGCACATCGCGCCGATGATGGTCACTTGATTTGGGGTAACGCCTAATGCCGCCAAATAACGGCCTGCTGGGGCCAGCAACCGGTCAACAAACGGGCGCAACGCAGCATCAAACATCGCTGGCTTGTCGGGCGCCGGCGGGGCTGTGCGGTCCGGTGCGTGTGGCGATCACGGTTTCTCCGGCCACCATATGCTGGCCGATGGTGACGGCAAGCTGGCTATCAGCCGGAATAAACAGATCACAGACACCCGCCAGCCGCGCCATGCCAAGCACCTCGCCCGCCTCTAGGAACTTGCCTTCCGGCAACGGACAGATCAGCTGCCGCGCGGTCTGGCTGCCAAGTTGAACCAACACCACTTCCCAGCCGCTGGCATGTCGCAAGCGTATCTCGCGCCGCTCATTGCTCTGTCGTGCCACCTGCCAACTTGCCGGCGTGTCACCCCATTTTGTAAACAGGCCGGGCATAAGCACATTATCGACAACATGGCCGG
>CAZYKI010000034.1:2640-18466 GCA_964648035.1 uncultured Candidatus Puniceispirillum sp. | reverse complement strand
TGATGGCTGGTAAACCAGTCAACATCCCTGATTGACTGCCACAAATCGGCGCTGAGATCAGCCTCCAGCCGGGCGCGCTCTGTGGCGGTGAAACCGGCGGCCAGCAGATGCGATGCCCGGTCATCAACCGATACCGCAATCCCCTCCAAGCGGATAATCACCACATAGCTGGTGCCAAGATCGATCCCGGCCTGACCGGCCAATGCCGCCGGCAAAATGGCCGCCGCATGCGGTTCATGCGGGCTGGCAAAAATGGCCGCAATCGCCGCGGTCGCCGCCGCCATATCAGCATAGCCAAATAACAGGCTAACCGCCGTTTCCGGCCGTGGCAGGGTTTTTAGCGTGATCTCGTCCATCACCGCCAAGGTCCCAAACGACCCGCACATCAATTTTGATAAATCATAACCGGTGACATTCTTGACAACCTTACCACCCGATTTGAAAAATTCGCCCCGCCCGGATACGGCCTCAAACCCCAGCAAATAATCGCGTGCGGCCCCGGCTGTTAGCCGTCGTGGGCCCGACAGATTAGCCGCCAGCACCCCGCCAATAGTGCCAGCCGCGCCGCTTGCCAAAAGCCGACTGAAATCAGGCGGGTCAAACGGCAACATCTGGCCAGCCTCGGCCAAGACAGCCTGCAATGCGCTCATACTGGTGCCGGCGCGCACGGTCAAAATCAATTCTTCCGGCTGATAATCGACCACGCCGCACATCGCTGATAGATCCAACACAGCATCATAGCCAACGCTGCGCCCCAAGGCCGCCTTACTGCCGGTGCCAATAGTGGCCAGTCGCTGCTTGGCCGCGAGGGCCGCGGCTATCGCTTCGGCAGCTTCACCAAGATTGTGGATCTTGTTCATATATCGTCCCCGATCATCGGCTGACCATGCCGTTAAAATCTTGGAATATCGGGGAACGGCATTTTGCCCTGATGGACATGAAGCCGCCCCAGTTCGGCGCACCGGTGCAATTGCGGAAAGACCTTTCCCGGATTGAGCAAATGCCCGTCATCAAACGCACATTTCAATCGCTGCTGCTGCTTCAAATCATCGGTGGTGAACTGGATTCCCATCAGGTCACGCTTTTCAACACCAACCCCATGTTCACCCGTCAGAACGCCGCCCATCTCGACACAGGCCCGCAAAATATCTGCCCCGAATTCTTCGGCGCGCTGCAATTCACCAGGTTGATTAGCATCGAACAAAATCAACGGGTGGAGATTGCCGTCACCGGCATGAAAGACGTTGGCAACGCGAAGGCCGTATTTCTGGCTGAGCGCGGCCATCCGCACCATCATATCAGGCAGCCGCCGCCGCGGTATGGTGCCGTCCATACACAGATAGTCCGGCGAAATCCGACCAACCGCCGGAAACGCGGCCTTGCGCCCCGCCCAAAACAGATTGCGTTCGGCCTCGGAATTACTGACCTTGAGGGATGATGCCCCGGCCGCATCCATAATTGAAGCGACCCGATCGATTAGTGCATCGACCTCGACTGCCGGCCCATCCAATTCAATGATCAGTAACGCGGCAGCATCCCGCGGATAGCCGGCCTTGACGAAATCCTCGGCGGCATTGATGGCCAGCCCGTCCATCATTTCCATACCAGCCGGAATAATCCCGGCACCGATCACGTCACCAACGGCCTTGGCGGCTGATTCGGTGTCTTCAAACCCGACAAGCAAAGCCCGCTGCATTGCCGGCTTTTGCAAAATCCGCAAGGTCACTTCACTGACCACGCCAAGAAGCCCTTCAGAACCGGTCATCACCCCCATCAGGTCAAAATCACCAGCGTCAAGATGCTTGCCACCAAACCGCAGCACCTCACCCTCGATCGTCACTATTTCGATTCCCAAAAGGTTATTCGTGGTCAGGCCATATTTCAGGCAATGCACGCCGCCGGAATTTTCCGCGACATTGCCGCCCACCGAACAGGCAATCTGGCTTGACGGGTCGGGTGCGTAATAAAACCCGTCGGCCTGCACCGCATGGGTGATCGCAAGATTGGTCACACCGGGCTGGGTGACCACACAGCGATTGGCGTAATCGATATCGAGAATCCGGTTGAATTTACCAAGCCCGACAAGCACCGCATCAGCCAACGGCAAAGCGCCACCGGACAATGATGTTCCGGCACCGCGCGGCACCACCTTGATCGCGTGACTGTGGCAATATCGCATGACCGCGGCCAGTTGCGGCACGGTTTCCGGCAAGACCACTACCAGTGGCAACTGCCGGTAAGCCGATAACCCATCCGCGTCATAGGCGCGACGCCCCTCTTCCGATTCGACAACCGCATTATCGGGCAATATACGCCGCAAATCAGCGCAAATCTGTGCCTGACGCGCAATCACCGACTGATCAGGGGCGGGCATCTCCATGACAGACTCCTTGAAACAAACTTGGCGGATCACGATGGATATTGCCCTGAAATACCACCAAAGAGCGCCCAATGGCAATTCACCAGCAGCAGATTTTGACCGCTTGGCAATGGCTATGGCCCCGGCCAGATGAACAGCCACCAGCCCGATAAAGCCGATCAGACAAAAAACGGCCGGGAATCCCCGACCGTTTTGCATAGTCTTGTGGCTGTCGCGGACGGGCAGCGGTGATGCTGCCGGCGCGTAGCTAACCCTGGCGTGCTTTTAACCGTGGGTTTTTCTTGTTGATCACATATAATCTGCCACGCCGGCGCACGACCTGACAATTACGATCACGCGACTTCAGCGTTTTGAGTGAACTTGCGACTTTCATAATACGGAACTCCTACAACGCCGCCCTTGCTTGGCGGTCATGTATCAGAATGAGCGCGGAACCTAGCACCAGCCTGCGCCAAGGTCAATCCTTGCCTGACGAGTTTTTTCCCATCGCGGTATCATCAGCATCAAAGGCCACCCCGGTTCCCTGCAACCCACAATAGCCGTTTGGTACTTTATGAAGATATTGCTGATGGTACGCCTCGGCAAAAAAGAATCGGTCATTGATGGCTATCTCGGTAGTCATATCGCCAAAGCCGCGTGCCGCGAGGGCTTTTTGATAGAGTGCGGCACTCGCTTTCGCTACCGCCAGGTCATCGGCATCATCGACAAAAATGGCAGATCGATATTGGCTGCCACGGTCATTGCCTTGACGAAACCCTTGGGTCGGGTCATGGGCCTGCCAGAATACCGCCAACAACTCCAACAACGACAATTTGGCCGGATCATAGACCACCCGCACAACCTCGGTATGGCCGGTGCGACCACTGCAGGTTTCCTCATAAGTCGGATTTGGTGTCAGCCCGCCCGCATAGCCCACGGCCGTGACATAAACGCCGCCCTGTTTCCAGAACAGCCGTTCGGCGCCCCAAAAACACCCAAGCCCCAGAACAATAGTCCGCATACCGTCAGGCACTGGGCCGTCCATCGGCCGCCCTGACACCGCATGCGGCCCACCGGCAAAAATTGGGGTGTCGCGGCCCGGCAACGCCTCGTCCGGCGTTGGCAGGCGCGATTTGAATGGATTATCAAAAAACATCACATGCCTTTTTAGGTTTGCCGCTAGCGATATGGCGCTGGCCACGGCGCGATTGCCTGACCAAATTTATTGCCCCAATTTAGTGGCGCAACTTATTGGCGCAACGCCTCAACACCGGGCAGGGTTTTCCCCTCAAGCCATTCCAGAAACGCCCCGCCAGCGGTCGATACATAAGAGAATTGGTCACTGACCCCGGCATTTGCAAGGGCCGCCATCGTATCGCCCCCTCCGGCCACACTCATCACGCCTTTGTCCTGCGTGATCTTGGCCACCAGCTTGGCCAGCGCCGTTGTGGCAATATCGAATGGGGGGATCTCAAACGCCCCCATCGGCCCGTTCCAAACGATCGTTGAACAGCCCGCCAAAAAGTCACTGGCCACCGCCACCGTTTGCGGCCCGGCATCAAGCACCATATCATCGGCGGCAATATTATTGACATCGACCACCCGGTGCGCGGCCCCTAATTTGAATTCAACCGCCACGGCCGCATCGGTTGGCAGAATGATCCGGCAGCCGTGGGTTTTGGCCACTGCCATGATCCGACGCGCGGTATCGACCATATCGGCCTCAACCAGCGAGGCACCAACCGACAAGCCATTCGCCAGCATAAAGGTGTTGGCCATACCGCCCCCAAGCACCAGCCCGTCAACCTTGGTGACAAGATTTTCCAACAAGGCCAGCTTTGATGACACTTTCGCCCCGCCAACCACCGCCCCAAGCGGGCGTACCGGATTGCCAAGCGCCGCATCCAGCGCGTCCAATTCGGCAGCAAAAGACCGCCCAGCCGCTGCCGGCATCACGCGTGGCAATGCATCAACCGATGCATGGGCCCGATGCGCGCACGAAAACGCGTCACCGACATAGACATCCCCCAACGCGGCCAAGGCGCGGGCAAACGCCGGATCATTTGCCTCTTCTTCCGGGTAAAAACGCAAATTTTCCATCATCAGCAACTGTCCCGGTTGTAATGCCGCCACCGCTGCCTTGCCGCCGGGGCCGATCACATCGCTTTCAACCTGTACCGGCTGACCAAGAAGCCTAGCCATACATTGGGCCACCGGCCGGACCGTCAGCGACGGCACCAGCTTGCCTTTAGGGCGTCCAAAATGGGTCAGCACCACGACCTTGGCACCGGCTTCCAGCAAGGCTGTAACACCGGGCATGATACGCCGAATGCGGGTATCATCACTGACCACCCCGTCGGCCAACGGAACATTCACATCAAGCCGCAAGAGAACGGTTTTTCCAGTTACATCCAATTCATCGGCAAATCGAAACATCGCGGTCATGACAGTCTTTGGCACCTTGTTGATTCGGGGTTCAAAACGCTGTTGGGCTGGCCTAACGGCTTAGCCAAAAAGCACCGCGATTGCAAGGGTGGCGGGCAGCACAGCGGTGGTTGCCTAAACATCTTTCAACAGGTAGTTTGCTGGGAACAGCGTTTGCCAAGCACCAGCGTGGCAAGACAGGGGACAAAACGACTTCATGCGATCTGCGAAAACCGAATTTTGGGCCGGTGTTGTGGCCGAAATGCCGTTGATGCTGGGAGTGATTCCATTCGGCCTGGTCTTTGGTGTGCTTGGTATCGCCAGCGGTCTTTCACCGCTGGAAACGATTTTGTTGTCATCGATTTTGTTCGGCGGCGCCAGTCAGGTGGTATTCGCGCAATTATGGGGCGCTGGGGTGCCGTGGATGGTTGTCGGCGGATCAGTATGCGTAATCAATCTACGGCATGTGCTCTACAGCGCGTCACTGGCCCGTTATGTCAGGCAGTTGCCGCTTGGCTGGCGGCTATTGTTGGCCTATTTGCTGACTGACGAGGCCTATGCGGTCACCATTCAGCGCTTGCGGACCGAACCGTCCGGCCCTAATCAGCACTATTTTCTCTTGGGAAGCGGCCTGCTGTTATGGGCCGGTTGGCAAATCACAACGATCGCCGGTGTTTTAATCGGCGAGACCATTCCCGATTCTTGGTCACTGTCATTCGCCATTCCGCTGACCTTTATCGCAATTGTCGCGCCGATTTTGAAAGACCGGGCTGACCTGACCGCTGCGTTGACCGCTGGGTTGCTGGCGATGATCGGCCAGCCCTTGCCGTGGAAATTATGGCTGATCTTGGCGGCGGTTGGCGGCATTCTGGCGGGGTGGCTGGTGCAGCAGCATGGCAAAACAAAGCAAGGGGTAGCGTGATGATCTGGCTGCTGATGATCGCGACCGGGCTGTTTACCTTTGCCACCCGCTTCATCATGTTCAGCGGCCTTGGACGGGCGTCCTTGCCAGGCTGGCTCGTCGATGCATTGAATTATGTACCGATTGCTGTTTTGACCGCGATTATCGTGCCAGCGGTGTTGATTGACCCGGCGAGCACGACCATTGCGATTGTTGATAACCCCCGCCTTTATGCGGCGCTAGTGGCGATTGCCGTAGCGTTATGGACCCGGCAAGTGGTTTTGACGATCGTCGCCGGGCTTGGCATGTTGTGGTTGTTGCAATGGTTGCTTTAAGCGCGGTGACTGGCCTCAAGCCAGAATGATCATCCGTCACTAGGCACGAGTGCCAACCGGTCAGTCTGTTCGGCAAGATCAATATCACGTTGTGTGACCCCGCCGGCCGCATGGCTTGACCAGATTACGGTAACGCGTTTGTAATGATTATAGATATCAGGGTGATGATTGCACCGTTCGGCGACCAGTGCGACCCGCATGATAAACCCGATCGCCGCATTATAGTCGGCAAAACCATAGGTTTTTTCGATTGCCGGCCGGCCGGCCTTGTTATCTTTGCGGCACCACCCCGGCCGTGATTGGGCCCATATGTCAACCGTCTGATTATCGAGTTTTTCAGCCATGTATTTTGCTCATCAATGATAGGCGTGCCGGTGGCCGCCCCTTGGCAATCATACCGAAAATTGCCTAAACTTACAGCCATGTCGAAACAGCTTTTAATCATCGCCCATATGCCATCGCCCAACACCAAGGCGCTGGCGGTGGCCGGACGTGACGCGTGTCTGGATCCGGCGTCAGGGGCGGTAACGGTACGGCTATTATCCCCGTTCGACGTCACCAGTCCCGACCTGCTGGCGGCTGACGGGGTGATCATTGGCACCACCGAAAATATTGGCTATATGGCGGGGGCGACCAAGGATATGTTTGATCGCTGCTACAATGACTGGCTTGACACCACCGCGGCATTGCCGGTTGGCATTTACATTCGGGCCGGTCTCGACGGCACCGCGACTAGGCGGGCGCTTGGTGGCATATGCGCCGGCCTCAAATGGCGTCTTGTGGCCGATCCGTTGGTGCTGCATGGCGCATGGGATGACCGGTTCTGCGACGAGGTGGCCGCCTTGTGCCTTGGGATGGCCGCCGGTCTGGATAGCGGCATTTTTTAAGCGCTCAGCCGCGGTCCCGCCAGGTTAATCGGTCAATGCGCTGATTTTGGCATGCTGTGACCATGCGTCATCGCCCCGGAACCGATGCTGATTTCGGCCGGTTTCACAGCGGTCCCGGTGATTGTCATAGGGCCGGCATGGCGGAAATCCAACGTTACATCATAGGCCTGTCCGGCGTGCAATGGGGCTTTCAGACCAATCAGCATAATATGATAACCGCCCGGGGCCAGCGTCACCGTTCCCCCGGCCGGCACCGGAATGCCGCCCTCGACCTGCCGCATCCGCATCACCCCATTATCCATCGTCATGCTGTGCAATTCAGTTTTACGCGCCAGATCACTTGTGGCGGCAACAAGCCAATCGTCATCTGTCCCGTTATTCCGGATCGTCAGATAGCCGGCACTGCTGGGGATAGACCCAACAGTCGCCCGAAATTGTAGGCTGCCAAGAACAATATCGGCGGCCAAAACGCTGCCGGTCCAGCCACCAAGGCCCGTGAAAAGCAGAACAAAACCAATGATAGATCGCACCAAGCGCATCATTTCACAACCACCCAACTTGTTGACGCACGGCGGCCTAGACCCGCATTTTTTTCACATCATCGATGGTTTCAAGACCAAGCTGCGCCATCACGTCACGCACTTCTTCCAACAGAATAGCGGCGGCATGCTCGCCGCCCTTGTCACCTAACGCTGCCACTGCATAAAGAAATCCGCGCCCGATCAGCACAAAATCGGCGCCCGATGATAGGGCCCGAACAACATCAAGCCCCGACATGATACCGCTATCGACAATCAAGGGGACTTGCGGCCCAACGGCGGCCCGAATCGCTGGCAATTGTACCAGTGGAGGTGGCACCGCATCCAATTGCCGGCCCCCATGGTTGGACACCACAATGCCGTTAACGCCCATCTTTATCGCGCGTGCCGCATCCTGACCATGAAGCACACCCTTCAGATACAGCGCACCGTCCCACAAATCCCGAATTTCGGCAAGATAGTCCCAATCAAGCGATCCGTTCAACTGATCACCGATGAATTTGGTGATCCCCATTTTACCGTCATTCTTGGCATAGGGTTCCATCGTGCGGAACCGCGCCCCGCCATTCAGCAAGGTGCGAACCGCCCATTCCGGACGGAGCATACTCTGCCAAACCACCCGCGGGGAAAAGCTGGAATTACCACGGCTCCCAAGCGGGGCACCAGCAATCCGCATATGCTCGCGCCGGCTTGGCGATGGTACATCGGCGGTCACAACCAAGTTCTGATAGCCGCATGCCTTGGCCCGGCGCAGCATATCGCGCATCAAGTCCCGGTCATGCGGGGCATAAAGCTGAAACCATGCCATCTCGCCAGCTGATTCGGCCAGCATTTCGATTGATTCGCCAGCCACTGTACTCAGAACATAAGGAAAGCCGTGGCGGCGGGCAGCGCGACCAAGTATCGATTCCGCGCCGGGCCAAATCAACGATGACAAACCGACCGGCGCCACCCCAAAAGGCGCATTGAAGGTGGTATCCCCAATCTTTGTTGTCAAATCCGGCTTGACCCGCCCCCGCATGAATTGCGGCACCAGATCAATCGTATCAAGATAGGCCCGGTTATGATCCTTGGCGCGGTCATGACCGGTTCCTGAATCAAGATAGGCAAACACAAATTTTGGAATGCGGCGTGCCGCCGGCTTTTTCAAGTCAGACAGACGCGGATATTTATTCATCAAATCCATGGTTGGCTCCGGCCGGGCTGCCGCAAAGGAAAAGCGCCCCAGATCGGGGCGCTATCTATTAGTTCGGGGCCTTTAGATAGGCAATCAGATCATCAATTTCTTTATCTTTACGCAAGCCAGCAAAGGCCATTTTCGTGCCTTTAAGATAGGCTTTTGGCTTTTTCAGAAATTCAGCCAATGTCGCTTCATCCCAGGTCAGGCCGGAGTCTTTCATGGCCTTTGAATATTTGAACCCGTCGACACTACCAGCGGCGCGGCCAATAATATTGACAAGATGCGGACCGGTTTTGTTCTTTTCCTGATCGACATAATGGCAAGATTTGCATTTGCGGAACACTTTTTCGCCCGCTTTCGCATCGCCTGCCTGTGCTGGCAGCGCCATCAAGATGCCAGCGGCAGCCGCCGCAAGAACCACATATTTCTTCATCACTGAATCTCCGATACTCTTGGGTTGCTGTTTGTGTTTACAGGCTTTGCAGGGAATAGACAATAACCTGCGCTGTCATGCCGCGTTTCAGAACGCCAAGATATATTTTCAAACCGGGCGCGGTCTGCTACCACAGCGCTGGGCACCACCATAGCCAAGAGGGCATCATGTCACCAAAAGCCAAAAGACTGGGCGTGATCGCCGCTATCGCCGTTCTTATCGGAACCGCGGTCATGCTGGTTCTTGGCGCGTTGCGCGACAATATCGTGTTCTTTTACACCCCCAGCGAGATTGAATCGACGCGCCCTGCATCCGGCCAGTCATTGCGACTTGGCGGTCTTGTCAAAGATGGCAGCGTGACCATTGAGGGGCTGCAATCGGTCTTTACCGTCACCGACGGGACCGCGGATATTGTGGTGCGCTATGACAATGCCTTGCCAAGCCTGTTTCGCGAAGGACAGGGGGTGGTCGCCGAAGGCAGCCTGAAGGATGGCACCTTTATCGCCACCAATGTATTGGCCAAACATGATGAAAACTACATGCCTGCCGAGGTCGCGGAAAAATTGAAAGACAGCGGCGTTTGGAAAGGCACCGGTAAACCATAGGTTTGTTGCTCAGCGTTTTTGAAATTTAGCGGCGGCGGTTATTTACGGCGGGACCGCTTGGCTGGCACCGGGGTGGCGGGTGCTGCATCAACCGCCCGCTGTTTTTCCCGGAACAGCCGGTAAAGGCCGCCAGCCAAAATTAGCCCCATCCCCGCCAAAGCCAGAGCATTCGGCCAGTCATTCCAGATCAACACACCCCAGACAACGCTGCTTGGAATCGCAACATATTCAAACGGCGCAATCGCCGATGCCTCGACCGTGCGATAGGCGTGCGAGGACGCATATGACAAAAACAGCACGATCATCGCGCAAAACACCAGATAGACCAATTCCATCAGGCCGACCGCCGCCGGCGCTCTGAACAGGAAATCAACCGACGCATTACCGCTTGCCGGCACCGGCCACCACCAATTTGCTGCCAGCATCACCGCCCCGGCCAGCAGAAAACTGAGATGCTGCACCGCCACCATCGCCCCTAGATCACCGGTATCTTTTAGCCGCCTTGTCCAGATCTGAAACGCGGCATAGCTGAACGCCGATAACAACACCAGCAGACTTTCCGGCTGAAAGGCGGCGCTGCCGGGCTGCACGATCAACAACACACCGATCATGCCCGCGCTGACCGCCGCGATGCGATGGCGGCCGATTGTCTCGCCAAGCAACGGCACCGATAAAAGCGTGATGATCATTGGCGCCACAAAGAAAATCGCAATCACATTCGCCAAGGGCAATGTGCCAAGCGATATAAAGAACAGCGTCATGGCCACTATCAAACAGGCCGCACGACCAAAAAACTGCCAAAAGACAGCCGCTGACAAGGCCAGCATCGCCCCTATTGTGCGGGTAAACACGCCCAATAGGGCCAACGTCACAATGGCCCGGATCGCAATCAATTGCCCAAGGGACAAATGATCACTCAATAATTTGAAAAGCGCGTCATTCAGCGGGATCAGGCCCATGGCGACCGTCAGCAAAGACAGCGCGAAAACCGGTGACTGCCCTAGTGACCTGTCCCCCCTCATCGGCGCGTCTCCTTTTCGTGGACCGGAAGATAGCACCGCGATGCAATGCAGCGCATTAGGCCAGCCTATCAGGCCAGCGTTGCATAGCCACGCGCAACAGTGGCAAAAGCCTTGAAATCATACTATCCATCGGTCAGTCTACAACCTGACAGGATTTGCCTGTCAATCACAAACATCCGGCGGCAGGGATGGAATCGCGATATGCATCTAATTGACAATCTGCAATATGCCAATTGGTCTGAGAAGATTTTTCGTCAAATGCGCGAAGGTGCTGTTGATGCGGTGCATGTCACCATCGCCTATCACGAGACATTTCGTGAAACCGTGTTGAATATTGAACAATGGAAAAGATGGTTTGAACGCTATCCCGACCTGATTTTTCAGGGCCGGTCGGGCGATGATGTGCGCCGCGCCAAGATCGATGGCCGCACCGCCATTCTGTTTGGGTTTCAAAACCCGTCACCGATCGAGGATGATATCGGGCTGGTCGAGATTTTTCATGATCTTGGCGTCCGGTTTATGCAGCTGACCTATAACAACCAGTCGCTGCTGGCGACAGGATGCTATGAGGCACATGACAATGGTGTCACCCGTATGGGACGCCAGGTCATCAAGGAAATGAACCGCGTTGGCATGGTGGTGGATATGAGCCATTCCGCCGACCGGTCCACATTGGATGCAATTTATATTTCCGAACGGCCCATCGCAATCACCCATGCCAACCCCGCATTCTGGCATCCGGCTAGACGCAATAAGTCCGACGAGGTGTTGCGCGCCTTGGCGTCATCTGGCGGCATGCTTGGCTTTTCGTTATATCCGCACCATCTCAAGGACAAATCGGCCTGTCGGCTTGATAGTTTTTGCGACATGATCGCCCGTACCGCCGATCTGATGGGCATAGACCGGATCGGCCTTGGGTCGGATTTATGCCAAGACCAACCAGACAGCATTGTCGAATGGATGCGCGTCGGTCGCTGGACCAAAGACATCGATTACGGGGAAGGATCGGCCAGCGATGCGGGCTTTCCGCCGATGCCTGACTGGTTTCAGGACAATCGGCATTTCGGGGCGATCGCCACCGGTTTGCGCGCGCGTGGCTTTTCTGCTGAAGACACCGCCAAGGTGATGGGCGAGAATTGGCTACGCTTTTATGATGAGAGTTTCGGCCCACAAGGCCACTGACCCCCTTTTGCCGACAGGACCGCCGATGAGCCAAGAGCCTAAGACAAGCGAACCCGCCGCAGCCCCGTCATCTGCCGGCCTGCGGCCCGCTGAAACGGTCATGAAACTGGCCCGTCTTGGCGCCTTTCATCAAAGCCGTCTGAGCTTTATGCGGGTCTTGTTGCGCCGTCTAAAAGCGGAAAACTGGCAGTTTCGCCAAAGCCGTTGGGACATTGACGCCGCCGGCGTTGGCACCGCCGTTTATGAGGCTGTTGGCCCTCAGCGTACCTACAGCCTTGTTGTCTTTGCGCATGATCTGCCAGATGAAAAACGGTCAGACCGGGTGATTGCCGAGGCATGGGACGCGACATTTGCGTTGGTCGACGGCATCGCCACTGACGCCGATATCGCCCGGCTTGCGGCCAATGTACCCCTGCAAGAGGCCGGCCGCATTTCGGCGCGTGAATTTGTCTTGTCGCGCGCCAACCGTTCGGTACGCCTTTTTGACTATGTCGTCACATGTCTGGCTAATGGTACCCAGCCCGACCCGGAACAAATTGAACCGGTGGGGTATCTGATGCGCACGACCGCGGTATACGGGTCCGGGAAATTTGGCGCTGCTGACCGTGATGTCTGGCGGGACCGACCGGAATTTGCCGGCTCTTTCCGGCCTGAATTGCTGGCCGTCTGGTTTATCCGCAGCTTTACCATCGACATTGTCGAACATATGGCCCGTATCGCGTCACCCGCGACCGCGGTGCGGCTAGACGCGGATATTCGGCGGCGCATCGGTGTCGGCAATTCAACCGGCCTTGGTATGGCACCATTCCTGATCAACCACCCGGCATTGATCCATGCATGGATCAATGCGCGTGAAACCGCATTGGCCCGGGTGCGGGCAGTGCCGCAGACAACAGCGGATGCGATAACAAATTTTACCCGCCTTGTCCGCCGCGCCAAAGCCAACGCCGATAGCTGGCATACCGAAAGCCCGTTACAGGCCCCAAAAACAGCGGCTTTGCGTGACGATCTTGACCAGCTTCTGGCTTATCTTGCAACCATGTCACCCGCAGCGGCATTGCCGTGGGATAAGATTTATCGATGGGCCGAAACACATCTTGGTTTGGAAGGGCAGGAACAGCTTGTATCCTTACTGCTGGAGGGGCATCCGGACCTTGTTGATGATCTGGCTGACACAATGGCGGCGGATGAATCCGCCTGCTTTTCGATTGACGGGGCGATGCCGTTATCGGCCCTACGCGCCGCAATGCAAGACCGCTATCGCTGGGCCGAACAGATAGACTTTACCGCAAAACCGGCCCGCGCCCGCGTCTGGTATGTGTCGGAAGAAAAGCTGGAGCCGCGGCTTGGTGAGCGGTTTGACGAACCTATCGAACCCTTTGAACAGCCACTGGCCCCCGGCCATGACGCAATGAAAGCCTTGACCGCAATCGATCGCTGGCTGGCGTGTGGCGGTGATGACCATGTTGGTGTGTTTTTGATGAAACACCCCGAACATCGGCATATCATTCGCCGGTGTCAGACCGTGCATCATCTGGCCTATGCCGAAATTCATGACAACACCATCGCGGCCGATATGCTGCCGATCGATTTATTGCGCTGCAAATTGGCGTTTTTTGGCGCGTCTAAATTCGACCCGCGCTCGGACCGTTGGTTACGGATCACAATGTATCAGGGTGCGCCATTCCCCGATGAATTGAACCGGCTTGATCCTGACGATCTGGCCTATCCTCCCGACCCGCTGGATAGCATCGAGACCGGTCCGGCCAAATGAGCTGGTCGCTTGGCGAGGTTGGTGCATTGGCGGTCAAGGCCGCGCGCGGGGCCGGCATGCCATGGGGGCTTGCCGATGAAACGGGCTTTGCCGTTACCTGGTTGCAGGCACGCCGCCTGCCCGGCGTAACCGCGCTATGTCGCTATTTGTCGCGCTATGACGGGGCGGTGCTGCCCCAAAACGACCCTGACATAGCCTGCCCGATCCTGATCGGCAGCGCCTATGCCGATGGTGCGATGACGCCGGATGTTGCTTGGTCGGCGGTTGACAGCCCGATCTTGTTATTGCCGTTCATTGCGATGCGCACCGGTAGTCAGGCGGCCACTGTGGTGATTGGTCCGACCAGCTTATATGTCTACCACAACAGCCTCTTTGGCCCGCATCATGAAACCGCGCTGTTGATGGACCGTGCCGCATGCCAAGTTACCGCCGCCGACAGCGCGAAACGCCCAATAGATGAATGGCCAAATACATGTCAGCGTGTCCCCCCCTATATGGCATGCTGCATTGATCGGCTTGGTCAGTTTGCCAGCCGCACCTATGCCCCATCGACCGCGCAATCACGCCTGACCGGTGCCGGGGCCGGCCTCAGCGACAATGACTGAACCGGCCCCGCTATGATGGTTTGCCGCGTTCCGCCAGATAAATGCCCGACACCACGGCGATAAGGGCCAACATATGATAAGGCTGCATGACCTCGCCAAGCAGCATCACCGCCAAAAATGCCGCAAATACCGGTACCAGATTGACATATAAACCAGCCCGGTTGGCGCCTGCCAGTTCTACCCCGCGCATAAAAAATGTTTGGGATAGGATCGATGGAAAAATCGCACAATAAAGAACGATCATCCCCCCTTTTGGGCTGGGCAGCACCAGCGCGCCGCGGGCATATTCAACCAGCGTGAACAAACTGCACACCGCAAAGGCAGCAAGGGCAAAGAAAAACAGCATCATCATCGGCGGCATATCCAACCGCTTGGACAATGACACCGTATAACCGGCATAGCAAAAACAGGCCGCCACCATCAGCAAATCACCGCCGTTAAACTCTAACGCCAGCAAGCTGTCCAAACTGCCGGCACTGACCAGAACAAGCACCCCGCCAAGCGACAGTAAAAATCCCACGCCTTGTGCACGGGTAACCGGCGTTGCGATGAATAGCAGCCCAAAAAGCATCACAAAGGCCGGAATCACCCCTTGCAAAATTCCCAAATTCATCGCCGTGGTGTGCTGTGCGGCAAACACCAAAAGAACGGTAAAACCAGCCAGCCCGCCACCGCCCATCGCCACCACAAAACGCCACCGCGCGATCACTGCCGGCCAATAGGCCAAAAGCCGGCGCCGGAATATCACCGCCAAAATCAGGCATGAGCCAAGCCAGCGCAATTCCATCAACAATAGCGGGGATATGTCGCCAACCGACATTCGTAACGCCACCGCATGCCCGGCCCAGAACAAAGATGCCAATGCCAACAGCAAATGTGCATTCTGCCAAAATCGTACGATCATGACGTCATCTGGCCCTTGAACCGCTGGTTTTTGGCCCATCGCCTATCTGCCGTCACCCCCGAACTGGGCATGATTAGCTGTGCTGTGCAGCAACCGCGGCGAACGCGGTAAAGGCGGCCTCGATTCGGTCAAACATATCGTCAAGTTCAGCAGCCGTGATAATCAATGGCGGACAGAACCCGATGATGTCGCCCGGCAGGGCACGCAAAATAACACCATGCTGCTGGACGATCGCCACCGCCTGCGCGGCCAGCTTTTTCGCTGGGTCAAATTTGGTCCGGTGCGCCTTGTCAGCTGCCAGTTCGGCAGCACCGATCAGACCGACCGCCCGCGTATTGCCGACAAAATCAAAGCGGTCAAGCCGCGCCACCCGTTCGGCAAAAAGTGGCGCCAATTGCCGCACATGGCCAACGATATCACGCTCCTGCATCAATTGCTGGGCACGCAACGCCACCGCCGCGCACACCGGATGCGCCGAATAGGTATAGCCATGACCAAAAATACCAAAGGTTTCGGCCTGTTCGGCAAGCGGCGCATAGACTTTATCCGACATCATCACGGCAGAAATCGGCAGATAGGCTGACGACAAAGCCTTGGCACAGGTCAGCATGTCGGGCTGCACATCAAAAGTTTGTGACCCCCACATATTACCAGTGCGACCAAAACCACAAATCAC
>CAZYKI010000034.1:0-2540 GCA_964648035.1 uncultured Candidatus Puniceispirillum sp. | reverse complement strand
ACGAAATCAAGCGGCAGGCCAAACCCGTCTTGGGCATAGGCAAGTCCGGTCAGGCTTGCCGCCGCCAGTGTTACCCCGTGATAGGCTTTGCGGCGGCTGATAATCTTACGCTTTTCCGGCCGCCCCCGTGCCGCATTGTAATACCAAACCATCTTGATCGCGGTGTCGTTTGCCTCGGACCCGGATGCTGCGAAAAACACCTTGCTCATCGCTGCCCCCCCAGCGGCGGGCGGGGCGTTGGCAATCAGCAGTTCGGCCAAATCAATGGCAGGATTAACCGTCTTGCCCGCAAAGCTGTGATAAAATGGAAGTTTTTTGAACTGGTCGATCGCCGCCGTTACCAGTTCAGGTTCGGAAAACCCCAGTGACGCACACCACAGGCCACTCATCCCCTCATAAAATTTCTGGCCGGTTTCGTCGGTGACGAATACGCCATTTCCCGCCGCCATAATATGCGGGCCAGCCGCGGCCAAAGCGGCCGGATTGGTATAGGGATGAAGGTGGTAGGCAATATCCCGGCTGGCTGGTGAATTGCCGCCACTTTGTGGATCGGTCGGTGGGGAATAGGACATAACAGTGCCTTTCACTTTGCTATCAGGTCAGACATGCTGTCCGCCATTCACATGGATTTCTGCGCCATTGATATATTTTGCTTCATCACTGCACAGAAAATAGATTGTCTCGGCCACCTCGGCAGCGTCACCAAACCGGCCAAGCGGTATTTGTGGCAGGATACTGGTCTCGCTTTGTGGCGACAAAATATCAGTCTTGATTTCCCCCGGCGCAATCGCGTTAACCCGGATTCCCTCACGGCCAAAATCGGATGCCATTTCTCGGGTCAAGGCGCCAAGCGCGGCTTTGGACGTCGCATAGGCAGAGCCGGCAAATTCATGCACCCGACTGCCAGCGATAGAGGTGACATTGACCACCGAACCGGCACCGGCGCGCAAGCTATCTGCAAGCTGCTGGGCCAGCATCACCGGCGCAAACACATTGACCTGATAGACCTGTTGCCACAGATCCAACGGCGTGTGCCGGCAATCAAGCCGTGTTCCGTCCGGGTTCTTGGGCGAAATGCCAGCATTATTAACAAGCGCATGCAACGGTTTGCCGTCAAGCCGCGACAGTAATTCGGTAGCCCCGCGCACCACATCATCGGGAACGGCAAGATCAATCTGCAAATGGTCTTCCGGTCCAGCTTCCCACGGGCAATTTTCAGGAAAGGGCTGGCGTGAGCAGGTGATAACGCGCCAGCCAGCCCTCGAAAACCGTTTGACGGTTGCATGGCCAATACCGCGGCTGGCGCCGGTCAAAACAAGGATTTTACGGTCATCCATCAGCGTCCGCCGTTGCCGGCCCTCACTCAGATCATACAGCGATCATCAGGCCCGTCCGAGACGATTAGCCGGAAATACCGCGAAGCCGGTCCGAACGCCGCCGCAACAACTCGATAACCGTCAGCAGAATGATCGATAAAATCACCAGCAAGGTCGCAACGGCAAGGATTGTCGGGCTGATTTGCTCGCGAATACCTGACCACATCTGCCGCGGAATTGTCCGCTGTTCCGGACTAGCCAAAAACAGCACCGCCACCACCTCGTCAAACGACGTGATAAAGGCAAAAAGACCGCCTGAAATAATGCCCGGAATGATCAGCGGCATCTGTACCCGGCGGAATGTCGTAATCGCCCCTGCCCCAAGCGACTGCGAGGCCCGTACCAGCGATTTATCGAACCCGACCAGCGTCGCGGTCACGGTGATGATCACGAACGGCGTGCCCAGCACCGCATGCGCCATAATCACCCCAAGATAGGTTTGGCTGAGCTGCACTTGCGAATAGAAATAGAACATGCCGGCCGCGGTGATTACCAGCGGCACGATCATTGGCGAAATCAAGATCGACATAATCGCCCTCCGATACGGCATTTCAGACCGGCTAAGGCCAATCGCTGCCAATGTACCAAGCGCGGTCGACAATAATGTCGCGCAAATGCCAATAAAAAAGCTGTTGCGGATAGCCCTGATCCATTGCCCATTATTCCATGTGTCAACAAACCATCCCCATCCAAGCGGCTCGTCCGGTGCGGCCATACCGTTTCGAACAATATCTTCATACCAGCGCAACGAATAGGCTTCAGGGTCAAAGCTCAGCATGCCATCTGTGAAACTAAAATAAGGCTCAACATTGAAGGACAGCGGCAACACGACGAGAATTGGCATGATAAGGAACAGAAAGATCAATCCACAAATGAATCTGAAGGCATAATGCCAAATATATTCACCAAGACTGGTATAGGGTGGTAATTTTGCCATGATCAGCCCAGCTTCATATTATCGATACCGATGATCCGGTCATAGGCCCAATAGAGCACCAGAACACCGCCAAGAAGGATACCGCCAAGCGCCGCTGCCAATGACCAGTTCAAAGACTTTTGCATGTGATAGGCGATCATGTTGGATATCAACTGCCCATCCTGCCCACCAACCAATGCAGGTGTGATGTAATAGCCAATCGCCAGAATAAAGACCAGCAAACCACC
>CAZYKI010000033.1:3681-18498 GCA_964648035.1 uncultured Candidatus Puniceispirillum sp. | reverse complement strand
TCTGTAATACTTCGGTTTTGGAAAAGGCGACCGCTGCGGCGAACGAGCGGTGGCTGAATAGCTGCACCAAAAGGATGGTAAAAATCACCTGTGTCAGTGCCGCAATATTGATCCAGAACCAGAAAGATGCCGGCAGGCTGGCAAAGCTGCCGGGAACCACCGCATAAAAGGCGGCGACACACAGCCAGGCAATCGGACAGGCATAGGAAAAGCGGATATAGGCGGCACCGAAACTGCCAAGCGGTGCAACCATGCGACGCTGTACCGCGGTGCGAAGCGCCTGGGTGGCAGCGGCCATGACTGAAAACAAAATCCAAAATTCCATGCATCACTTATACAACCAATCCGCCGCTTGCCAACCAGAGTTTTTCTGTCTGCCCGGCTTTTGCCCGGCTTGCGCTTGACGCAAAAACCGTTACTGTTATGACCTGTATTTCAATCGCATAACGACCGCCCTAAAAAGACCGGTTAGGCCGATGCCAGATCAGGCCGATAACAGATTGGGCCGACAACGGGTCAGGCCACCAAAGGTTAGCAGGGCGCGAGGAGACAAACATGACTGATATGCATTTCATCAAAGGCGTCACCTGCGCCGGTACCAGTGGCCGTGCGCATGATGTTTACAACCCCGCAACCGGCGCGATAACCGCATCGGTGCCACTGGCCAGCGTCGACGAGGTTGGCGCTGCGGTGGCGGCGGCCAAAGCTGCACAGCCGGCATGGGCCAATACGCCGCCCGCCAAGCGCGCCCAAGTGATGTTTGCGTTTCGCGACCTAGTGATCAAGAACACTGACAAAATTGCAGAACTGATTTCGATGCAGCATGGCAAAACCTTTGATGATGCGAAAGGCGAGGTTGCGCGCGGGTTGGAAGTGGTCGAATTTGCCTGTGGCATTCCGCATCTGCTGAAAGGCGAATATTCAGCCCAGGTGGCCGGGGCGGTTGACAGCTATTCAATGCGGCAACCGCTTGGTGTCGTGGCCGGGATCACGCCGTTCAATTTTCCGGCAATGGTGCCGATGTGGATGTTCCCGATGGCGCTGGTATGCGGCAACGCCTTTGTCCTGAAACCGTCCGAACGTGACCCTGCCGCGCCGCTGCTTTTGGCCCAGCTATTGACCGAGGCCGGTTTGCCCGATGGGTGCATGAATGTGGTGAATGGCGACAAGGAAGCGGTTGATGCGCTTCTTGACCATCCGGATGTGGCGGCCATAAGTTTTGTCGGCTCAACCCCGATTGGGCGCTATATTTACGGCCGTGGCTGTGCCAATGGCAAACGTGTGCAGGCCCTGTGTGGGGCCAAGAATCACATGATCATCATGCCGGATGCCGATATGGGGCAGGCGGTCGATGCGGCGATGGGGGCGGCTTATGGGTCGGCTGGCGAACGCTGTATGGCGGTGTCGGCGGTGCTGGCCGTTGGTGATGATACGGCCGACCGGTTTGTGGCTGAACTGGCACCAAAGGTACGGGCACTGAAAATCGGCCAATATGACGAGCCAGGTGTCGAGATGGGCCCGGTTGTGACGGCCGATGCCAAGGCCCGGATTGTCGATTATATCAATCAAGGCGAATCGGACGGGGCCAGCGTTGTGGTCGACGGGCGTGGCCTGTCATTGCAAGGCTATGAAAATGGCTTTTTTGTCGGGGGGACATTGCTCGATCATGTGACCCCGAACATGTCGGTCTATCGGGACGAAATTTTTGGGCCGGTGTTGTCGGTGTTGCGGCCACAATCTTTTGCCGAAGCGATCGATCTGGTGATGGCGCATGAATATGGTAACGGCACCGCTATTTTTACCCGCGATGGTGATGCCGCGCGCGAATTTGCGAATAATGTCAATGTTGGCATGGTCGGGGTGAATGTGCCCATTCCGGTGCCGGTGGCGTATCACAGCTTTGGCGGCTGGAAGGCGTCAATGTTTGGCGATCATGCGATCCATGGCATGGAAGGGGTACGGTTTTACACCAAGCTGAAAACGGTAACAGCACGCTGGCCAAGCGGGATTAAGGATGGTGCCGTGTTCAATTTCCATTCGGGCAGCGAAACCAAGTAACCAGCGCTCTATGCGCTATGCTGTGCCAATTGCTCTAGCCGTAACCGGGCAATTTTATGCACCTCGGCCAGCGCGGTGACAAATTCATCGGGCGCATTATGGTCGATGCGCTGGCGGAAGGCGTCTAAAATGGCGTGACGGTCGAGCCCGCGTACCGCAATGATAAAGGGGTGTCCGAATTTGGTGCGATAGCGCTGGTTTAGCGCGTGAAATTCGTCAAATTCGGCGGCTGTACACTGGTCAAGGCCGGCGCTGGCTTGCTCGGCTGTCGATTCGGCGGTGAGGCGCCCAGCAACCGCCAATTTTCCAGCCAGTTCCGGATGGGCGCACAGCAGCGCCATTTGCCGGTCTTGCCCGCCAGTATCGACAATTTCTGCCATCCGGCCTGCCAGATGTTCAGGGCTAGCATCAGTCGGGCCAAGGCCAGCGGCCCAAACCGTTTCGGCAACCCACGGCGAATGCTCATATATGCCACCATAGGCGGCGATGAAATCGGCTTTGGACATCTGGTGTGGTGCGGGATCAAGCTGGTGCATCGCGGCCTCGTCCGAAAATTTTACATGCTGGTAACGCGCCGCTGCCAGAGGCATGCCAACGCGATTTGACAGGATTGTTTAATCGCCAGCAATTTGGTTTGCAAAATTACCCTACAACTGCCATCGTAACATAATCAAGCATCTGATTATTATAGCTTTAGGAGCGGTGCTATGGGACGGTTGACAACACATGTTCTGGATACGGCGCGCGGTTGTCCGGCGGCCGGACTTCGGATTGATTTGTTTCGCCATGCCGATGATAAAAAAGCCGCCCCTGAACATCTTCTTGCGGTGACCACCAATGAAGATGGGCGCTGTGATGCGCCGTTACTTGCCGGAGATGATTTTGTTGCCGGCCGGTACCGGCTGGTATTTGCCGCGGCGGATTATCTGCGGCAAAGCGGTGACAGCTTGCCGGATGTACCGTTTCTTGATGAGGTGGTAATCGATTTTGGCATTGAGAATGCCGCCCAGCATTATCATGTGCCGTTGCTGTTGTCGGCCTATGGATATTCAACCTATCGCGGCAGCTAGGCGGGGAGGGCGCATGCGCCAAGATATCCGTTTTCTGTTGAATGGGCAGCCCCAGCGGGTCAGCCATGCAGCGGGTGATCTGACCCTGCTTGGATGGTTGCGTGAACAGCCGCATTTGCGTGGCACCAAGCAAGGGTGTGGCGAGGGCGATTGCGGTGCCTGCACGGTGGCCTTGGGGCGGCCGGATCAGTCGGGACAATTAGTATGGTCCCCGATCAATGCCTGCATCCTGTTTTTGCCGATGGTTGACGGGGCCGCAATCCGTACAGTTGACGGGTTAGCCGCGGCGGATGGTCAGTTGCATCCGGTGCAGGCGGCGATGGTGGCGGCGGACGCCGCGCAATGTGGCTTTTGTACACCGGGGTTCGTTATGTCGCTTTATGTGGCGTGGCAAAACCGTGATGGTTTGGGGCAAGACAGCATCGATGATACGCTGGCTGGCAATCTGTGCCGTTGTACCGGCTATCGCGCCATTGTCACCGCGGCCTTGGCGCTTGGCGTGCCTGACGCGCAGTCATCGGCCGACCGGTCGGATGCCGCCGAGGCTGCCGCGTTGGCAGCCTTATGTGCCGCCGATGACCATGATGATGATTTGGCCGTTGTGCAGGGCGCAACCAGTTTTTATGCCCCAACAACACCCGCTTCTTTTGCCGATTTTTATGCGGAAAATCCGGATTCGGTGATCGTGGCCGGGGCCACTGATGTCGGGCTGTGGGTCACCAAGCAGCATAAAACCCTTGGCCAGATGTTATGGACCGGCCGGGTGCCCCAATTTGACAGGTTGGAGCGCGATGGTGACCGGCTGTTTATTGGGCCAGCGGTCACGCATCAGCGTTTTGCCGATGCGATCGCTGCCGATTTGCCCGAACTGGCCGAACTGATGCGCCGGTTTGCCGCCCAGCAGGTGCGAAGCAGTGGCACAATATGCGGCAATATTGCCAATGCATCGCCGATTGGCGACCTGCCACCGGCGTTGATCGCCCTTGGCAGTGTGGTGGAACTGACCCGGCAGGGTGCGGTCCGCCAGCTTGATTTGGAAGATTTTTTTATTGCCTATGGCCAGCAGGATCGTGCTGCCGGGGAATTTGTTTCGGGCCTCGTTA
Source organism: uncultured Candidatus Puniceispirillum sp. (assembly GCA_964648035.1). GTDB lineage: Bacteria > Pseudomonadota > Alphaproteobacteria > Puniceispirillales > Puniceispirillaceae > UBA3439. Next base: position 14,267 of record CAZYKI010000033.1, on the reverse strand, counting down.
TGCCGGTCGGGCCGGCGCCCTATTTGCGGTGCTACAAAATATCCAAGCGGTTTGATCAAGATATATCGGCGGTTATGTTGGCCGCTAATATGGATATTGTCGACGGTGTCATCACCGCGCCAAGAGTGGCCTTTGGCGGCATGGCGGCCATTCCCAAACGCGCCGCTGCGGCCGAGGCAGCGCTGATGGGCAAGCCCGTCGAAATGACAACATTCCAGCAGGCGGCCCGCGCCTTGGTAGATGATTTTACCCCCCTTAGCGACATGCGGGGTAGTGCCGCTTACCGCATGGCAACGGCGCAAAATCTGCTGGTAAAATATGGCCTTGATTTGTCTGAAGGGCAAAAATTCCGGCTGGCAGGGGCCGGCCTTGCAGCGGTCATGGAGCGCTGGTAATGGCGGCAAAAATTGGTATCACTGGCGATATCCATAGCGCGCAGCACCATGACAGCGCGGCCAAACATGTATCCGGTCAGGCGGTTTATGTTGATGATATCGTGATGCCGGCGCATGGCCTGGTGGTGCTGATCGGCCAAAGTCCGCATGCGCATGCCCGCATCCGTAGGATGGACTTGGCCGCTGTCGAGGCTGCACCCGGCATTGTCCGGGTGATGACAGCAGCCGATATTCCCGGGGTCAATGATTGCGGGCCGGTGGTCCATGATGATCCGATTTTTGCTGTTGATAAGGTGTGTTATGTTGGCCAATCACTTTTTGCCATCGTGGCCGAGACTGTCGCCGCAGCGCGGGCCGCTTTGCCGCTGGCAAAGATAGACTATGATCCGTTGCCAGCTATTTTGACCATCGATGCCGCGATGGAAGCCAATTCATATCTTGGTCCGCCGTCCCAGATGGAAAAGGGCGCGCCAGATCACTATTTAACAACGGCCCCGCACCGGCTGTCGGGGCGGCTATATTGTGGCGGGCAAGAACATTTCTATCTTGAAGGGCAGGCGGCGTTGGCGGTGCCCGGCGAGGACGGCGATATGCAGCTTTATGCCTCGACCCAGCATCCCAGCGAAATACAGCATAAAGTGGCCGATATGTTGGGTGTTGCCAGCCATGCGGTAACGGTTGAAACGCGGCGTATGGGCGGCGCGTTTGGTGGTAAGGAAAGCCAAGGTAACCTGCCGGCCCTGACCGCGGCATTGGCCGCCCATCTGACCGGCCGACCGGCCAAGACGGTGTATGATCGTGATGATGATTTTATGCTGACCGGCAAACGACATGATTTTCGGATCGATTACGACGCCGGGTTTGATGATGAGGGCAGGATCATCGCGGTGTCGTTTCATCAGGCGTTGCGATGCGGGATGTCATGGGATCTGTCGGCGGCGATTGCGGCGCGCGCCATGTGTCATGCTGATAATGCCTATGACATCCCGCATATGCGTATCATCAGCCATTGCTGCCTGACCCACACCCAGTCAAACACCGCATTTCGTGGCTTTGGTGGCCCGCAGGGCATGCTTGGAATTGAACGGGTCATCGATGCGGTGGCGCATCATCTTGGCCTTGATCCGTTGGTGGTGCGTCGGCGTAATTTCTATCCGCCAAAAACCGCCGCGGTGCATGGCGTAACGCCCTATGGGCAAACCGTCACCGATTGTATTATGCAGCCGATCGTCGACAAGCTGGTCGCTGAAAGTGATTATAACGCCCGCCGGACGGCGATCAGGGCGTTTAACAAGGCAAACAAATATCTTAAACGTGGTATCGCCCTTACCCCGGTGAAATTTGGCATTTCATTTAATACAACATTTTTGAATCAGGCCGGCGCGTTGGTTCATCTGTACCAAGACGGGTCGGTTCATCTCAATCACGGCGGCACCGAAATGGGCCAAGGGCTGAACACCAAAGTTGCGCAGATTGTCGCGCATGAATTTCAGATTGATTTTGATAGGGTGCGGATCACTGCCACCACCACCGGAAAAGTGCCAAACACATCGGCCACCGCAGCGTCATCGGGAACCGATTTGAATGGCATGGCGGCGATGCGTGCCGCCCGTGAGATAAAGACGCGCATGACCGATTTTCTGGCCGCGGCATATCAGACCAGCCCGGATGCGGTGCGGTTTGCCGATAATATGGTCTATATCGGGGCCGAAGTGATCAGCTTTGCCGCGGCGGCACGGCAAGCCTATTTGGGCCGCGTGTCATTATCCGCCACCGGGTATTACGCGACGCCAAAGCTGAAATGGGACAGTGCGACCATGCGTGGGCGCCCGTTTTATTATTTTGCCTATGGGGCGGCGGTATCCGAGGTGGTTATCGACCTTCTGACCGGCGAAAACCGGCTTGTCCGTGTCGACCTGTTACATGATGCCGGAAAATCAATCAATCCGGCGCTTGACCGTGGCCAGATCGAGGGCGGGTTCGTGCAAGGGGCCGGGTGGCTAACAACCGAAGAGCTGGTCTGGAATGATAGCGGCCGCCTGATGACGCATGCCCCCTCAACTTATAAAATTCCGGCCTGTTCCGACCGGCCGGTCGATTGGCGTGTCAGCCTGTATGAAGATGAAAATAGTGAAGATACGATCCACCGGTCCAAGGCGGTTGGCGAGCCGCCCTTGATGTTGGCGATCAGTGTCTGGCTGGCGCTGTCGGATGCGTTGGCCGGTATTGACGGCGCGGGCTATCCGGCGCTTGATGCGCCGGCAACCGCTGAACGCCTGTTGATGACCGCCCGCCGATTGGGGGCGCAATTTGTCTGACCTTGATCGCAAGACCTTTGGCCTGTCATCGGCCAGTTGGCTTGGCCGGGTTTTGACCTATCTTGATCATGGCACGCCGGCGGTGCTGGTGACGATTGTCGCGACCAAGGGGTCTACCCCCCGCAATGTTGGCGCGCGGATGATTGTCACAGCCGATGAGATCTGGCAGACCATCGGCGGCGGGGCGCTGGAATTTGACATGATGGCCACGGCGCGGGCGATGCTGGCCACGGCGGGCGCTGGCCTGTGGGACCGCCAGCTTGTCAAGCGCGTCCTTGGCCCGGATATGGGGCAATGTTGCGGTGGCAGCCTATCATTACTGCTGGAAACATTTGGACCGGATGAAGCGGTGGTGCTGGCTGGTCTCGCGGCAGCTGCCGATGCCGGCACAAGGCTCGTTCATCCGGTGGTTGCGGCGATACCGTTGCGGCAGGCCACACCGGCCGAACAATCGGCCGAAACCATGTTCGTTGCACCAGTTGACGATCGTCAGGTGCCACTCTTTATCTATGGGGCTGGCCATGTTGCCCGGGCCGTGGTGCCGCGCATGATAGGGCTGGGGTTTGAGCTGTTTCTGGTTGATATCGCCAGTTCACGCTTTCCGCCAGCGGACAGTCACGCCGCCACACATGTTCTGGCCCGTCACCCTGAAACGGTCGCCGTGCGGGCGCCGGCCGGCGCGGTGCATCTTGTGATGACGCATGATCATGCGCTGGATGAGGCCATTTGCCTGGCGATTTTGTCACGTGGAGATTTTGGTTTTTTGGGCCTGATCGGTTCGGCAACGAAACGGGCGCGCTTTGTGCGGCGTCTTCGGCAGGCCGGTGTGGCCCCAGACCGGCTGGACCGTCTTGTCTGCCCGATCGGCATTGCCGAAATCAGCGGCAAGGCACCGGAGATGGTGGCGTTGTCAGTTGCGGCGCAACTTGCAATTTGGCAGCAGGCAGGCAACAATCGCCAGCCTATATGGCGTGAATCGATCAGCATTGTGGGGAGCAAGAGATGATTGATTATGTGTGGATATGGTCCGAACTGATTGTTCGGTGGGTGCATGTGATTGCCGGTATCGCCTGGATTGGGTCATCATTCTACTTTATTGCGCTGGATCTCAGCTTGAAGCCGGGAAAAGATCTGCCGGCCGAAGCGCATGGCCAAGCGTGGCAAGTGCATGGTGGCGGCTTTTACAATATGGTGAAATATCTAGTCGCCCCGGCGCGTATGCCGGATGAGCTGACCTGGTTCAAATGGGAGGCCTATGGCACATGGATTTCAGGCATTGCCCTGATGAGCCTTGTATATTACGGGGCGGCCTCGCTCTATATGATCGATCTTGAAATTCTCGATATTTCTGAACTACAGGCAATTGCGATCAGCCTTGTCGGCATTGGTCTCGGCTGGGCGGTCTATGACGGCCTGTGTCGCAGCCCACTTGGGCGCAATGATGTGTGGCTGGCCATCGCCGGCTTTGTGTTTCTGGTTGGGCTGGCCTATGGCTATGGGCAGATTTTTTCGGCGCGCGGCGCGTTTATGCAGATGGGTGTTACCATCGGGACGATCATGGTTGCCAATGTGTTGATGATCATTATTCCGGGCCAGCGCAAGGTGGTTGTGGCGCTCAAAGCCGGCGAGGCCCCGGACCCGCGCTATGGTGCGCGTGGCAAGCAGCGCTCTTTACATAATAATTACCTGACCTTGCCGGTGATTTTCGTGATGATCGGCGGCCATTATCCGATGGTGTTTGCCACAGATTATGCGTGGGCTATTCTGGCGCTTGTGCTGGTGATGGGGGCGGTGATCCGCCATTTCTTCAACACCAAACATAAGGGCGATGCGCCACCTTGGTGGACATGGGGCGTTGCCGCGGCGTTGGCGGTGGCAGCGATGGTCCTGTCGCAGTTGGGGGCCCCGCCACGGGCCGGCGACGATAGCGCAGCTGCCGCCCAGATTCACCGTCAATCGGTGGAACTGGTGATCGAGAGATGTAGCAGCTGTCATGCGCGGGTACCGGTGTGGGACGGTCTGGCCTTTGCACCCAAGGGAATTTACCTTGAAACCGAAGCTGATGTTCTGCAACAGGTCGAGGCGGTGTATTGGCAGGCGGCTGCCAGCCGTGCGATGCCGCCGGGCCATGTGATCTGGGTTGAAGATGATGAACGGGCAATGCTGGCGATATGGCGGGATATGATTAAAAAGACCGGCCCGGCAAGCTGACCTTTCGGTGTGACACTATAAGGGATTTTTCGATATGGCTGATTATCCGCGTGACCTTGTCGGCTATGGGCCGACCCCGCCCCATGCCGCCTGGCCAAACGGCGCGCGGGTGGCGGTGCAGTTTGTGCTGAATTACGAAGAAGGTGCCGAAAATTGTATCCTTCATGGGGATCCGGCGTCAGAGGTGTTTTTGTCCGAGATTATTGGCGCGGCGGCGTTTGACGGGGCGCGTCATATGTCGATGGAATCGATCTATGAATATGGGTCGCGGGCCGGGGTGTGGCGCATTCTTGACCTGTTTCGCCAACGCCAGCTGCCATTAACCGTGTTTGCCGTGGCGATGGCGGCGGCGCGTCATCCGGCGGTGATCGAAACGGCGCTTGCCGATGGCCATGAAATTGCGGCACATGGTGATCGCTGGATCAATTATCACGGCATGCCAATCGCTGAAGAACGCGCGCATATGCAACAGGCGATTGCGACATTGACCGCCTTGTGCGGGACGCGGCCACTTGGCTGGTATACCGGCCGAACATCCCAAAACACACGCACCTTGGTCGCCGAGGATGGCGGCTTTGTCTATGATGCCGACGATTATTCCGATGATCTGCCGTTCTGGAGCCGGATGACCGATCGTCCCCATCTGGTGGTGCCCTATACGCTTGATACAAATGATATGCGTTTTGCGACGGCACAGGGATTTCACACCGGCGATCAATTTGCGCGCTATCTGATGGATGCATTTGATGTGTTATATGCCGAGGGCGCGACCGCCCCAAAAATGATGTCGGTTGGCCTGCATTGCCGGTTGATTGGCCGGCCGGCCCGGTTTGCCGGCCTTGTCAAATTCATCGATCATATTATGGCGCATGACAAGGTGTGGGTGGCGCGGCGGATTGATATTGCGACGCATTGGATCAAAACCCATCCTTTTCAGGCGGGCGGCCAATGACCGCGCCGGACGTGCCTATCCTGCCGATCAGGCCGCTTGATAAATCGGCCTTTGCAGCATTTGGTGAGGTGATCGAGATTGCCGGTGCGACCGAAATTCCGATCAATCAAGGGACTACTACCCGGTATGATTCGTTGGCCGGGGTTGATGTGGCCGCTGAAGGCGGTATGGCGCATCTGTCCATTTTCCGCGGTACATGCCGGCCCGCACCGATTGAGATACATCTGATGGAACGCCACCCGCTTGGCTCACAGGCGTTTATGCCGCTGCAGGCGCATGACTGGCTGGTGGTGGTCGCAGACGGCAACAAAACGGGTGATGCGCCCGATTTTTCCAGCCTTGTCTGTTTTCGGGCGCGGGGCGATCAGGGGGTTAGCTATCATCGCGGCGTCTGGCATCACCCCCTGTTGATTTTGGTGCCAGAACAGGATTTTCTGATCGTTGACCGCAAAGGTGACGGGCATAATCTGGACGAGGTCTGGCATGATGGGCCGGCGGCGCTTATTCACACGCAATGATCGCGCCCCAATGATTGCGCCCCAATGACTGTGCGATAATGGTGGATAGGCTGTCGCGTCGGTTATGGGCCGCTGGTCAGGCGCGAGCCATCAAATCAGCGGTCATCGCGCCATGCCGGTCCAGCAAGCGGGCCATATCCATCGTGGCCAGCCGCCCCTGATCAACAATGACCCGCCCATTGACAATGGTATAGCTGGCCTTGCCAGACGCACAGAACATAAGCCCCGCCAAAAGGTCCCATTGCGCCCCGGCAAAATCGATTCCGCCGGTGCCAAAAGCGGCAATATCGGCGGCATAGCCCGGCGCTAGAACACCAATATCATCGCGCCCCAAAACCGCCGCCCCGCCGCGCGTTGCTACGGCCAGGGATTCGCGCGCCGTCATCGCGTCACCACCCTTCATGACCCGCTGCAACAGCATGGCTTGACGCGCTTCATTCAGCATATGCCCCCCATCATTTGACGCGGACCCGTCAACGCCAAGGCCAATTTTAACCCCGGCATCCAGCATTTCGCGAACCGGGGCAATGCCGCTGGCAAGCCGCATGTTTGAACAAGGGCAATGCGCAATGCCGGTGCCGGTGCGGGCAAACAGGTCAATCTCGGCGGCATCAAGCTGCACACAATGGGCATGCCAGACATCTGGCCCGGTCCATTCGACAGCCTCGATATAATCGCCAGGGCGCATTCCGAAACTGGCTAGGCTGTAATCAATATCTTCGCTGTTTTCGGCAAGATGTGTATGCAGCCCCACCCCGTAGGCACGGGCCATGCGCGCCGACTCACGCATCAGGTCCATGCTGACCGAAAAGGGCGAGCAGGGCGCGAGGGCGATCCGCTGCATCGCATAGCGCTCTGGATTGTGAAAGGCTTCGATGACGCGCTGGCAATCGGCTAGGATTGCCGGTTCATCCTCGGTGAGGCGATCAGGCGGCAGCCCACCTTTGGACTCGCCGATACTCATGGACCCACGGGTGCCGTGAAACCGCAATCCAATATCGGCTGCCGCGGCCAGTGAATCATCAAGCCGCGCACCATTCGGATAGAGATACAAATGGTCCGATGATGTGGTGCAACCGCTCAAGGCCAGTTCGGCAAGCGCCAAGGCCGTCGACCAATAAATATGATCCGGGCCGATATGGCTCCAGATCGGGTACAGCGTTTGTAGCCACCCAAATAGCGGCGCATTTTGCGCCGCCGGTACCGCCCGTGTAAGGTTTTGAAACATATGATGGTGCGTGTTCACCATGCCGGGAATAACCACATGTCCGCGCATGTCGATGATCCGGTCGGCGGTGGCGGGCAGGTCGGCGGTTTTGCCAACCTGTTCGATCACCCCACCGCGGGCAAATAACGCCCCATCGGTGATTTCCGCGCCAGCACCGTGATCACCGCCGCCGGGGGCCATTGTACACAGAAGGTCGGCGTGACGAAGAAGCAAGGTATCATTAGGCATGTTTCATATACCCCAATCGTGACAATGCCGCCGCACCATAACAGCGCGACGGCACCAAATGTAGGCTTTTTCAGACGTTTAGTCGATATCTTCTGGAATCACCAGATTCAATACCACCGATATCAACGCTGCCGGCAGCAAGCCCGATACCATCAGCATTTCCAGTGAGTCAGGCAAATGCTGCATCGATTTTGGCACGGCTTGAAGGCCAAGCCCGATCGACAGTGACATGGCCAGAATGATCATGTTGCGGCGGTTCCAAGTGACCGTCGACAGCATGTTCACCCCGGCGCTGACCACCATGCCAAACATCACGATGACCCCGCCACCAAGCACCGAGATGGGCATAGCCGCTACCACCGCGCCGACTTTCGGAATCAAGCCACACAGCACCAAAAAGAGAGCGCCGAGGGTGACCACTGAACGGCTCATCACGCCGGTCATCGAGATCAGACCCACATTCTGGCTGAATGATGTGTTGGGAAGCCCGCCAAACAGGCCGGCAATAAAGCTGCCGAGACCGTCCGCATAGGTGCCACCTGCCAGTTCCTTGTCACTCGCCTCACGGTTAGCGCCCCCTTTGGCAATACCTGAGATATCACCGACGGTTTCGATGGCACTGACAATAGACATCAAACACATGCCGATAATCGCATAGGCGCTGAATTCAATGCCATATTTGAACGGCTGTGGCAGGGCGAACCAAGAGGCCTTGGCAACACCGCCAAAATTGACCGCGCCGACCATGATGCCAACAACATAGCCGGCGATCAGACCGACCAGAATGGCCGCTGACGAGGCAATGCCGCGGGTAAAAAATTTCATGCCAAGCGATACGAAAATCACCACCAGCGCCAGACCCCATTTACTAAAATCACCCCATTCCGGGGCATTCATCTGGAACGCGGCGGCGCCACCAGCGGCATATTTGATGCCAACGGGCAGCAATGCCAAACCGATTGCGGTGATCACAATGCCGGTGACAAGGGGCGGGAACCAGTGGCGGATCCGGCCAATGATGCTGCCCAAAAATGTGTGAAACAGGCCGGCAACAATGACCGCGCCAAATAAGGTCGCCATGCCGCTGGTTTTGACGATGCCGATCATGATCGGCACAAACGCAAAGCTGGTGCCCTGCATGACCGGCAGCCGCGCGCCAACCGGCCCAAAGCCGATGGTCTGGAACAAGGTTGCGACACCGGCAAATAGCATCGCCATCTGCACCAAAAACACCATATCGGCACTACCAAAAGAAAAGCCGGCAGCGCCGGCAATGATAATCGATGGTGTCACGTTACTGGCAAACATCGCCAGCACATGCTGGACCCCAAGTGCCGCCCGCGGTCCAAGCGGCAAATCATAATCCGGATCTTTGAGTTGATCGGCTGAGCCGAGGTTCTGATTGGCCATAGCTAAACTCCCCTTTAGTTAACCAAGTTGGATAATGGTAGGCAGAATTGACCATGACGCAAGCCAAAACGTATAATCCTGATATTAGAGAAATAATTAAAATAAAATAAAACAATATGTTAAATAATTCATGCATATAATGTTGCTGGAAATGAGACCATCTTTTTTGGGGGTGTCTGGTATATTTGCGGGGCGCGTCCTATGTGATACAGGTAAAAGGACGGCGGCGCCGGATAACAGCGGTGAACCGGCCAGATATATTTATGCTTGCGCGCGAGGAGATGTGAAATGGGTTATGCTATGGCCGCTGCCAAACCGGGTGGCTCGGATGTTCTGCGGAAAATCGAATTGGGCGCATTGACGCCTGCAGCTGGCGAGGTATTGATCCGGCATGAGGCGATCGGTATCAATTTCCTCGATATCTATATCCGTAAGGGGGCGTATCCATGGCCGGTTGAATCGGATCTTGTGCTTGGGTCGGAAGGGGCCGGGGTTATCGAGGCGGTTGGCAGTGATGTGCAAGGGCTCGCCGTTGGTGACCGCGTTGGATACACGCTTGCCAATGGCGCCTATGCGACGCACCGGCTGATCGATGCCGCTTATGTCGTCAAGCTGCCGGATAATATTTCCAGCGAGCTGGCAGCGTCGATCATGTTGAAAGGCCTGACGGTGGCCTATTTGATTCATGACAGTTTCAAGGTTAAGGCCGGTGATACCGTGCTGTTCCATGCGGCGGCTGGCGGCGTTGGCCTGATTGCTGGTCAATGGTTAAAAGCGCTGGGCGCAACCACCATTGGCACCGCTGGCGGGCCGGAAAAATGTGCCCTTGCCAAGGAAAATGGCTATGATCATGTGATCGATTATAAAAGCACCGATTTTGAAGCCGAGGTGATGCGCCTGACCGATGGTGTTGGCGTTGATGTGACCTATGACTCGGTCGGGAATGATACGATGGCCCGTAGTCTGACCTCGACCCGGCGACATGGCACGATTATCGCCTTTGGGCAATCATCCGGCCCCTACGCCGATTTCAAAATCACCGATCTGGCGAAAGGGTCTTATTATTTAAGTCGGCCGACCCTGTTCCATTTTGCTGGTGATCGGGCCTGGCTTGAGGCGGCTTCGGCCAAGCTGTTCACCGCGGTAACGGATGGGACGATTGATGTGTCGATTAACCAGCGTTTCGCGTTGGAAGATGTGGCCAAAGCACATGACGCATTGACCGGCCGTGCGACCACAGGCTGTACGATCTTGACGGTGTAGTCGGCAAAAGACCGCTACCGCGATAAAAAAGGCCGGCATGTGCCGGCCTTTTGTTATTCTGTC
>CAZYKI010000033.1:0-3581 GCA_964648035.1 uncultured Candidatus Puniceispirillum sp. | reverse complement strand
TCGGTTTGGCTGATGCCATATCAGGCGGCGCTTTGTGGCCGCATGTCGTCGCGGTTGATGCCAGCTACAGATACCGGCTTTTTCATCGCATCGCGGCGGAATGGCTCACCCAATTCCTGATTTAGCAGCACTTCAATAAAGGTGGTTTCACCATCCTTCATCTGGGCATCGACGGCTGTGGCCAGCGCGTCATGAAGTTCGTCCATTGTCGAAACCTGCACGCCGGTGACACCACATGCTTTGGCAATGCCGGCATAAGAGACCTGCTGGTCAAGTTCGGTGCCGACAAAATTGTCATCGAACCATAAGGTGGTGTTACGCTTTTCGGCACCCCACTGGTAGTTACGGAAAATCACCATGGTAATTGCCGGCCAGTCATCGCGCCCAACCGATACCATTTCGTTCATCGAGATCCCAAAGGCGCCATCGCCGGCAAAACCGACCACCGGCACGTCAGGACAGCCGATCTTGGCACCGGTAATCGCCGGAAAGCCATAACCGCATGGGCCAAACAGGCCGGGGGCCAGATATTTCCGTCCGGCTTCAAATGTCGGATAGGCATTGCCGATCGCGCAGTTGTTGCCAATGTCGGACGAGATGATCGCGTCTTTTGGCAAGGCTGACTGGATCGCCCGCCAGGCCATGCGCGGTGACATTTTCTTTGGCTCGCGGGTGCGGGCGCGCTCGTTCCAAGTTGTGCCCGGATCATCATCTTCATGATCAAGCGATGTCAGCTCTTGCGCCCATGCCGATTTGATTTTGACGATGGTTTCCTTGCGGGTGGCACGGCCGGTGTCGCCGGCGCTGCTGCCCAGTTTTGCCAGCAGGCTTTCCGCCACTTTTTTCGCATCACCAACAATGCCGACAGTCACGGGCTTGGTCAGGCCGATCCGATCAGGATTGATGTCGACCTGAATGATTTTGGCGTTGCGTGGCCAGTAATCAATGCCATAGCCGGGCAGTGTCGAGAACGGATTGAGGCGGGTGCCAAGCGCCAATACCACATCGGCCTTGGCGATCAATTCCATCCCGGCCTTTGACCCGTTATAGCCAAGCGGGCCGGCAAAAAGCGGGTGCGACCCCGGAAAGGCGTCATTATGCTGATAGCCACAACAAACCGGCGCATCAAGCCGTTCGGCCAGCTTCATCGCGGCGTTAATCCCGCCGCCGATGACCACACCGGCACCATTCAGAATAACCGGGAATTTAGCCTGGCTCAGCATCTCTGCCGCCGCATCAAGCGCGGCCTCGCCGCCGCTTGGCCGCTCAAATTCAACGATGGCTGGCAATTCGATATCGATGACCTGGGTCCAGAAATCGCGCGGCACGTTGATCTGCGCTGGTGCCGAGGCCCGCTTGGCCTGCAGAATAACCCGGTTCAGGGTTTCGGCGATGCGTGACGGGTCGCGCACTTCTTCTTGATAGGCGACCATGTCCTTGAACAGCGCCATTTGCTCGACTTCCTGAAAGCCGCCCTGACCAATCGTCTTATTGGCGGCTTGCGGGGTCACCAGCAACAAGGGGGTGTGGTTCCAATAGGCGGTTTTGACTGGTGTTACGAAATTGGTAATGCCGGGGCCGTTTTGTGCGACCATCATCGACATTTTGCCGGTGGCGCGGGTAAAGCCATCGGCCATCATGCCGGCATTACATTCATGCGCGGCATCCCAAAAGGTGATCCCGGCCGCCGGAAACAGGTCTGAAATTGGCATCATGGCTGATCCGATAATGCCAAAGGCATGTTCGATTCCATGCATCTGCAAGACTTTTACGAATGCTTCTTCAGTCGTCATCTTCATTGGTCTTAACCCCATCATCTGTTGGTCGGTGATTGTCCAAAACGGCGGCGGCCCCATTGCCCGGCCGGCATGACAGTGCCGACGTCCGGGCCAAAAGCGGCATGCGCGCCAGATATTCCTGTTGCCGATATGTACTATTATTCGGCCGCAATGCCAAGCTGCCTGTGGTACCAGATATGGCGAAATCTGGAGCCAGTCAACAGGGCTTGATTTTTTGGCATTCCTGACAAAAACTCTGAGCCTGTGGCGAATCGTCCATCCGGACAAGCTCGCGCCGATCAAACAGGATAAATGATCATGAAAGTGACAGCATTGGCACCGGCTTTGGGTGCCGAAATTGAAGGGGTCAATTTGACCGGTAATCTGGATGCCGGGTTGATTGCCGATATTCGTGCCGTGTGGCTTGAACATCAGGTGGTGGTGATCAGAGGGCAGGATTTGACGCCAGCCCAGCAGCTGGCCTTTGCAACGGCGATTGGTGAGCCGGACATCTATCCGTTTTTGACCGGTCTTGACGGCTATCCGATGATCACCGAGGTGCTGAAGAAAGAAGATGAAAAGGTCAATTTTGGCGGTGTCTGGCATTCCGACACGACCTATCAGCCCTGTCCCCCGATGGCGACATTGCTCTATGCAAAAACGCTGCCGCCGCTTGGTGGCGATACGCTGTTTGCCAGCCAATATCACGCCTATGACGCGTTGTCGGACGCGCTGAAGGCGGTGCTTGATGGTCTTCGTGCGGTCAACGCATCGGGGAAAAAGCGGGTGGCGTCAACGCGTAGCGAGCGACTGAAGGATTCAGCCAGCGGCGTTGACCCGGAGGCGTGGCAGGGGGTCCATCCTGTGGTGCGGACGCATCCAGAGACCGGGCGCAAAGCGTTATTTGTGAATGCCGCCCACACGGTGGCCTTTGACGGCTGGAGTGAAGAAGAAAGCCGCGGGCTGTTGGAGTATCTGTTCGCCCATCAGATTGCCCCGGAATTTCAATGCCGGTTGCAATGGCAACCGGGTGATGTGGCGTTTTGGGACAATCGTTGCGTCCAACATTACCCGCTGAATGATTATCACGGGCATCGTCGTCTGTTGCATCGGATCACCTTAAAAGGTGATACGCCGCGCTGACCAGTTACGGCGATAGAGTGGCGCTAGATTAACGGCGCGCTGGCTTTCGTCTGTCGGGTGATTCGTCATGCTTGGGTAATTTTTTTTCCATTTATGGCCATATCGTCCTTGGCAAGCCGTTGGAAATATCGCATGGTTACGCCGAGCAACAATGTTCAATTCTGGGAGGAATTAAAGAATGTATAAAAAATATAGCGTAGCTATGGGCGCGGCCCTTGCGGTCGGGCTTGCCGGTGTTGCCGGTAGCGCAGTGGCAAAAGTTGAAGGTGATACCATCATCCTTGGCTCAGCTATTTCGCTGTCAGGTAAATACTCGACAAACGGCCTGCACACGCAAAAAGGTTATGATTTTGCTGCCAAGAAAATCAACGATGCCGGTGGCGTCAAGGTTGGTGGTAAAACCTATAAGCTTGCCATTAAATATTATGATGATGAGTCGGCTGCATCGCGTGCGACACAGCTTGCCGAGCGCCTGATCCAGCAGGACGGCATCGAATTTATGCTTGGCCCATACTCAACAGGTATGACCAAGGCTGTTGCACCTGTAACCGAAAAGTTCAAAGTGCCAATGGTTGAGGCTGAAGGGGCGTCTCGTGCGCTGTTCACCCAGGGCTACAAATATATGTTTGCGGTTCTGTCGACCTCTGAATATTACTTGGC
>CAZYKI010000032.1:0-19184 GCA_964648035.1 uncultured Candidatus Puniceispirillum sp. | reverse complement strand
TACGGTCTTTTGTTCTGAGTGATTTTTGGAGCAGCCTAGCGCCATAATGCGGCACGAGATCCTTTGGAATGCGTTTTTGCAGATAATAGATACCGCGTTTGCGGTAAAGATATGGCGCTGAAACCTTTGTCATAAAGTACGACCATTTGTACGACCCGAGGGCGCAAAACGGACATATCGCTATATTTTCTGCGGGTTTCAGAAGGGAGAATGGTGCGGCTGAGAAGACTCGAACTTCCACGGGCTATTAACCCACAGCGACCTCAACGCTGCGCGTCTACCAATTCCGCCACAGCCGCACGATAAAAAGGTCTGGCGTCATCACGCCTTTATGGTGCTGTGGCTTTGTCTAGCAGCCACCGCACGGGCATCTGTATGTCATTTCCGCCCCGATTTATCAAGCCTGTTTCACCGCCGCCGCCGATAAAAACCATCATCAAGGGGGCGGCCTGCCAATCAGCCATAGGCGGCCGCGGCAATCGCTGCTACAATCGCGCCCTTGTCAGCCTTGGCGTCATGGCGTGAATCCCGCCTGTGCGGCACAGGCTTGCGCCGCCCGATTGCCCCAGCAAGGACCATCGCCATCCCATGCCCTCTGCCCCCTTTTCATCGCCAGACTGGCGTCATTTTACCGGCCCCCAGCCCTATGGCCCGGTGATGGATGCGATGCAGGCGCATGCGCGCGCCATTCGGCAGACAGGCGCGCCCGAGGCGATTTGGCTCTTGGAACATGCGCCGGTCTATACCGGTGGCACCTCGGCGCGGCCGGTCGATTTACTGGCGCCAGGCGCGGTGCCGACAATCACCGTGGGGCGCGGTGGACAATGGACATGGCACGGCCCCGGCCAGCGGGTGGCCTATGTGATGCTGGACCTTGCCAAGCGCGGCCAGGATGTCCGCGCATTGGTACAGGCCCTTGAAGGCTGGGTAATTGCCTGCCTTGCCGATTTTGGAATCGCCGGCGAACGGCGGCCGGAACTGCCCGGCATTTGGGTCGCCACTGGCAACAGCGCCAGCGGCTATGACAAGGTGGCCGCGATTGGCATCCGGATCAGCCGCTGGGTCAGCTGGCACGGGCTGGCGATCAATCTTGACCCAGATTTAACCGCCTTTGACGCGATTGTGCCCTGCGGCGTCACCGATGGTGGTGTGACCAGCCTTGCGGGTCTTGGCGTCACCACCAGCATGGCGGCCTTGGATGCTGCCCTGATGCGGCATTTTGAAACATTTTTCCCGCCAATAGCTGCCGATGCGGGCTAGTCAAGATCGTCCAGAAACGCCAGCATAATGGCGATCGCGCGCGCGGCATCCGCCGCCAGCCACCGCCCGGCCGCGGCCTCGCCCATCAGCCCGTCCACCGGCCCATCATGGTGTAAAATGTGATTGCGGCGCCCGCGTAGCCAGCCAAGATCGGCCTTGTTGCCGGCATAGGCAAAGGCGGCCCCATCCAGCCAACCGGCTGGCCCGGCCATTTCATGCTGCACCACATCAACCAGCGCCGCCGCCAGCACAATCACCGGCAAGGCCAGTCCGGCCGCCGCCGCCGCCCGCAAATCTGCCAGCAACGCCGCCGCATGCGGCCCCAAGGCGTCCGCATCAAACCGCATCAACCGGCTAACAACCGGTGGCGATAGCGGCGTGGCCCGACCCGTCATAACGCCTATTCCGCCGGCACCAGTGACAAAAAGCGGGTCACATCAGCCAGTTCCTGCCGGATCCGGTCTTGCCGGTCGGCGGCCTCAAAATCGGTGCCCCATTTGCGGTTCTGCCACAGCTCATCAAGAAAGGCGAGGTCGAACAAACGCGCACTGTCGATCCTGCCATCGACAAACCCCAGCCCCAGCACCAAAGACCCGGACAGGCTTGTCGCCCGATGCAACATGCCAAGGCGCCAGTCATTCAACCCGGCCAAAAGTGGCGGAAATTTTGTCACTTCGCGCTGGGTAACGGGCATAATGCCGCTGACGGTCACAAGCGTGATGCCATAGGTCGACGCCAGCCAATCAAGCCAGGGCTGCCAGTGCTGTGCCTGATGCGCGGCCAGCTCGTCCAAATCATCGCGGTAACATAAAAGATCATTGCCGCCATAGGCCGCCAGCTCGTCAATCAGGGTCGGGCGCTGCGGCGTCACCCGGTCAATTACCGTGACCGCCAGACTGAACAGGGGCATGGCAGCCGGGCTGATTTCGTCCTCTTGTGCCGCCCATTCGCCAGCCACCGCATCGGCCAAAGCCGGGTTTGGCAAAGACAGCATCGTTCCGGCCGGCGAACGCAGATCACGCCCATCCAACTGCACCCGCCACACCCCGTCTACCGGGGCCACCGCCACATCCTTATAAAATCGTTTCTTGCCTGCCATCAGCCGTTCTTGTCCCGTCTATCAGCTTTCGTCAAAGCGCCAGTCTTGTGCTGGCACAGCCATCCCCAGCGCGTCAAGGCTGGCCTTCATATGGCCGTCCGGTGGCGCGACAATCTCGGCACCATCCGGCAGCGCCAGCTGCCATGCATGAAGATGCAGGCGCCGTGCGACCATCCCGCCAGGATGCGCGGCCTCACCGCCATATTTCCCGTCACCACAAATGGGCGTGCCGTTATGCGCCATATGGATTCGCAGCTGATGCGTTCGTCCGGTCAGCGGCCGCAACGCCATCAACGCCACCTTGCGCCCGGCATGGTCAAGCTGTTTATAAAGGGTGGTCGCAGATTGTCCGGTGGTATCAACCTGCATTCGGTCACCTTTGGCACCGGCCATTTTCCGCAAGGGTGCATCGATCCGCCCCGCATCGTCCGGCAGCCCATTTACCAGCGCCAGATAGGTTTTCTTGATCCGATGCCGCTGAAACGCCGCGGTCAGATCACGCGCTGCCGGCACCGATTTCGCCAGCAATAAAATACCGCTGGTATCCTTGTCGATGCGATGCACCAGCCGCAAGCGCGTTGCCGGATCAGCCGCAAGCGCCTGCAGCAAACCGTCAATATGGCGGCTGGTGCCGGTACCGCCTTGCACCGCCAGCCCGCTGGGCTTGGCAAGCGCCAGCCAGTCCCGCCCTTCGGCCAGCATCATATCGTCAATCTGGCGCGCCGCATCGGCGCGACTGACAGTCAGCGGTTTCGGGGTGGCCGGGGCGGTGCTGGCCAGATGTTTTGGAAGACGCAACACTTGGCCAGCGACAAGCCGCGTTGATGATTTTGCCTTGGCCCCATCCAACCGGATCACCCCGTTACGAAGCAACCGTTCGATTTGCCCCTGCCCCATCCCCGGCACAAGACGGCGCATAAAGCGGTCCAGCCGCGCCCCGTCTTCCGTCGTCGGCACCGTTTCAAGCCGCCATGGCGCGTCAGGCGCATCACTGCCCATTGTCATGCCCCGCCCTGACGCAACAGCCAAAACCCGGCCCCAAAAGCCAGCAATGACAAACCAACCGATAACAGCACATATCCCCCCGCCGCCAGCAGGCCCTGCTTTTGCAGCAGCGTTCCCGCATCCAACGCAAAACTGGAAAAAGTGGTGAGCGCGCCCAAACACCCAACCGCCAGAAAACCTCGCCACAATTCCGATATCGGACCTGCGGTCGCCACCCAGCCCGCAAACAGCCCCATCATCAATGAACCGGCAATATTGACCGACAACGTTGCCAGCGGCCCGGCGATACCAAACAGCCCCGCCCCAGCGACAAGACTGACCATATAACGGGCGACCGCCCCAATGGCGCCGCCAGCGGCAACCGCCAGCATCATCGAAAGATTAGCCATTTACGCCCCCTCACCCCCGATGGGGCCAGTGCCCTGTTTTTTTGCCCTTAGCCGGCTCCAATAGGCCAGTCTTTTCCCGATCTCGCGTTCATAGCCGCGCTCGACAGGCTGATAAAATTGATGTCGGCCCATACCATCAGGAAAACAGTTCTGGCCAGAAAATCCGTCTGGATCATCATGGTCATACGCATATCCGGCGCCATAGCCAAGCTGTTTCATCAACCCTGTCGGGGCGTTCAGAATATGCGCTGGCGGGGGCAGCGAACCGGTGTCAGCCGCCGCCTTGCCGGCCGCCTTGAACGCCCGGTAGGCAGCGTTTGATTTCGGCGCCGTTGCCAGATAAACCACCAATGCGGCAATGGCCAGATCGCCCTCGGGACTGCCAAGCCGTTCATAGGCCTGCCAGGCGGCAATCGCCCGCGGCAGGGCTTCAGGTTCAGCAAGACCGATATCTTCACTGGCAAAGCGGGTCAGACGGCGCAAAATATAATGCGGATCCTCACCGCCGGCCAACATCCGGGCCAGCCAGTACAGGCCAGCATCGGCGTCGGATGACCGCAAGGTTTTATGCAATGCCGACATTAGATTGTAATGCTGATCGCCCGCCCGGTCGAACGCTGGCGCCCGCCCCGCCACAATGCCGGCCAGCGCGGCGCTGTCAATCCGATCACCCGCCGGCAATTCAACAAGCAAACTGGCCATATTCAGTAAATAGCGCCCATCCCCATCGGCCATATCAAACAGCGCTGTCCGCGCCTCTGCATCCAGCGGCAGGGGCCGACCAATATGGGCCTCAAGGCGGGCCAGTATCTTGGCAAGCGCCGCCTGATCAAGCCGGTTCAAAACCAGTACCTGCGCGCGTGATAACAGCGCCCCGTTCAACGCAAAAGACGGATTTTCGGTGGTGGCGCCAACCAGCGTCACGGTGCCATCCTCGACCCGTGGTAACAAGCCGTCCTGCTGCGCCTTGTTAAAGCGATGCACCTCGTCAACAAACAACAAGGTCCGCTGGCCTTCGGCCTGCCGCGCTGCGGCCCGGGCAAAAACCTTGCGTAAATCGGCCACCCCGTCAAACACCGCCGATACCGGTTCAAACGCCATACCGGCGGCGGCGGCCAACAGCCGCGCGATCGTGGTTTTGCCGGTACCGGGCGGCCCCCAGAAAATGATGGATCCAAGCGCCTCATGCGCCAGCATCAGCCGTAACTGCCCCCCTGGACCAAGCAGCGCGTCTTGCCCCACCACATCATCAAGCGACTGGGGGCGCAAAATTTCGGCCAAGGGGCGCGGTTGATCCGGCGTGTCAGTGGAAGCTGTCATGGCGTCAGTGTCGCCCAAGCGCGCGGCAGGCGCAAAGAAAAAAGGGCCACCATCGGGCAGCCCTTCACTCATCTTTTACGCGACCGTGGCGGGCACGGCCCCTCACAATTAGGCGGCGGCGCCGTTCTCGACCTCGGCATCATCAGCGCCTTGTACCGGCCCTGAATCCTGACCACGCGCTTCTTCGTCACGGTCAACCAGCTCAATCACGGCCATCGGTGCCGAGTCACCATAGCGAAAGCCAGCTTTTAGCACCCGTGTATAGCCACCAGGACGGTCCTGATAGCGTGGGCCAAGCACCTCAAACAGCTTCTTGGTCATCGCATCGTCCCGAATGCGCGCAAACGCCAGACGGCGGGCATGCAAATCACCACGCTTGCCAAGGGTGATCAGACGTTCAACCACCGGGCGCAATTCCTTGGCCTTTGGCAGGGTGGTCACGATCTGCTCATGCTTGATCAGCGCCTGAGCCAGATTACGGAACAACATTTGGCGATGCTGAGACGTGCGGTTCAGCTTCCGACCGGCATTACGATGACGCATGGTGTTTCTCCTTAAAACTTACAGTGAAAGATCGGGCGCTTGTTAAAACGGCTCGTCGAGGCGCCGCGCCAGATCTTCTACATTTTCCGGTGGCCAGTTGGGAATATCCATACCCAGCTCAAGATTCATGCCTTTCAGCACTTCCTTAATCTCGTTCAGTGACTTGCGGCCAAAGTTCGGCGTCCGCAACATTTCATGTTCAGTCTTCAGAACAAGATCGCCAATATAAACAATATTATCGTTCTTCAGGCAATTGGCCGAACGGACCGACAGTTCCAGCTCGTCAACCTTACGCAGCAGGTTACGGCTGAATGGCAATTCAGGTTCTGTCGGCGCAGGCTCGCCTTTTGGCTCTTCAAAATTGATAAAGGTCTGCAACTGCTCTTGCAGGATACGCGCGGCATAGGCCACCGCATCTTCCGGCGAGATCGTCGCATCGGTTTCAATTGTCAGCAACAGCTTGTCATAGTCGGTGATCTGCCCAACACGCGCATTTTCAACCTTGTAAGCAACCTGCTTGACCGGGCTGAAAATTGCGTCAATCGGGATCAGGCCGATCGGTGAGTCATCGCTACGCAAGGCGCTGGCAGGCACATAGCCCTTGCCGGTTTCAACGGTCAATTCGATCCCAAGGCTGGCGCCCTGATCAAGATGACACAACACATGATCCGGGTTCATGATGTCAACATTGGCGGTTTCGGTGATCATGCCCGCGGTTACGGTGCAGGGACCTTCCGCCGCGAGGCGCAGGCGCTTTGGCCCTTCCTCGGTCATCCGCACGGCGACACCCTTCAAGTTCAGCACCAGATCGGTCACATCTTCGCGCACACCGGGGATTGATGAGAACTCATGCACAACGCCTTGAATCTGAACCGACGTTACCGCCGCCCCTTGCAAGGATGACAACAGCACCCGGCGCAAGGCGTTACCGATGGTCACACCAAAGCCACGCTCGAACGGGCCAACAGACACAACCGCCTGACTTGGGTTATATTCGGAAACCTTGATTTCCAGTTCATCCGGCTTTTTGAGGTCCAGCCAATTCTTTTCAATCATGGCGATATCCTTTAGATCAATCAGGTCAAACGCCGGCATGCACATCAGGCCGCCAGCGGTAAAATCAATACCAAACGGCCGTTATACGCGGCGGCGTTTGCGCGGACGGCATCCGTTGTGTGGGATCGGCGTCACATCGCGGATCGAGGTGACATTAAAACCAACCGACTGCAACGCCCGAAGCGCTGATTCACGCCCTGAACCGGGACCGCGCACCTGCACATCAAGTGATTTCATGCCATGTTCAGCGGCTTTCTTGCCAGCGTCTTCAGCCGCCAATTGTGCGGCAAATGGTGTCGATTTACGCGACCCTTTGAACCCCATACCGCCAGCTGATGCCCAAGCAATCGTGTTGCCCTGCACATCGGTGATGGTGATCATGGTGTTGTTGAATGTCGAATTCACATGGGCAACGCCGCTGCTGATATTCTTGCGCTCGCGACGACGAATACGGGCTTGGCTTGGTTGTTTGGCCATAAAACTGGTCTCCTATCGTTTCGCGTGACTATTTCTTTTTACCGGCAATGGCCTTGGCAGGGCCTTTGCGGGTACGCGCATTAGTGTGTGTACGCTGGCCGCGTACCGGCAGGTTGCGGCGATGGCGAAGCCCGCGCAAACAGCCTAGATCAAGATAGCGCTTGATGTTCATCGATGTTTGACGGCGCAAATCACCTTCAACAAGATGGTCAGCATCAATGATGTCACGCAACCGAGTCAGTTCATCCTCGGACAGGTCGTTCACCCGGCGGTCATCAGGCACACCGGCCTTGGCGCAAATTTGTTTGGCACTGGTTAGCCCAATACCATGAATATAAGTCAGTGCGATCTCGACCCGCTTTTTGGTCGGAATATTTACACCTGCAATTCGTGCCACAGCCTGGCTCCTTTTCCATTCACAACCGCTTTGATGGTTCCCCGCAACGCGGTGCCCATTTCGCCGGCTTCATCGGACATTTCCTTTGAAAGGCGGCGAATTATAAGCCGAAACCCAGAACAGTCAACCTCAACGCTCGCGCGTTATCCTAAAATACTTTCAATTTGCGCGGCGACCTCGTCGATTGTCGCCATGCCATCCACACTCTTCAGCACCCCTTTATCCCGATAATAGGGAAGTAAAGGTGCCGTGTTCTCATGATATACCGCCAACCGCTTGCGCAAGGTGTCGGCATTATCATCACTACGCGCGCCGCCGGTCTCGGCCGCCCGATTTTCAATACGGGCAAACAAAGCCGCCTCGTCAACGCGAATTTCAATCACGCCATCCAGCGACAAGCCCTTGCTGGCCAGCATTTCGTCCAATGCCTCGGCTTGGGCGACAGTCCGCGGAAACCCGTCCAGAATCACACCATTCGCGCAATCCTTGTCATCCAAGCGGGCGGCGATCATGCCGACAATAATATCATCGGACACCAAATCGCCGCGATCCATGATCTCTTTGGCCCGTTTCCCAAGATCGGTGCCAGCGCTAATCGCCGCGCGCAACATGTCACCGGTGGACAACTGGACAAGCCCATATTTGGCGACCAGCTTTTCCGCTTGGGTTCCCTTGCCCGCCCCCGGAGCACCAAACAGGATAATATTCATCTATCTCCGCCCCTTCAAACGCGACTTCTTGACCAACCCTTCATATTGATGGGCCAGAAGATGCGACTGGATTTGCGTCACCGTATCCAGCGTGACTGTTACCACAATCAACAATGAGGTACCGCCGAAATAAAACGGCACCGCATATTGGCTGATCAACAATTCGGGCAGGATACAAACAGCCGACAGATAGATCGCGCCAAGCACCGTCAACCGGGTCAGAACAAAATCAAGATAATCGGCGGTTGATTTACCAGGCCGGATGCCGGGGATATAGCCGCCATATTTCCGCAAATTTTCGGCTGTTTCCTCAGGGTTGAACACAATGGCCGTATAGAAAAACGCAAAAAACACGATCATCGACACATAGATCGCCAGATATAGCGGCTGTCCACGTCCCAATAACGCGTTCAAGGTGACAAGCCAATCGGCACCCCCGGCCTGACCGCCGGACAGATTGATAATCGATACCGGCATCAGCAACAGTGACGATGCGAAAATCGGTGGAATCACGCCAGGTACATTGATCTTCAATGGCAGGAAAGACTGGTCGCCACCAAACACCTTGTTACCATGCTGGCGCTTTGGATATTGCACCAGAATTTTGCGAACCGACCGTTCGATAAAGACGATAAACGCGATCACCGCTACCGCCATAACCAGCAGCAACATGATCAGCAAAGACGACAGCGCACCGGTACGGCCTAATTCGAGCGTTCCGGCAAGCGCGGTTGGCAGATTGGCAACAATACCCGAGAAAATAATCAGTGAAATACCATTACCGACACCGCGGCTGGTGATCTGCTCGCCAAGCCACATCAAAAACAGCGTGCCACCAACCAGCGTTACCACCGTGGTGACGCGGAAAAACATCCCCGGATCATTCACCACACCGCTGGCCGCTTCCAGGCCAACAGCAATACCGTAGCCCTGCACCGACGCCAGCAGCACGGTCAGATAGCGGGTATATTGATTGATTATCTTGCGGCCCGATTCCCCATCCTTTTTCAGCGCTTCAAGTGACGGCACAATCGCGGTCATCAGCTGCATGATAATCGATGCGGTGATATAGGGCATGATATTCAGGGCAAAAATGGTCATCCGCCCCAACGCACCACCTGAGAACATGTCAAACATCCCCAGGATCCCGCTGGATTGCTGCGAGAAAATATCAGCAAGTGCGCCAGGATTGATCCCCGGCAACGGCAGATAGGTACCAAGCCGATAAACAATCAGCGCCCCAAGCGTGAACCAGAGGCGCTTTTTCAGCTCGTCGGCCTTTGCCAACGCGCCCAAGCCTGCGCCTGCTGCCATGCGGTCTGCTGATGATGCCATGAGCCTGTTCTACCCGGTTATTCGGTTGCTACGGCTGGCAGCACAATTTTGCCACCCGCTTTTTCCACAGCCGCGACTGCCGATTTTGACGCACCGGCTGCATGAATTTCAATTTTCTTGGCGGTCAGTTCGCCCTTGCCCAAAATCCGCACACCGTCGCGCGGCTTAGAGATCACACCCGCGCCAACCAAGGCCGCCGCATCGACAGGCTTGCCTGCATCCAGCTTACCGGCGTCAATCGCCGCCTGCAAAGTGCCAAGATTGACCTCGACATAATCCTTGCGGAAGATGTTGTTGAACCCGCGCTTTGGCAAGCGGCGGTGAATTGGCATTTGACCACCTTCAAAGCCGTTGATCGACACGCCTGAACGTGCCTTTTGACCCTTGTGACCGCTTCCCGATGTCTTGCCGGTGCCTGACCCAATGCCGCGCCCTACGCGCTTGGCATTTCTGGTGGCGCCCGCATTGTCTTTGACTTCGTTCAATTTCATGGTTCGCTCCTGCCAGCCCGCCTGTGGCGTGGCTGAAAATGAAAACTGTTAGTCCTGTTCGATTTGAACGAGGTGCTTGACCTTGTTGATCATGCCGCGCACTGAAGGTGTGTCCTCAAGTTCGCGGGTACGACCGATTTTATTCAGCCCAAGACCGATAAGGGTCTGCCGCTGGTCAGCCTTGCGGCCGATCGCGCTGCGGGTCTGGGTGACTTTTACTGTTGCTTTGGCAGCCATCTTGAAAATCTCCTATCAGGACGCAGCGGCGTCGTCGCCGGCCTTTTCGTCACTCTTGCCGAAAATATCGGCAACGCGCTTGCCCCGCTTTTGCGCAACGGCGCGTGGCGCCTGCACGAGCTTCAGCGCTGAAAAGGTGGCTTTGATCATGTTATGTGGATTCGAGCTGCCAATCGATTTGGCCACGATATCCTGAATGCCAAGCACCTCAAAAACAGCACGCATCGGACCACCGGCGATGATACCGGTACCCGCTGGTGCCGCCCGCAACAGCACCTTGCCTGCACCGTAAAACCCTTTATTGTCATGATGCAGCGTGCGCCCGTCACGCAAAGGAACACGAACCATGTTCCGCTTGGCGCCTTCAGTCGCCTTGCGGATGGCTTCAGGAACCTCGCGTGCCTTGCCGGTACCAAAGCCGGCGCGGCCCTTGCCATCGCCAACCACAACCAAGGCGGCAAAGCCAAAGCGGCGACCACCCTTGACAACTTTAGCCACACGGTTGATGCCAACCAGCTTTTCGAGCAATTCGGGCTCTTCGCGCTCCTGGCTACGGTCCCGTCTGTCGTTATTGCGTGCCATCAATCGTGCTCCTTAGAATTTCAGACCGGCTTCGCGCGCCGCATCGGCCAGGGCCTTGACCCGACCATGGAAAATATAGCCGCCCCGGTCAAAAACCACAGCGTCGATGCCTTTGGCCTTGGCGCGTTCGGCGACAAGGATGCCAACAGCAGTTGCCGCGGCAATATCACTGGTTTTGCTGGTTTCTGATTTGAAATCAGCATCCAGCGACGATGCCGATGCCAGTGTTCTACCAGCCGCATCATCGATGATCTGGGCATAGATATGCTTTGATGAGCGATGCACCGACAGACGAACCGAATTATTCGCGGTTTTGCGAAGCTTGGTCCGGTTCCGCTGGCGGCGGCGTTTGAAAAGTTCGTTTGAGTCAGACATAACCGTTCCCTACTTCTTCTTGCCTTCTTTGCGGACAATTTGTTCTTCCGCATATTTGACACCCTTGCCTTTGAATGGCTCGGGCGGCCGCTTGGCGCGAATTTCCGCAGCAAACTGGCCAAGAGCCTGCTTGTCGGCACCGCTGATGGTAATCTGGGTGTTGTTTTCAACCGCGGCTGTCAGCCCGGCCGGCACGTCCATTTCAACAGGGTGACTGTAGCCAAGGCTTAACACCAGCTTATTGCCCTGCATCGCGGCACGATAACCAACACCATTGATGTCCAACTTGCGGGTGAAACCGGCGCTGACGCCAACCACCATGTTGTTGAGGGTCGCCCGGGTGGTACCCCACAGCGAGCGCGCCAACTTGGTTTTGCGGCGCGGCGCCAAGGTGATGGTGTTATCGGCCACCGCCATTTCAACTTCATGATGAATCGATGTGCGCAATTCACCGTTTTTACCTTTGATCACCACAACATCGCCGTCTTGTGACAAGGTCACATCGGCCGGGATCGCAATAGCACTACTTCCAACACGAGACATCGCAGCGCCTCCCTAAAATACGTGGCAGAGGACTTCACCGCCAACATTGGCCGTGCGCGCCTCATTGTCAGACAGAACACCACGCGGGGTCGACAGGATGGCAATACCAAGCCCGTTATATACCCGTGGTAAATCACGAATGCCGTAATACACCCGACGGCCCGGACGCGACACGCGCTTGATTTCCGAGATCACCGGCTGACCTTCATGATATTTCAGTTCGATCTTCAATTCCTTGAACCCCGTTTCGGATTCAACGCTCGAAAAATTGCGGATATAGCCTTCACGCTTCAACACTTCCAGCACATTGGTGCGGAACCGTGATGCCGGGCTGGACACCACGCTTTTACGCGCGCTTTGCCCGTTCCGGATACGAGTCAGCATATCGCCAAGAGGATCACTCATAGACATGTTTTTATCTCCTCTTACCAGCTTGACTTGACGACGCCTGGCACCTGACCCATCGAGGCCAGATCGCGCAGCGCGATACGAGACATTCTCAACTTACGGTCATACCCGCGTGGGCGACCGGAAACTTCACACCGATTGCGAACCCGGATCTTGGCGCTGTCGCGTGGCTCTTCAGCCAGCTTCATTACAGCCTGGAACCGGTCTTCCATCGACACGGATTTGTCCTTGATGATTGCCTTCAACGCATCCCGGCGAGCACCACGGGCAGCCACGATCCGCTTGCGCTTGTTATTTTTTTCAACGGCGCTTTTCTTAGCCATGATTAAACCCTTTCGCTCTTATGCCTTGACAAACGGAAAGTCGAAACCGGTGAGCAACTCACGCGCTTCGTCGTCCGTATTGGCCGAAGTCACAACGATAATATCCATGCCGCGGATTTCATCGACCTGATCATAGTCGATTTCCGGGAACACGATCTGTTCCTTGATCCCCATCGCGTAATTACCGCGACCGTCAAAGCTCTTGCCATTCAGCCCGCGGAAATCGCGAACCCGTGGCAGCGCAATATTGACCAGACGATCAAGAAATTCATACATCCGTTCACGGCGCAGGGTCACTTTACAGCCGATCGGCATACCTTCCCGCAGCTTGAACGCGGCGTTAGCCTTGCGGGCGCGGGTTATGACCGGCTTTTGTCCACAAATCGCCGCCAATTCACGGGCCGCATTTTCGACCTTCTTTGAATCGCGAACCGCCTCGCCAACACCCATGTTGATCACAACCTTCTCGAGCTTTGGTGCCTGCATCACATTGCTGTAACCAAATTTCTCGATCAGAGCCGGGCGAACAGCCGTCAGATAATGTTCTTCTAAACGCGTTTTCATCTCAGCTTTTTCCACTCCTTGCCCGCGGCGTTATGCCAGGGCCTTGCCAGACCGCTGGGCGACCCGGATTTTCTTGCCATCTTTTTCCTCGAGGCGGACGCGCGTTGGCTTGCCGCTTTCCGGATCGATATGGGCAACATTCGAAATATGCAGCGGTGCTTCCATCGAAATGATACCGCCGGCGTCAGTCTGTGTCGCACGGCGGTGCCGCTTGACCATATTGATGCCCTGCACACGGACGCGTGACTCGGCGCGAAGCACTTCAATCACTTCACCTTTTTTGCCTTTGTCACGACCGGTGATCACAACAACCTGATCACCCTTTTTGATTTTGAATTTCTCAGCCATTACAGCACCTCCGGTGCCAGCGACACAATCTTCATAAATTTCCGACCGCGCAATTCCCGGGTTACCGGCCCAAAAATACGGGTGCCAATAGGCTCATCCTGCTTGTTCAACAGGACCGCGGCATTCCGGTCAAACCGGATTGCGGTACCATCGGCCCGGCGGATTTCCTTGGCGGTGCGGACGATAACCGCCCGATGCACGTCACCCTTTTTGACCTTACCGCGGGGAATCGCTTCCTTGACCGAAACCACAATCACATCACCAACGCCGGCGACCTTGCGACCCGATCCACCAAGCACCTTGATGCATTGCACCCGGCGGGCGCCAGAATTGTCGGCAACCTCAAGATTTGACTGCATTTGAATCATGTCAGTCTCTCCTAGTTTTTCGCTGCATCGTCATAGACCACTTCATAGGTCTTTGACTTTGAAACAGGGGGACATTCCCGAATGCGGACAAAATCACCTTCCTTAAAGCGGTTTTCGGCATCATGCGCCGCAAACTTCTTGGATTTGGTGATAAACTTTTTATACACCGGATGCATGATGCGGCGTTCGACGCGGACGGTAACCGTCTTGTCGGCTTTATCGCTCACAACCGTGCCTTGCATAGTACGCTTTGGCATAACTCGACTTCCTTATTTGGCAGCATTCGCAGCGCCGGCCATCTGACCAAGCACTGTTTTGATGCGGGCAATCTCGCGGCGAACGATTTTAGCCCGGGATGGGTTTTCAACCTGTCCACCGGCGGCCTGGAAACGCAGGTTGAACTGCTCTTTTTTCAGGTCGATAAGCTGGGCTTTCAGCTCATCCGGTGTTTTTGCGCGAAGCGCTTCAGCCTTTACAATAGCCATCGGAGCTTCCCCTCTTAATCAGTGTCGCCAAGGCGGCGAACAATGCGTGTGTCCAACGGCAGCTTGGCTGCTGCCAACAGGAAGGCTTCTCTTGCCAGATCCCACGGCACACCATCAATTTCAAACATGATGCGACCTGGCTTTACCCGGGCTACCCAATATTCAGGAGAGCCCTTACCTTTACCCATCCGCACCTCGGCAGGCTTGCTTGATACCGGCACGTCAGGAAACACCCGGATCCATACACGACCGGCACGACGAAGGTGACGGGTGATGGCGCGACGCGCGGCCTCGATCTGACGGGCGGTAACACGCTCAGGTGTTACGGCCTTCAGGCCATAGGAGCCGAAGTTCAACTGTGTCCCGCCCTTGGCATTACCATGGATGCGGCCCTTATGGGCTTTGCGGAACTTTGTACGCTTTGGCGAAAGCATCTAACTATCTCCTGATATCTACGCGTTGGCGCGAGGGGCCGGGCTTGACTGCTGTTCGGCAAGCCGCTTGTCCTGGGCCATCGGGTCATGCGCCATAACCTCGCCCTTGAACACCCAAACCTTGATGCCGCACACACCATAGGTGGTGTAGGCACGGCCTTCACCGTAATCGACCTCGGCGCGCAGCGTATGCAGTGGCACGCGGCCTTCACGATACCATTCGGTACGCGCAATTTCAGCACCGCCAAGACGGCCGGCGCAATTGATCCGCACCCCAAGGGCGCCAAGCCGCATCGCCGACTGAACGGCGCGCTTCATCGCGCGGCGGAACCCAACCCGGCGCTCCAGCTGCTGGGCAATATTTTCGGCAATCAGCTTGGCATCGATTTCCGGCTTGCGCACTTCAACGATATTCAAGCTGACATCGCCGCCAATCCGCTTGGACAGGTCTTGGCGTAGCTTTTCAATATCCTGCCCTTTTTTGCCGATAATCAGACCAGGACGACCGGCATGGATTGTCACCCGCGCCCGACCGGCTGGACGTTCGATAATCACGCGGCTGATCGCGGCTTGCTTCAGACGGTCCATCAAATAGCTGCGTACCTGCAGGTCTTCATGCAGCAACTGTCCGTAATTCCGGCCAGCATACCAGCGCGAATCCCATGTCCGGTTAATACCGACGCGCAGGCCAATTGGCTTGACTTTCTGACCCATCCTACTGCTCTCCTCTTTCACCAACGACAATCGTCAGGTGTGAAAATGGCTTCAAAATTCTGGCACCGCGGCCCTTGGCGCGCGCCCGAAAGCGCTTCATCACCAGCCCTTTGCCAACATGCGCCTGCTTGACATAAAGCCGGTCAACATCCAGTGAATGGTTGTTTTCCGCATTGGCGATAGCGGCCTGAAGTGCCTTTTTGACATCATTGGCGATACGGCGACGCGAAAATGTCAATGTGGCAATCGCCTTATTAACATCCATGCCCCGGATCATTGCGGCAACAAGGTTCAGCTTTTGTGGGCTGACCCGAAGATTGCGCGCAACCGACTTGGCTTCTGTGTCGGCTAAAGCGCGTGGCGTTGATTGCTTACCCATAACCTGTTCCTAACGCTTTGATTTCTTGTCGGCGGCGTGGCCGTAATAGGTGCGAGTTGGCGCAAATTCGCCAAGCTTATGACCGACCATCTCTTCACTTACCGACACCGGGATGAATTTGTTGCCGTTATGGACACCAAACGTCAAACCAACAAATTGCGGCATGATAGTCGACCGGCGCGACCAGGTTTTGATCACCTCATTGCGGCCCGACTCGCGTACCTTGTCGGCTTTCTTCAACAAATGCCCATCAACAAACGGGCCCTTCCAAACTGAACGTGACATGATAATGAACGCCCCTTATGACTTGCGACGCCGCACGATCAGGCGGTCGGTCTTCTTGTTCGAACGTGTACGCTTGCCCTTGGTTGGCTTGCCCCAAGGGGTCACCGGATGACGTCCACCCGAGGTCCGGCCTTCACCACCACCATGCGGGTGATCAACCGGGTTCATCACAACACCGCGGACATGCGGCCGGCGGCCAAGCCAACGACTGCGGCCCGCCTTGCCGATCTTGATATTTTGTTGATCCGGATTTGATACCGCACCAATCGATGCCATGCATTCAGACCGCACCAGCCGCACCTCGCCTGAGGTAAGGCGCAAAATCGCATAGCCACGGTCACGGCCGACAAGCTGCACATAGGTGCCGGCAGACCGGGCCAACTGGCCACCCTTGCCTGGCTTAAGCTCGACATTATGGATCAATGTACCGACCGGAATATTGGCCAAAGGCAGGGCGTTACCTGGCTTGATATCAGCACCAACGCCAGAACTGACCTTGTCACCAACCGCCAAACGCTGCGGTGCCAGAATATAGCTCTGCTCGCCATCGGCATAGGTGATCAGCGCAATAAAGGCGGTCCGGTTTGGATCATATTCGATCCGCTCGACAGTCGCCTCAACACCGGTTTTGGTGCGCTTGAAGTCAATCATCCGATAGCGGCGTTTATGGCCACCACCTTTTTGCCACGCGGTGACATGCCCGGAATTATTCCGTCCACCTGTTTTCGTCAGACCCTCGGTGAGTTTCTTCACCGGGCCGCCCTTATAGAGTGCGGATTTGTCGACAAGCACAAGGCCGCGCTGGCTAGGGGTGGTTGGATTAAATTTCTTTAACGCCATTTGCTTATGCTCCCATCAGGTCGATATTCTGACCTTCAGCCAGGGTGACCATCGCTTTTTTCATGTCCGACCGGCGACCTGGCCGCCCACGGAACATTTTTGCTTTGCCCTTTTGTACGATCGTGTTGACCGCTACCACCTTGACATCAAACAGCAATTCCACAGCCGCCTTGATTTCCGGCTTGGTCGCGGTCATCGCCACGGCGAAAGTAACCTGGCCATTCTCATTCGCCATTGTCGCCTTTTCGGTGATGATCGGGCGAAGAATGGTGTCATAGGCTGCGGCCTTGGTGACAACGGTATTGACCGGCTTGCGCGCGCGAACACTCATTTCAGGCGCTCCTCAAGATGGGCCGCTGCATCCTTGGACAGAACCAGAATGTCACGACGCAGGATGTCATACACATTGATGCCCTGCTGCGGCAGCACATCAACAAGCGGGATATTGCGGGCGGCTTTCACAAAAGCCTCATCGAGTTCGGCACCGCCAATGATCAACGCATTTTCAGCGCCGAGTTTGGCCAGCTGGTCACGCAATTTTGCGGTTTTACCAGCGTCCTTGCCAGTTGATTTCAGGCTGTCGAGAACCAGCAGCTTGCCGTCAGCTGCCTTGCTTGACAAGGCCGAGCGCAACCCAAGCTGGCGCACTTTTTTCGGCAGCGCATGCCCATGGTCACGAACAACAGGACCATGCACGACACCACCCCCACGGAACTGGACGACCGACGCCGAACCATGACGTGCCCGACCGGTACCTTTTTGGCGGAACATCTTGGCGGTTGTCACCGAGATTTCCCCGCGCGACTTGACCTTGTGGGTCCCGGCGCGCCGCTTGGCCAACTGCCATTTTACCACCCGGGCGACAATGTCAGCACGGGGCGCGACAGCAAAGACGCTGTCGGCGAGTGTAATATCGCCGGCGGCTTTGTTATCGATTGTTTTCACACTCAGCTTCATCAATCTATTCCTTCTTGCCTTCAGCGTCATCAGTTGCCGGCACGTCAGCAGCGGCCTCGGCAGCGTCAGAAACAGCATTTTCGGCCGGCGCGGCATCAACAGCCTCGGCAGGTGCCTCGTCAGCAGCGGCCGGTGCTTCGGCGGCCGCTTCAGAATACAGACCCGCCGGGAACGGCGCCGCGTCAGGACGGGCGGCCTTGACTGCGTCGCTGATCAGAACCCAGCCGTTTTTTGGGCCAGGAACCGCACCAAGCAGCAGCACGATACCGTCCTCATCATCGACCGAAACGACCTTTACATTTTGGGTGGTATTGCGCACAGCACCCATATGACCAGCCATCTTTTTGCCCTTGAACACCTTGCCAGGGTCCTGACACTGGCCTGTAGACCCGTGTGAGCGATGCGAGATTGAAACACCATGCGACGCCCGAAGACCGCCGAAATTATGCCGCTTCATCGCACCGGCAAAACCCTTACCTTGGGTGGTGCCAACCACATCTACCTTCTGGCCAGCAACAAAATGCGATGGCACAAAGGTCGCGCCGACATCAACCAACGCATCATCGGCAACACGGAATTCGGCGAGCTTTGACTTTGGCAACACATTGGCCTTGGCAAAATGGCCGCGCATTGGCTTTGACACATTCTTTGCCTTGGCAAGACCAGCCCCAAGCTGCAACGCTGTGTAGCCGTCTTTTTCCATGTTGCGAACCGCAACCACCTGAACATTATCCAGTTTCAGGACAGTGACCGGCACATGATGACCATTGTCATCAAATACCCGGGTCATCCCTACTTTACGAGCAATAACGCCGCTACGCATAACTCTGGTCCCTTCGCTAGAGCTTAATCTCGACATCGACACCCGCTGCCAGATCGAGCTTCATCAGCGCATCGACAGTTTGCGGGGTCGGGTCAATGATATCCAACAGACGCTTATGTGTCCGAATCTCGAACTGTTCGCGGCTTTTCTTATCGATATGCGGCGAACGCAGCACGGTCATGCGGCGCAAATTGGTCGGCAGCGGGATAGGCCCACGCACTTCGGCACCGGTCCGCTTGGCCGTGTTCACGATCTCGGTCGTGGATTGGTCAAGAACACGGTGGTCAAAAGCCTTCAGCCGAATTCTGATATTCTGGGTATCCATAACTGCCTTACCTCGTCTGGAAAAACAAAGGAGGGCGACAAACCG
Source organism: uncultured Candidatus Puniceispirillum sp. (assembly GCA_964648035.1). Lineage (GTDB taxonomy): Bacteria > Pseudomonadota > Alphaproteobacteria > Puniceispirillales > Puniceispirillaceae > UBA3439. The sequence goes on along the minus strand of CAZYKI010000032.1, from coordinate 67 downwards.
CCCTCCGCTATAGCCTTAGTTACTTGATGACCGACGCGACGACGCCGGCACCGACGGTGCGGCCGCC
>CAZYKI010000031.1:1437-19350 GCA_964648035.1 uncultured Candidatus Puniceispirillum sp. | reverse complement strand
GTGATGGTAGAAAATATGTTGCATTCAGACGCGGTTGAGGGAATCAATGCGTTTATCGACAAACGCCCACCGCATTGGCAGGCCAATGAAAGGTAAAGACCATGACAAACCCCTATGATATCGGGTTGGACCGCAATCCGGCAAACCATCAGCCGTTGACACCGCTGACGTTCTTGCAACGGGCAGCGATGGTGTTTCCGAAACTGACCGCGGTCATTCATGGCGATCTTCGCCGGTCCTATGCTGATCTCTATGGCCGCTGTCGGCAGCTTGGCAGTGTGCTGGCGGATATGGGCCTTGGGCGCGGCGATACGGTATCGGCGATGTTGCTGAACACGCCGGCGATGATCGAGGCGCATTATGGGGTGCCGATGTGTCAGGCGGTGTTGCATTCACTCAATACCCGGCTTGATGCGGCCACTATCGCCTTTCAGCTGGACCATGCCGAAAGTAAGGTATTGATCACCGATATCGCCCTATTGCCGCAAATTCGCGCGGCGCTGGCCTTGTGCAAGGTGCGGCCAAAGCTGGTGATCTATGACGACCCGGTCTATCAGGGCACCCGCAGTGCCTATGATGAGATCGACTATGAGACATTCATTGCAGCCGGCGATGCTGACTATGACTGGATCATGCCGGATGACGAATGGGATGCGATTTCGATCAATTACACATCGGGAACCACCGGCGATCCGAAAGGCGTTGTCTATCATCATCGCGGTGCCTATTTGCTGGCCCAGGGCAATGCGCTGACCGCGTCGATGAAAAAACATGCGGTCTATCTGTGGACCTTGCCCATGTTCCATTGCAATGGCTGGTGTTTCCCGTGGACGCTGTCGGCAATTTCTGGCACCCATGTCTGCCTGCGTGAAGTACGGGCCGAGGATATCTGGGCGGCAATTCTTGACCATCAGGTGACCCATATGTGCGGTGCGCCGATCGTTATGTCACTGGTGGTGTCGGGCAAGCCGGCATCGGCCGCGCTGGATTATGCGGTCGAATTTTTCACCGCCGCTGCACCGCCGCCCGAGGCGGTGCTGGCCGCCATGAAGTCGGCCGGGTTCAATGTAACCCATCTTTATGGCCTGACCGAAACCTATGGCCCGTCGGTGGTGAATGACTGGGACGCCAGCTGGGACCAGTTGGACAGCGCCAAGCAGGCATCGCTCAAAGCGCGCCAGGGGGTCCGCTATCTGGCACTGGAAGCCCTTGATGTGGTCGATCCCCAAACTATGGAACCGGTGCCACGCGATGGCGAGACCATCGGCGAAGTGGTCTTTCGTGGCAATGTGGTGATGAAAGGCTATTTCAAGAACGAAAGCGCCAGCCAAGCAGCCTTTGCCGGTGGCTGGTTCCATTCGGGCGATCTTGGCGTGGTCCATGCCGACAATTATGTGCAGTTGAAAGACCGGTCAAAAGATATCATTATTTCGGGCGGCGAGAATATCTCGTCGATCGAGGTCGAGGATGCGCTTTATAAACATCCGGCTGTCGCCAGCGTGGCGGTGGTGGCCAAGGCCCATGAAAAATGGGGCGAGACACCATGTGCCTTTATCGAGTTTGTTGACGGTAAATCGGCCAGCAGTGATGAATTGCGCGATTGGTGCCGGGCTAATTTGGCGGGCTATAAAGTACCAGGTGAATTCCGTTTTGAACCGATTCCGAAAACATCGACCGGAAAGATTCAAAAATACGCGCTGCGCCAGCGCTTGGCTGACGAAGCTGGATGATGCCCATCGGTCGATGACAGGATCGGTCGACCGCAAGCGGGGGTTTATGATTGGGGGATCATACAAAGCGTGAGGAAAAAATAGATGCGTCTTGTTCGTTATGGTGTTGCCGGTAAAGAAAGCCCCGGTCTGATTGATGCTGATGGTGTCGTTCGTGATCTATCAGCGCATATTGCCGATATTGACGGCGCGATGCTGAATGATGCCGGTCTTGACCGGTTGCGCGCCCTTGATCCGGCCAGCCTGCCGGCGGTTGACGGATCGCCCCGGATTGGGCCTTGTGTTGGTGGGGTTGGCAAATTCATTTGTATCGGGCTGAATTTCCATGACCATGCGCGGGAAACCGGCCTGCCGATCCCCGAACATCCGATCGTTTTTATGAAAGCAACATCGTCAATCAATGGGCCGGATGATGATGTGATCATGCCGCGTGGGTCTACCCATAGTGATTGGGAAGTGGAATTGGCGGCGGTGATTGGCACGCCGGCGAAATATGTGTCGGTTGCGCAGGCGCTTGACCATGTGGCCGGCTATTGCATTGTCAATGATGTGTCTGAACGCCATATGCAGATGCATCTGACTGGCCAATGGACCAAGGGCAAATCCTGTGACACCTATGGGCCTGTCGGGCCGTGGCTTGTGACCCGCGACGAGGTGCCTGACCCGCAAGAGCTTGGGATGCGGCTGTTGGTCAATGACCAGCTGATGCAAAATGGCACCTCGGCCGATATGATTTTTTCAGTGGCCGAGATTATTGCCCATTTGTCTGAATTGATGACCCTTCACCCGGGTGACATTATCGCCACGGGAACGCCAGCCGGCGTTGGCATGGGGCTGAAACCTGAGCCGGTTTATTTGCGCGCCGGTGATGTGATGACGGTTGAGATTGATCAGCTTGGTAAACAGGTACAAAGGGTGGTGGCTGACCCGCTGTCCTGACCGGCGGTTGCACGCTTAACATTTGTTACTATCTGTTTATCACTGATTTATGGAGGCTGGGGTCACCATGACAAACCCATGCATCGTTCACTGGTTTCGCCAGGACCTGCGTCTTGCCGATAATCCGGGCCTTGCCCATGCGGCGGCGAATGGTTCGGTTTTGCCGGTCTATATTCTTGATGATGATAATGCCGCGGCGCATAAGATGGGCGGGGCCAGCCGCTGGTGGCTTCATCAGTCGCTGAACGCGCTTAATCACGCGCTTGACGGGCGCCTTGTGGTGCTGGCCGGGGATGCAGCCCACTTGTTGCCTGCGCTAGCCCGCGATTGCGGTGCGAGGATGGTCACCTGGAGCCGCGCTTATGAGCCATGGCGGATTGACCGCGATAGCCGCATCAAGGCAACGCTGACCGCGGCCGGTATCGCCGCGGAAAGTTTCAATGCGTCGTTATTGTGGGAACCGTGGGAGGTGCTGAAAGATGATGGCACGCCGTATCGGGTGTTCACCCCCTTTTATCGGCGCGGCTGTCTGAAAGCTGTGCCGCCGCGCCAGCCTTTGCCGCTACCGTCACCGCTTGACCTTGTTAGCGATGCTGGCTGTCCGCAGGGGCAGGGCGCTATCGACAATCTTGGCCTGTTGCCCGACCTTGACTGGATCAATGGCTTGGAAGAGAGGTGGGCGGTTGGCGAGGCCGCCGCCAAAGACCGGCTTTCGGCCTTTCTTGACGAGGGGCTTGCCGGCTATAAGGAGGGGCGGAATTTTCCGGCCCGCCGGCATGTGTCACGCCTCTCCCCCTATTTGCATTGGGGCGAGATTTCACCCAACACGGTCTGGTATGCGGTCCGCGATCAGATCGACAGCGGGGCCTGCCCTGAACGTGATGGTGATCATTTCCTGTCTGAATTGGGCTGGCGTGAATTTTCGCATTCCCTGCTGTTTCATTTTCCGGACTTGCCGCGCAAAAATTTGCAACCACGCTTTGACCATTTTGACTGGCGTGATGATCCGGGTGCGTTGGCCCGCTGGCAGCAGGGCATGACCGGCTATCCGATTGTCGATGCGGCGATGCGCGAACTGTGGCAAACCGGCTATATGCATAACCGTACGCGGATGATTGTCGGATCGTTTCTGGTCAAGAATTTGCGCCTTCATTGGCATCATGGTGAACGCTGGTTTTGGGATTGTCTGGTCGATGCCGACCTTGCCAATAACAGTGCCAGCTGGCAATGGATCGCGGGATGCGGGGCAGATGCAGCCCCCTATTTCCGGATTTTCAATCCGATTACCCAAGGCGAAAAATTTGACCCTGATGGTGATTATATCCGTCGCTATGTGCCGGAAATTGCCGGCCTGCCGGACGCATTTTTATGCAGCCCGTGGACGGCACCGGCCGAGGTGCTGGCGGCCGCCGGGGTCCGGCTTGGGGTGACCTATCCGCATCCGATGGTGGATGCCAAGGCGTCGCGCGAGGCGGCGCTTGCCGCTTTTTCAGCCCTAAAGGCCGTGGAATGAAAACGCTACGTTTGGTGCTTGGCGACCAGCTTAGCCGGGATCTGCCAAGTCTGGCCACGCTTGATCCGGCCACCGATCTGGTGGTGATGGCCGAGGTGATGGATGAGGTCACCTATGTCAAACATCATAAGCGCAAAATTGCATTTCTGTTTGCGGCTATGCGCCATTTTGCGGCCGAATTGCGCGCCGCCGGTATTGCGGTGACCTATTACCAGCTTGATGATCCGGCTGGCCCCCAAAGCCTTTTGGAAGCGGTGAAATTGGCGGCCGCGGCCGCTGGCCCGGACAGGATCGTGATGACCGCGCCAGGTGAATATCGGTTGCTGGCTGATATTAAGGGTTGGCAGCAGGTGCTGGCGATACCGGTTGAGATTCTACCCGACAGCCGGTTTTTATGCAGCCTTGATGAATTTGCCGTCTGGGCCAGTGGACGCAAAAGCTTGCGGATGGAATTTTTCTATCGCGAACTGCGCCGCCGCCATAACGTGTTGATGGATGGCGATGCGCCGGTTGGTGGCAAATGGAACTATGACAGTGAAAATCGGCAGCCGCCAAAATCGGGATTGGTGGTACCACCGCCTGCCAGCTTTGCCCCGGACATGATAACCCGCGATGTGCTGGCGATGGTGACCCAGCGCTGTGCCGATCATTTTGGAACGCTTGACGGGTTTGATTTTGCGGTGACGCGGGCCGAGGCGATGGCGGTTCTGGACCGGTTTATCACCCAGCGATTGCCCTTATTTGGTGATTATCAGGATGCGATGCTGGCGGATGAGCCGTGGATGTATCACAGCCATATCGGGCTGTATCTGAATGCGGGGTTGCTGGCGCCGCTGGAGGTGATCCGCGCGGCCGAAACCGCCTATCACAACGGTGGGGCGCCGCTGAATGCGGTCGAGGGTTTTATCCGGCAAATTCTTGGCTGGCGTGAATTTGTCCGCGGCCTTTATTGGTTGCGGATGCCAGATTACGCCGCTGCCAATTTCTTTGAAGCGACGCGTCCCTTGCCAGCATTTTTCTGGTCCGGCAAGACCGAAATGAATTGTTTGCGGCAAACGATCGACCAGACAAGACGCTATGCCTATGCGCATCATATCCAGCGGTTGATGGTGGTTGGCAATTTCGCCCTGCTTGCCGGCCTGTCGCCGGCCGCAGTCAATGACTGGTTTTTGATTGTCTATGCCGATGCCTATGACTGGGTGGTGTTGCCGAATGTGTCGGGAATGGCGCTCTATGCCGATGGCGGTTATCTTGCCAGCAAACCCTATGCGGCGGGGGGTGCCTATATCAACCGCATGTCAAATTATTGCAAAAACTGCGCCTATCAGGTTGCCAAGAAATCGGGCGACAAAGCCTGCCCGTTCAATTATCTCTATTGGGATTTTCTGATACGCCACCGGGACAAATTGTCAAATAATGCCCGGTTGGGGATGATCTATCGGACCCTTGACCGTATGGCGGCGGCGCGGGTGCAGGAGATTACCGCCGATGCCAACCGGTTTTTGACAAGGCTTGGGGCGGCTGATGAAGCGGCAACCGCTGGCGATTATAGCGGTTAACGACAATGAAAGAGGTAAGATATGGCTGGTAGGTATCGTGGGAACAGGCGGCAAGGCTTTGGCCTGTGGGGTGCAGCGCTGCGCCTGTTGTTAAGCGTCGGGCTCGTGGCGGTTACTTTGGGGGCGATATCGTCCTGTGCGCGGCGCGATGTTACCGCACTGGCAACGCGGCAACCGGCTTTGGTGCTGGAAGAGTTTTTTGCTGGTGATACGGTCGCTTTTGGTATTTTCGAGGACAGGTTCGGTAATTTGCGCCGTCAGTTCAGGGTCGCGTTAAACGGCGCGGTCAGCGGCAACCGGTTGGTGCTGAATGAGCAATTCCTCTATGAAGATGGCGAGGCGGCAACGCGCATCTGGACAATTGACAATCTGGGGCCGGATGGCGATGGCACGATCCGTTATCAGGGAACGGCCGCCGATATTGACGGTGTTGCGACGGGGCGGATTGCTGGCAACGGGTTGAACTGGGCTTATGATGTGTCACTGACCATGAACGGCACCGCAACCAAGGTGCATTTTGATGACTGGATCTATCGCCAGAGTGATGAGATTGCGATTAACCGGGCCTATGTCAGCAAATTCGGCATCGAAATCGGATCGGTAACAATCGTGTTTCTGCGTGGCAAGGCAGCCGCCGCCGTGATGCCGCTGAACCTTGACAGATGGGTTGCCGCGCCGATAGCGGGTGGCGCGGCGCAGTGACCAGCACACCGCCCAAAGACACGGTGTCAAACGCCACCAGCGCGGCGATGCCACGGATGCGACTTGGCACATTCTTTGCCGAAATTTTACCGCTTGCCGGGTTTTTCATCGGCTTTCACCTTTATGGGCTGTTTGTTGCGGCGGCGGTGTCGGTCGGGTTGGGGGCACTGGTGATGACGGTTAACTGGTGGCGTGAAAAGCGGCTTGCCAGATTTGCCCTGTTTTCGGTGATCATGTCCGGCAGCCTGACGGTCGCCGCCTTTTATTTTCATGCGGCGGTTTTCATCAAAATTCAGCCCACCTTATTCAACGGGCTGTTTGCGGCGGTATTGCTTGGTGGTTTGCTGTTTCAGCGGGCGATGATGCGTGAGTTTTTCGGCACGCAGTTTTTTCTGAACGACAAAACATGGTTTATCCTGAGCCGGCGCTGGGGCCTTTATTTTCTGGTCTTGGCGGTGCTGAATGAAGTGGTGTGGCGCCATTTCACCGATGCCGAATGGGTGGCCTATAAAACCTTTTTTGTGGCCCCGGCCAGCTTTTTGTTCATGCTGGCACAATTGCCGGTCACCTTACGGGGGCGGCTCACCCTACCGCCGGACAAGCCTGTCTAAAATTCGATTTCGCTGCCGTCATAGGCAAAGAACCGGCCGCTTTGGGTAGGGTGCAGCCGGTCAAGCACCGCCCATAATTGGGCCGCTGTTATGGCCGGGTCTTGCAGCTTGTCAGGCGCAACATGGGTTTGAAACGGTTTGGAAAGGGCGGTATCGACGGTCCCCGGATGAAGCGCGGCAACAGCGGCCTCTGGATTGTAGCGGGCCAGTTCAATCGCCATGCATCGCAGATATTGGTTCAAGGCAGCCTTGCTGGCGCGATAGCTGTACCAGCCCCCAAGGCGATTGTCGCTGATCGATCCAACCCGGGCTGACAGGCTGCCGATTTTAACGCCCTTGCTGGCCCGCAATAAGGGCCACAGCGCTTGCCAGAACAGGGCTGGCCCCATCGCATTGACCTGATAGAGGCGCATCATGGCCGCCGTGCCAAGCGCGGTGATGGTCTTTTCAGGATGAATGCCGGCGTCATGAAGCAGCCCGGCGGTGCTGATCACCCGGTCAATGCGGGGCGTTGCCGCGCACAGCGCCGCGCCGCAGGCGGCAATGCTGGCCGGATCGCAAAAATCCATGCTGAACCAGCGGATTGTCGCCGATGGCGGCATCTCGCGATAGCCAGCTGACGCGGCGGGGTCGCGGGCGGTCAGATAAAGATGCGATGCGCCGGCGGTAAGGGCTTGTTTGGCAAGGGCCAACCCGATGCCGCGTCCGGCGCCTTGAATAATCACCTGCATGATGCTGTTGACCCCTTTATGACAGCCTCTGTTGGTTGCTTTTCAACAGATATGATGTCAGTGTTGGTTTCGCAAGTTGGGGAGAGGCAAGGCAGCGAAAAGGAGCCGGTCCGCATGAATCTTTGGCTTGTTAAACTTATCGTATTTTTGGCGTTGACGGCGTCGCCAGTGCGTGCCGCCGCGCTGGTAACACCCGACCCGCTGATTACCCCGGCCGAGGTGGTTGCCATTCAGATGACCAGCTTGAAGCATAATGACCTTGATGAGCCGGATTTTGGCATCCGCCAGACCTGGGCGTTCGCGCATCCGCAAAACCGCCGCCTGACCGGCCCGTTGCCGCGCTTTGCGATGATGTTGAAAGGGCCGGCTTTCAGCCAGCTACTTAATCACCGCGCGCATCAGATCAGACCGGCCAAGACAAATCCGGCGGGCCGGCACGCATCGGGTGCCGCATGGCGCAAATTCGATGTGCTGGTTGAAACCACGCAAGGCGAAATTCTGTATTTGTCATGGGTGGTGCAACAGGTGGTTAGCGGACCGTTGCAAGATTGCTGGATGACAGTGGGGGTGTCGGTGCCACGTCTGGTCGGTCAATCAGGATAAGGCATGGTCAGGCGGCGGCCTGGCGTTCGCGTTGCAGGGCAAAAAGCCCCGAGCCGACAATGACCGCACTGCCGGCGATCAGCATCGGGTCAAGGCTGTCGCCAAACACCAGAATGCCAATCGTCGAGGCAAACACCAGCTGCAGATAGGCAAAAGGCTGGATGGTCGATGCTTTGGTCGAATCAAGCGCCTTGATCAGCAGAAAATGGCCGCCCGTACCGGTCAGGCATAAAAGACCCATCCACCACCAATCATGCCCCTGTGGTGGCTGCCAGAAAAACGGACCAATCACCAGCATCGCCACACCACCGGCAATAGCGGTCCAGAAAAAACTGGTTTGCGCCGAGTCTTGACGTGCCGCATAGCGTGTCATGATCCCATAAACAGCCATCATAAAGGCGGCGATCACCGGCAGAATGCTGGCTGAATCGAACATTGCCGACCCCGGCCGCAGGATGATCAGGACGCCGATAAAGCCAATGCTGACAGCAAGCCAGCGCCGCCACCCAACCACCTCGCCCAGAATCGGAACCGATAGCGCCATGACCATCAGCGGATAGCTGGCGAAGACAGCGTGAAAATTGACCAACCCAACCGTGCTAAAGCTTAGCACTGCCACACAAATTTGGGCGACCAGCAGAATGCCGCGGGCTATTTGAAGACTGGTTTGCCGGCTTGTCGCGACACCGATGATACCGCCTGGCAGGCGGGCGCTATAGGCCATGACAAACAGCATGAAAAACATATAGCGGATCATCACAACGCTGATCACATTATAGCTTTCAGCAAGGTACCGCGACAGCCCGTCCTGAATGGAAAAGACGATCATGGTCGCAATCATCAATATGATGCCAAGGCGCGGATTATCTTTCATAGAGATACCTTACGTCCACTCGATATGCCGTAACCCACGCCATATGGGAAATCGGTGCAACAAGCCCGACCATACGCCCAATTAGCTATCAATGCGCGATAAAAATGACCGATCGGACATTTTGTCTGCCGGTGATGGGCCGCGTGATCAGGCGCGCCAGTCGATTGGCGTCATGCCATGCGATTCGAGATATTGGTTGGTTCGGGAAAAGGGGGCGCTTCCCAAAAAGCCGTTATGTGCCGACAGCGGAGACGGGTGGGCGGATTCGATAACATAATGGCGTTGCCGGTCGATCATCGCGCCTTTTTGTTGGGCTTTGCGGCCCCACAAAATAAACACCAGATGGTCGCGGGCGGCATTGAGGCGCGCGATCACCCTATCGGTGAATGGCTCCCACCCCTTGCCGGCATGGGCGCCGGCCCGACCCGCCTCGACGGTCAGGCTGGCATTTAACAATAACACCCCCTGAGCGGCCCAGCGTTCAAGATTGCCATGGCCGGGATGTGGCAGGCCAAGATCTGATGCCAATTCCTTATATATATTTTGCAAGGATGGTGGCGGTGCCACACCATGACGTACCGAAAAGCTGAGGCCATGCGCCTGACCCGGGCCATGATATGGATCCTGGCCAAGAATGATCACCTTGACCTTGTCAAACGGTGTCAGGGCAAAGGCGGCAAAAATCTCGGCACTGGGCGGGTAAATGATTTTGCCGGCGGCTTTTTCATCACGCAGGAATTGGCCAAGCGCGCGCATCTGATCGGTGGCAAAGGCATCGGCAAGCTGGGTTTTCCAGCTTGGTTCTATCTTGATGTCAGGCATCGTACCATTCATCATTTGGGCCCAGATTCGGGCCAACAACCTCGTTTGCCCCTATGGCATTAGAGAAGATGATGGAACAGGATAAGCGGTCTGGCGGTTGGCGGCAAGATGTCTATGCAGCGGCGACCGGTTCGCTGTCATGGCTTAGTTGGTCAGCCAGTTTGTCGATTGTGGCGCGCGCCCGGGCAAGGACCGCGTCACGATCACCGGCAAGTCCGGTCGCATCGACGATATCAACCGTAGCGGCGCCGAGAAACCGTAACATGAATGTGGCATAACCGGTCGCAAAATCATCGCCAGCGCCAGCGGTGGTGTGGTTGGATGTTAAAACGACAACCGCACGTTTGTTGTGGGCCCGTGTGTCAAGCGTTGTGGCGCTGGCACCGTCAACATTGTCGCGGCACACCAGATCAACCCACGCACGAAATGATGTCGGCACACTGAAATTATAGATCGGCATCGCCACCACCAGAATATCAGCCCGGTCTAGTTCGGCCGATAGAGCATCTGATTGGGCCAGAACAGCACGATCTTGCGAAGAGCGGGTTTCTGCATTGTTGAGGCTGGCATCGCGCCAGGCACCAGACACATGCCCCATACCGGCTTTCAGGTCACGGCAGGCCAGCGTACTCGATACCAGTTTGTCCTGTAATTTGGCGACCAAGCTGTCGGCAAGCGCCCGGCTGTCTGAACCGCTGTGCCGCATGCTTGAATCAAGCCTCAGGATGTTCATAGTACCACCACGCTTTTGTCCCGACTACGCTGTTACTATCGGATCATATCGACCCAGAGGGGGGGGGAGAGAAAGCCATGGGAGGGGGGAGGACCCCCATGGCTAATTTGACACTAATATTTCCTGTTACCACAAATAAAGAGGGATAAAAACAAAATATATTTCTAATTTAGAGAAAAATAGTTTATAAAGGTGCCATGAGCCAAATTGAAGAATTGCGTGCCTTTGTAACGATTGTCGAGACCGGCAGCCTGACCCAGGCGTCGGATCGTATGGGGGTGGCGGTGTCGGCCGTCAGTCGGCGGCTTCGTGACCTTGAATTGCGGCTTGGCACATCCTTGATTCAGCGCTCGACCCGGCGCTTATTCTTGAATGAAACCGGGCAGATATTCTATCAGCGCGCCAAAGAGATTTTAGCCTCGCTAGAGGATGCCGAGTTAGAAGTCCAGAATGCCGGCACCGCACTTAGTGGGGTATTCCGGCTTAGCGTGCCGCTATCCTTTGGGGTCGGGCATATGTCGACCGCCATTGCCCAATTCATGTATGAACATCCCGACATCCGCATCGAAATGGACCTCAGCGACAAGCGTGTCGACATGATCGCCGAGGGAATCGATGCGGCTATTCGGATCGGGGCCTTGACCGATTCCAGCCTGATTGCCAAGAAAATATCGACGGTACGGCTGGTGCCGGTGGCCTCGCCAGGCCTGATGGCGCAATTTCCGGCCCCGCACCATCCCGATGATTTACGCGATTGGCCAGCGCTGATCTATGACAATGAATCGAACCCGCTTGACTGGTCATATCGGACCCCTGACGGCGATGCTGGCAGCGTTCGTGTGACCGCCCGGATGACAGCGAATAATGGCGATGTGTTGCGGGATCTTGCGATTGCTGGCCTTGGCATGGCCAATTTGCCGGCCTTTTTGCATTATGATGCGATCAATCGCGGTTTGTTGCAGCCATTGCTGCCATCCTATCACTGGAGCGCGTTCGATATTTTTGCCGTCTATCCGAAAACCACCGTCGTACCCAAGCGCACCCGCCGGTTTATCGATTTCATTTCAGGGCTTTATGGCCAAAATCCCTATTGGGATCAGATTGACGCGCTGGCAGGCTAGCGGGCCGTTGATTTTGCAATAGCATTGACAATCACGGCTGGCCGAGGCACCTGTCATAGCCATGCTAGCCATACGCAACCTGTCCTTCGCGATTGAGGGAAAACCGCTTTTCGAGAACGCAACGGCGACCATTCCGACCGGTCATAAGGTGGGGATTGTCGGCCGAAACGGCACTGGTAAAACCAGCCTGTTCCGGATGATCAAGGGCGAATGGATGCCGGACGCCGGTGTGATTGACTATCCGCCCTATTTTCGGGTTGGCGGAGTCGACCAAGAAGCCCCGGCCAGCGATATCAGCCTTCTTGAGACGGTTCTTGCCGCTGATACCGAACGCGCCGCGCTGCTGGCCGAGGCGGATCATGTCACCGACCCGGCGCGGCTTGCCGATATTCATGACCGGCTGGCCGATATCGACGCCTGGTCGGCCGAGGCGCGGGCCGCCTCGATTTTGGCTGGGCTGGGGTTCGATACCGCCGCACAAGCCCGGCCATGTGCCGCCTTTTCCGGGGGGTGGCGTATGCGGGTGGCGTTGGCCGCGGTGTTGTTTTCCCAGCCTGATCTTTTGCTGCTTGACGAGCCAACAAACTATCTGGACCTAGAAGGTGCGGTGTGGCTTGAAGATTTCCTGTCGCGCTACCGTCACACAGTGCTGGTCATTTCGCATGACCGCCAGTTGCTGAACCGCGCGGTGACCGGCATTCTGCATCTTCGCGATCACGGCCTTGCCTATTACAGTGGTGGCTATGACCAATTTGATACCGAACGCCGCATGCAGCTGGAACAACAACACGCCTTGGCCCGCAAGCAAGATGCCCAGCGCAAACATATCCAATCTTTTGTTGACCGGTTCCGCTACAAGGCCTCAAAAGCCCGACAAGCCCAGTCACGGCTGAAACAATTGGCCAAAATGCAGCCGATCATGGCGCTGTCGGAAAATGCGGTGGCCGGATTTTCCTTTCCGACCCCGGAAGAACTGCCGCCGCCATTGCTGCAGCTTGACCGGGTGACGGTTGGCTATGATGACAAGCCGGTGCTGCGCCAAATCGATTTGCGTCTTGATGCCGATGACCGGATTGCGCTGTTGGGGGCGAATGGTGAGGGCAAATCGACCTTGTCCAAACTGATTGCCGGTCGCCTACAACCGATGGCCGGAACGGTCAATCATGGCCCGAAATTGCGGATCGGATTTTTTGCCCAGCATCAGCTTGATGAGTTGGTGCCGGGTGAAAGCCCGTTTCAGCATCTACAACGGTTGCGGCCGAAAGACACGCCCTTGGCGGTGAAAACGCGGCTTGGCGGGGCTGGTTTTGGCGCCGATATCGTCGATAATCCGGTCGAACGCTTGTCGGGCGGACAAAAAGCGCGGCTGTTGATGACGATGGCGGCGATTGATGCGCCGCATATTCTCATTCTTGACGAGCCGACAAACCATCTTGATATCGAAAGTCGGGCGGCATTGATTCAGGCGCTGAACAGCTATCAAGGCACGGTCATTCTGGTTAGTCATGACTCGCACCTTGTTGAAATGGTCGCCGACCAGCTGTGGCTGGTCCAAGACGGCCGCGTCGCAGAATTTGATGGCGATATGGCCGATTACCAGCGCCAGCTTTTGGCCCGCCGGTCCGGCCCATCGATTGCCAGCAGCGACAAGACAACAGCGACCGGCCAGCCGGCGCCCCGGCCGATGTCATCGGGCCGCGAAAAACGCCAGGCAACAAGTCCGTTGCGCGCCAAAATCAAGGCCTGTGAGCGGGACATGGCCCGCCTTGCCGATGAAAAGGCCACAATTGAGGCGGCGATGGCAGCCCCCGGTTTCTATGATGGCGACAACGCCGATGTGATGCAGGCCACCGCCCGCAAGCTGGCCGCCACCACCGCGGCTTTGGCAGCGGCGGAAAGTGAATGGCTTGCCGCCGAAGAAGCGCTTGAGGCGGCCCTTGCCGCCAGTGAGGGGCTGTCTTGAAACAGCGTGACGGGTTGCGCTTTTGCCAAGGGCGGCCTACCCTCACATTCGTGCTTGTCGTATCAGCGGTCGCTGGTGGCTATTCTGCTTGTCTGCCGGATCAATAACCCATGTTTGACAATACCATCGCCATTTTTGGGCGTTTGCGGGTCGGGCTGTTATCGGTCGCATGGGCCGCCGCCTTGCTGCAAATTCTGACCGGCGACAGGTTTGTGTGGCTGGTGCATATCGGGCTGCTGGCCTTTGTTGCCTTTGTCGCCCTGACCTTGACCCGCCTGCGCCGTGACACGGTGGTGATCTTATTGGTTTTGGTGGTGGTCGCTTGGGCGCTTCTTGATCATTTTCCCACTGATGATGAATGGATTGCGGGCGGCCGCTATGTGCTGATTTTTACCGCATTGCTGCCGACCATGGCGTTGGTGCGGGCGACAGCGTCACTGATGCCGTCAGTGCATCGCGCGCAACAGGCGTTGGCCGGCTTGCCCGAATCAGCGTCAACCGGCGGCTTTCATATTGCGGCGAATATTTTTGGGGCGGTGATCAATACCGGGGCGTTGGCAATTTTGTCCGCCGCCTTGCCCGATGATGCCAGTGAACCGCAGCGCCGCCGCGCCGCCGAGGCTGCCTTGCGCGGCATGGTGACAGCCGCTGCCTGGTCGCCCTTTTTTGTGGCCTTTGCGATTGGGCAGAGTTTTGTTGGTGAAACCGCCGCCTGGGTTGCGATTGCGATGGGCGCGGTGACATCGACGGTGTTTGCACTGGTGTCGTTTCGGATCTTTGACCGGTCCTTTTCATTTGGTCAGCTAAAGCTGGCACTGGCATGCCTAAAGCCGGTTTTGTTGCGGTTGTCGATTGTGTTGGGGGCGGTGCTGTCATCGGCATTGATTTTTGATTTCACCGCCATTTCTGCCGTAGTGGTGGTGATGCCGGTTCTGGTGCTGGTGCAGTTTGCCCGCTATCCGCGGCAGATAACGCCGATCATGACCGAGGTTGATCGCAGTATGAAAGCCATTGCTGATGACATTATGATTATCGGCAGTGCGATGTTGATCGGATTTTTTGCGTTGCGAACGGGCGCGTTTACCGCTCTGGTGTCGAGCTTTTATGCCGGCGTCATCCCCGGCTGGTTTGCCCTGACCATAACCCCGTTGGCGATGATGCTGTTGTCGGTGATCGGGGTGCATCCGGTGATCAGCAGTACCGCCTTGATGGCGGTGTTTAGTGGTGGCCATGCGGCGGTTGAACCGGCGTTGCTGATGCAGGCGCATCTGATCGGCTGGGGGGCTGGCACAATGGCATCAGTCGCGTCCTTGTCGGTTATCATGTCGACCAGCCTTTACCGGGTGCCGTCACGGCAACTGGCATTGGGCCCAAATCTGTGGTCGGGATTTGCCTATGCGCTTGTCGGCGGTGCGGTATTGAGCTTCATCAATATGGCTTTATAATTGGCGGCATTTCCACGCAAGGCTGTGTTTCATGGGACAGACGATCATTATCATCGGTGGCGGTATCGTCGGGGTGTCGGCCGGGTTGCAGTTGCAACGTGATGGCTATCAGGTGCGGTTGATTGACCGGAAACAGCCGGGCCGCGAAACATCCTATGGCAATGCCGGGGTGCTGTCGGATTCATCGGTGATGGTGTTGAATAATCCGGGTCTAATGAAGAATTTGCCGAAATTGCTGTTGGGCCGGTCCAATGCGCTGCGCTATGACCTTGGGTTCGTGTTGCGGCGTATCGGCTGGGTCGCCCGGTTTTTGGCGCATTGTCGGCCGGGTCATATGCATCATGCGGCGCGCGCTTTGCGCGCACTTTTGACAATGTCGCAAGCCCAGCATAAACGCTGGATTGCCGAGGCCGGTGCGGATCACTTGCTTAAAACCGATGGGGGCTGGCTAAAACTGTTTCGTACCGAAAAGGGGTTTGCCAATTATCAGGCCGAAATGGATCTGATGCGGTCGGTCGGGGTTCAGTTCACCGTCTATGAAGCCGCAGAAATTCGTCAGATGGAACCGGCCTTGATGCGCCGCTATCATAAGGCGGTGATGATGGATGATACCGCGGCCATATCCAGCCCGGCCGATCTGACCGATGCGTATGTGGCGATGTTTGTTGCCGCCGGCGGCGTTGTCGAGACAGCGTCAGTCACCGGCGTTGCGCCTGACGGTGATGGCCGGTGGCAGGTGACCTGTGACGGCGGGGCAAGTTTTGATGCTGACAAGCTGGTGCTTGCGGCCGGTGCCTGGTCGGCCGAGATTGCGGCGTGGCTTGGCTATGATATCCCGATGGCGTGGGAGCGTGGCTATCACCAGCATCTTGCCCCGGCTGACGGGCCGCGCTTGCGCCAGCCGATTTATGATGTTGAAGGCGGATTTGTGATTGCGCCGATGCGCCAAGGCATGCGGGTTACATCAGGCGTTGAAATCACCGATCGTGATGCGCCGCCAGAATTTCGTCAGATCAATAAGGCGGTCGCGCTGGCCAAAGATGTTGTATCGCTTGGAACGCCGGTCGAGGACGAACCGTGGATGGGCCGCCGCCCGACCTTGGTCGATTCGCTGCCGATGATCGGCCCGGCGCCACGCCACGCCAATTTATGGTTCAATTTCGGTCATCAGCATATTGGCCTGTCGATGGGGCCGGGGTCAGCATTGATACTGGCCGCCCAGATTGCCGGAACGCCGCCGCCGATTGATGCAGCACCGTTCCGGGTTGATCGGTTTGCTGTTTGAGTCTGCCCCCCTTTGAGCCTTTAGGGCAAATACGACTGGCATTTCGCCAGCACAGGTTCTAGGATTTTTTTGGCCCTGACCAGATCGGTGGCCGTCATCACCAATTTATCAGCTGATACCAACAGTTGCTGCAAAAGGAACAGACCCATGAAGTTGCGCTCAAGCCCGTCATCACCATTCGGCCGCAAGGTTAAAATGGCCACTTATATTCTTGGTCTTGCCGACCAGATTTCGCCGGTGCTGACCGACACAATGGATCCGAATGACAGTATTTGTGAGGTTAATCCGCTTGGCAAAATCCCGGCACTTGAGGCTGACGGCAAGACCTATTACGACAGCCGGGTGATCATGGAATATCTTGATGCCAAGGCCGGTGGTGGCAAAATCATTCCGGCCAGCGGTCCGGCCCGTTTTGATGCGTTAACCCGGGCGGCCCTGATGGATGGTATTCTCGATGCTGCGGTGCTGATTGTTTATGAAAGCCGGATGCGGCCAGACGACAAATATGTCGAATCGGTAGTCACGCGGCAGCGCGGCAAGATCAGTCGCGGCTTGGCAGCAATTGCCGCTGGTAATCCTGTTTATACAAACGGGGCGATGCCGGATGTTGGTGAAATCGGGCTGGCCTGCGTGCTTGATTATCTTGATTTTCGCAAGCAATTGAACTGGCGTGACCACGCCCCCGGCCTTGAGACATGGCTTGCCGATTTTGCGGCGGCGGTGCCGGGGTTTGCCGAAAGCGCACCGCCACGCGACTGATCCGCGCAATCTAGCCGCGGTTAATCTGCACGAAAGGTCCGTATATGCAGTTGCAAACCAGTCTGACATTGGATGCCGCGCGACAGATCATTGATGTCGCGCTGGCCACCGCCCGCGCCGAGACCATGCTGCCGATGACCGTTGTTGTGCTGGATGCTGGTGGCCGCATCGTTGCCAGCCAATCCGAGGACGGGTCGGGCCTATTACGATTTGACGTGGCGCGGGGCAAGGCGTGGGGCGCGTTGGGGATGGGCATGTCAAGCCGGCTAATCAGGGACCGGCTGGCATCGCGTCCCAGTTTCCAAGCGGCCCTTGGGGTTGCGGCTGATGGCAAATTCATTCCGGTGCCCGGCGGCGTTCTGGTCAAATTGCCGGATGGCACCGTGATTGGCGCGGTGGGAATCAGCGGCGACACATCGGAAAAGGACGAATTTTGCGCGATTGAAGCGATTCACGCTGCCGGCCTTGCCTGTGAGCCAGACACCCCAGACGCAAACTGGCGCGCCTCGTCCCTGTCAGGGCC